>CAIJWE010000001.1 GCA_903824295.1 uncultured Chlorobiaceae bacterium
GACCAGACGAACCGTCGATTTATTATTGTCCGTTAAGATCTCGCGGATACCTTCAAGCTCATCAAAAACCATATCGACCGAATCAAGAGCATCTTCAGGAGGTATATATCGGGCAATGTTATCCGACATTTTGGAAAGCGGCTTGCTGAGCGGCCTGATAATGTATTTGGATACATTTTTGATCGCCTTTACCCCCCACGAAAGGGTATCGGGAAGGGAGAGAAGCCGCAACGTCTCACCAGTCGGGGCCGTATCGAGGACAAGGACATCATAACGTCCGGAGTTTTTATAGCGCTTTATCCTCAGAAGCGAAAAAAGCTCTTCCATGCCAGGCAGAATGGTCATTTCATCAGCGACCACTCCCGAAACGCCCTGTGCCTGAAATAACCCCGTGTAGAATTTCTGAACTGATCGCCAGTTCTTCTTAAGGTCAACATAAGGATTGACCTCGATAGCATAAAGATTTTCCCTGATTTTGGTCGGTTCGGAGCCAAGAGGCAGATTGAACGAATCCGACAGGCTATGTGCCGGATCGGTTGAAAGTATCAGGGTTCGATAGCCCAGTTGCGATAATCGGACAGCCGTCGCTGCAGAAACACTGGTCTTACCCACCCCACCTTTGCCTGTGAAAGTCAGGATACGCATAAACAACAGCTTAACCTTGTTAACAAAAACAAAAAAAATTTCAGATTGATGGAGCAGAACAGGATAAACGTCTCAATAGCAAAGGAACGCTGCTGAAATAACCACCCGAAAGCGTTGAGAAATCAAGATCCATCTGAATCCACTAAAATGGGATACAAACGAAGAGAACTGAGCTGTACAGCAAGAAAAATGAATACTACTGGAACGGCGGTGCATTCATGATGCATGACAACTGCCATTACACCCACACTCCAGCTCACTACAGCAACTTACCGTAAACTTTACATAAATCAAGTTCCTATTCTCTACTATACAAATCATATTTTCTACGAATTATGGTACACAAAGCAGATAGAGATGACTATCAAAGCGCACTTGAGCGCTTTGATGGTGCTCCGCGTCACTGGCTTGTTTTACCAAACCCGATGTGCAGATGTGGATTCAGCCGTTTCGAGGGAATTAACAATTGAAGTGCCCCCGACAACCTCAAAAAAAGTTGCTGGGACAGGAGTTTATTACGCCTTTACCGCTTCACAAAAAAGGTGACCGTACTTCCTTACTGTTCTGACATCACGGAAGCCGATCGACTCAAGAATATCCTTGTAGGTACTCTGCGTCTTAAATCCAAGGAATGAAAACGGCATCCCTGCACCAAGGATATAGTGACTCAAATAGTCAAAATTCGGGTTTTCCGGATCATCAATAATCATGTCGAGAATAATCAGCCTTCCACCAACCGGAAGCGCCTCCCATGCTTTTTTGCACAGCATGTCGGTCACCTGCTCATTGGCCGAATACAAGATTCTGCAAAACATGATGGCATCTGCAACAGGATAAGCATCTCTGTAAATATCCACGGCGGCTCCCCTGAGACGGTCGGCCACACCTTTTTCAACGGCGTTTTCATTCACCAGTTCAACAGCACCGGGCAGGTTCAAAATAGTAGAGTCAAGCTGAGGAAATTTTTGTAACAGGGCTGCTGAAATATCACCGATACCCCCACCAACATCCACAAGCGTTGTAACCGTTGAAAGGTCGGCCTCTTCAAGCAGCAAGGTAATGACAAAATGGGCATTGCTGCGGTGCATTTCCTCAAAATAGAGATTGTCTTCACGTGTTACGGGAGGATAGGCTACATCGGTCTTGAAATTCATCTTTCCCCTGACAGCATCGGTTATTTTCAGGTAAAAATTATCCGAAAGCGTTGCCATGGCTTTTGCCAGAGGAATCATGTACATGTTAGGATGCGCATGGCTGGGCAAAAACATTTTTTGAGCAAAAGAGGTAAGGCTCCATTTGCCATCCTCCAGCAATATTATCCCCATTTGCCTCAGTGCCTCAAGCAGCATGGTAAGGCGGGAAGGAATCGCACCGACACGCTCTGCAAGTAATACCGTATCTAATGCTTCATCAGCAAGATGGGTAAACAGATCAAGTTCAAGAGCCGCCTTGAAACAGCCACACTCAACAAGACCTTTAAAAATAAGTTCATTGGCTCTGTGGCTTTGTTGCAGTAATTCATTGTTATTCATGGTAAAAAAACGAGTAACGGTGTTAAGGGAAAAAATCTGTCGAGCAGGCCTCAATGAAGCACTGGACGGCGAAGACCCCCGGGTAACCAAACGGTCAACTGGTGTTGGACACCAAGGTACTAAAGAATTGATTAATTGAGTACCTTGTTGTTTTGCTGTGTCATCCGATCCTGCTTGTGATGATTCCGATCAAAGGGAATGTGCAGCCATCTGTCCTTGAAAAAGGCCTCTCCCGGCTCAAGTCCGGTCAGGCTGATGGGAAGGGTGATAATCTTGCGCTGGTTGCCGATATGGACAAAGAGTTCATCACCGGTTACCCAGACGTCGATATCAACAGGATTGGCAAACATGAGCTTCAACTGCACCTCATACACATCGCCATTGCGGACAAACTTTATCGGCGGTTCGTCATACATCATGTCGGCGGGATCGCTGTCGCCGTACATGTCTTTGGCAAACATCTCAAGTGACTTGAGACCGACAATCTCTTTTTCATACATCCTGAGTTTTTTAACGGGAAGAGGCGAAAATCCCTCTTCAATCTCGCCAAGATACCTCTGCTGAATCGTTTTCCAATTTTCCAGATAGCCACTGTTCTCTTTGGTATCGAGCAATCGATTGACCAGTACCATATCGACCTTGAAACCATAAAGGTTCAGATAGGTCAAAGCACGCATGGTCTCCTTGATCGACATCTTCTCCGCATTCATGACCAGACGAACCGTCGATTTATTATTGTCCGTTAAGATCTCGCGGATACCTTCAAGCTCATCAAAAACCATATCGACCGAATCAAGAGCATCTTCAGGCGGTATATATCGGGCAATGTTATCCGACATTTTGGAAAGCGGCTTGCTGAGCGGCCTCACAATATATTTGGATACATTTTTGATCGCTTTCATCCCCCACGAAAGCGTGTCGGGAAGAGAAAGGAGTCGTAACGTCTCGCCAGTCGGGGCTGTATCAAGGACGAGGACATCATAACGTCCGGAGTTTTTATAGCGCTTTATCCTCAGGAGGGAAAAAAGCTCTTCCATGCCAGGCAGGATGCTCATTTCATCGGCCACAACTCCTGAAACACCCTGAGCCTGGAATATCCCGTTGTAGAACTTCTGGACGGCATGCCAGTTCTTCTTCAGGTCAACATAAGGATTGACCTCAACAGCATAGAGGTTCTCACTGATTTTTGTCGGTTCTGTTCCAAGAGGCAGATTAAACGAATCCGACAGGCTATGTGCAGGATCGGTTGAAAGAATCAGGGTTCGATAGCCAATTTGTGACAATCGGACAGCCGTAGCCGCAGAAACACTGGTCTTGCCCACCCCACCTTTGCCTGTAAAAGTCAAGATACGCATCAACTATGGTTTGGCTTATTGGTAAAAACGAGAACATTCAGGCCCATACTGACCGCGTCAACGACGCACGATATGATACACTTCTCTTGCATAGCAACAAACTGCTGAAACAAAGAGCTACCAGACAGCGTTGACGATCACGCCCCTCATGAATTCTCCGGAAAGAATAACGAGCAGGCAAAAATCAACTGCACCACCTGAAACAAATACGACGGGGAAACGGTATCTTCAGAAAGCATTATAGATAGACAAAACACGCACATGCTCCATGCGCTCATAATGTATAGTAAACTCCTAAAAAGAACAAACTCCGATTCCCTGCAATATCAGCCGGCTATCCGACCAATTACCTGTCCATTGCAGGGAATCGGGATAAACGTTTTTACCCTTTTGCAATATCCTGAACAACCGGAGCCGCTTTTGCAAGAGCTATTGCCTCTTCACGTTTTTTTAGCAGCCGCGCCGCAAAAGGATGCTGTTTATTACCCTGAATGTTCAACGGCAGTGCAACGCTCTGGAAAAGTTCATTTTCAAGCGTCCAGGGCTCATCATGTTCCACCCAGGTCACAAAGGCATTTTTCTCCATCCAGAAGTCAAGCCACTGCTCACCCTGACTGGTTAATGTCATTTTTTTGCCACTCCCGACCCTTCTCAGGGGAAAGTGACTCTCCGAAGCAAGCAGAATGCCCAAAGAGCGTCGAAGGGTTGATTTGTCGGCATTTCCCTGATAATGGTAACGAACCCTTTGCTGGAGCGTTTGCGTTGAATCTGCTTTCCCTTTTTTGTCAGGCGAACTTCCCACATAGAGCAAACTCAATCCTTCGAATGTAAGGCACCCATCAACAGGAACACCATTCGGCACCTCTTTGAAGAACCACGCATAGAGGCCATGGGCCTTGGGAACCGGGCATGGATTGGAGAGGACTTCCGCCCTTGAGTAGAGATGCCCTGGATTTGAGAAGAAGTTTTCCATCAGTTTTTTTTGATTCAAAATATTGAGTTGAGCTCAAATATACAGAAAAACGTTGCAGCTCATGATAGTCATTCCTCCAATGCCCGATGTATCAGGGCCGGAGTGTGCTGCACCGTACGGACGAAATGAACATCCGGCTTACCGAAAACCATTGCATAACCAATAACATGGTCATCCGGGATGCCGAGACGCTGGCGACTCAAGGGCAACAGATCGCTGATAGCCTTGTATACCAGACCATTCCAGACCGTGCCGACCCCATTGGCCTGGGCGAAGAGATCAAAGTAGGAGAGGGCGATTAAACAGTCCTGCACCGGAGATGCCACACGCTTTGGCGCCGAAGCGACCAGCAAATGAGGGGCATCACGGAAGAGAAGATCAACATGATGCTTCTCCCATATCTTGACAAAATTGGTATAGTACTCCATCCCGGCAGGCAGGGTGCTTTCTTTTACTATTTTTCCCAACCCGGCCATCACTTCATCACGAAATTGTGCCATCTTCTCCTTGCTGTCAAGCACCGTAAAACGAACCTGGCGTGAGTTCACACCGGTTGGAGCGTTCCAGGCAACATCAAGGAGACGCTGAAAAAGCTCCGGGTCAAGGTTTTCACTCTTGTAGCGCCGCACCGAGCGTCGCCCTTTAATCAGCGTCTCCAGTGAAACAGGATCAGGATATCCTCCAGTGAGTGCAATACTCTCTGCCGGATCGAGCCCAAAAATAGAGATCGACCCGTTCGGGCAAATCGCCAGACAGTGCTGGCATCTATAGCAGTTGCCCTCTTTCTCCGTAGCAATGAAGGGATAGCCATCATCGGCCATGGCTATGATCCGTGCGGGACAATCAGCAACACACTCACCACAACGGGTGCAACTTTCCTTTTGTATTTTGAAATCAAGCATCTTTGTTTCAGAAAAAATATTTTTGAATAGAGCCATGAAACACCGGGAATTTAGCAAACCCCAAACAACTACCCTGCCTCGTTATGCAAAACGCTCATTTTCTCTCAATCTGAGTCTTACAACAAAACTGTATTAATGTAAGATTGTGTGATTGTAAGACTGTGTGATTGTACTATTGTAACAATGAAATATAGAACTATTTATAGATATCATGACTATTCATAATCTTGATTCTTTCAGCATCAAGATTTCATCATCCATGCCGTGACGAATCAGCTCAATGTTACCCGAGCTTTTGGAAAGTGAATCGCCGGAGAGCATGGGAAACTCAAACGGGAAAAATGCCGGGTGTTTCAGCAAAGTGGCCAAGGCTATCTTGCCTTCCGGAGTTGCGTGCAGTGCCGACTCAAGCAACAGTGCGGCAAGCTTTCGCTCCAGAATCTGCATGGAAGGTGCCTTTTTGTAACAGCCTTTGTTGCCGGATTCCTGCAAAATACCCCAGGCAATAAACGAGCGGACGGTGTACCGGGCATTTCTGGCTACGGTCTCCCGATCTCCATATTGCTCCTTGATACGGTTAAAAATCTGTACCTGGGTCACGCTTTCCTGAAGGTTGAATAGCCGGCCAACCTGTTTTGCTACGTTAAACCAGAATGGATATGCTGCCGAAATAACTGCCCAGTGCAGTGGTAGCCACTCTTCTTCTGGAATTACACGCGCAATGTTCAGCGCTTCATCCCGAAACCTGCGAAGCTCATCTTCCGGAGCAAACCATGAGGCAAGTATCCCGATGGCCATCCCGTAGGTTTTTTGACCTCGCTCTCCAACCCCGCCGCTTTGCTTTTGTGTTGAGAGATAGTGGTCAAGATCCTGGCGAATCTCCTTTTCAGTCATTCCTGCCAGCACCATTCTCAACGTTCTATCCATCCACTCTTTCTGAATGGTCTGCTTGATCCCCAGCTTTTCATGACGCTTGCTCATAGTATCAACTCCTCTCAAACTTTATCAGCGGAACAATAACCTCTTCGATTGAAACGCCTCCATGCCCGACAATTGCCGTTCCTGGAGTAACAAACGCATCCCTGCCGCTGGCAATAAGCGGGAAATACCCTTGAGGCAGGCCGATCGGTGGCCACTCGCTGGCAACAGGGAATTCACGAGCGACCTTTGTACGAAGTTCAGGAGTTGGATAGACACGAACCCGTTCTCCGCGAGTTTCAGCAATGACACCTTCAGAAGGACGACCTTTGCCCTGGCACTCAATATTGCCATGATCAGAGGTCAACCAAACTTCATAACCATGAAGCAAGAGGTAATCCAGAAGCGAATTGAGAAACCCTCCCTGACACCACTGCTTGATTTGATTGTGCATGCCCGCTGCACCGAGCTGCATACCATGCATGATTTTGTCAACCTTGTCAACGACCAGCCCGAGTGCTCTCGTTTTTCCTGGATGTATCGTCGTTTCAAGGACGCTTGAAACATCGCCATCGCCAAGACCACGTTGATAGGCAATGTCAAGGCGAGAGAGACCTGCATCCTCCCAGAACAGTCTCCAGAGATTACTCTCACTATTTGTAGACTGTATGGAGGCTGGAAAATAGAGTGGCGGCTTGCCTGAAAAAATCGCCTGTCTTGAGACCGAGGTCAAGGTGGGAATCCAGGCAAACACCGCCGACTCCCTCATGATTAAACTGCTGTTCTGAACCTTGAGAATCTCTCGAACAGAGACCCACTGATCCAGCGATAAACCGTCAACAACGATCAGTGCTACACGACGTTTTTTGTCATCATCAAGTTCACGGGCAAGACCTCTTGGCACATGGTGCAGCATCGCCGGATTTTTTGGCGACAGATTGATGATACTTGAATAATGGGTGCTTAACCATTGAGCAAAGGCGGCATTCAGTTTATCACCGATTTGCAGCAACCGTGTTTTACGTTCCTC
>CAIJWE010000002.1 GCA_903824295.1 uncultured Chlorobiaceae bacterium
AGTGATAAAAATAACAAGTTTTTTTCAAGTCGGTGACGACCAAAAACGTATCATAACTTGTTTTATTATTAGGCGATAAACAGTGTTAATTTTTTCAACAACCGGACACCAGTGATAAATGATATGAATTTCAAACCAAATCCTTCAACCTCAAGGCCAGTTCACCAGGTGTCAGCGGTTCACCGTTCAAAATAAAACACCCATCCTCTGTTTTTTTCAAGCCCAACGCAATGCCGATCTGCTCACCGTTCGCAATCAACTCGACCAGGCCGTTATTTCGTTGTCCCGGAATCTTTATTCTATTGGCGGCCTCACGTTTTTTGGGGTCAGTGGCCTTGGCATACACCAAAGTGGTTTTCAGTTCCGAATGTCCCAGCATATCCCGAAGTGTCATAATATCCGTTCCACCCTCAAGCAGGTTCATCGCATAAGTGTGCCGTGCACAATGAAATGTAATATCTTTGGTAATGCCAGCCCTCAGCATCCATTGTTGAAGTGCTGTATTCATGTAGCTTGAGTATTTCAAGCCGATAAATACTTTATCATCCGGCTTGCCTTCATTTCCAAGGAACCCCCTTGCCTCATCAGAAATATCGTGATATTGAAGGCCTTTTGTTTTCTGCTGATGGAACACCACACGCCAGCCAGTATCATTCTGCTGCACCTCGCGCCAGATCAACTTCTGGCAGTCACTCCACCGCAAACCGGTAAGGCAGGAAAAAAGGAACGCATTCTTGAGAACAGGATAACGACACTCTTCTTGCGAAAGTTGACCAAGTTCATGCAAGGTCAGCCACTCTCTTTTCGTTATAACGGCCCTTGGCAGTGTAATCCCCTCCGAAGGATTGAACACAATGATCCTCTCCTTTATAGCCTGTTTCAGACAAGCCTTCAGCTTGGCATAATAACTGTTCTGAGATGATGAGAAAAGCGGTAGACCGGCACTCGTCCGAGCTTCGTTATTGAGATAATCCTTGAACCCCTGACAGAATTTATCATCGATTTGCCTGAAACTGATGCCCGGCTGATACATCTTCTTCACATATTCAGAAAGGTGCTTCAGGGCGCTTCGCCAGTTACCTACGTTACCATCGCTCTGGCTCCGCTTTTCCGTTTCCGTCTTGAAGTATTCAAGAAATGGGGTATCCGCTTTAAACTCAGGGGTAAAACCATAAGCTCCATTCTTGATCTCCAATTCCCGCTTCGCTTTGACAGACTTCGCCAAATTAAGCGTCTGTTTGTTCAGCTCCTTTTCCGTGACAGTTTTCGGTTTTTCAACAAGGTACAGGTTAAGGTACTCATAATCCCTTATCGGCCTCACCTTGCCATCCGGAGTAGTCTCCGCACCCTTATAATATTCAAGGTAAAGACTGATTCGCCCTTTGGAAGTCTGCTTCCTTTCCCGGAGATGTACAGAGATGCCCATTGCCATACCATTTTATTTGTTGCTATTTGTTGCTACACAATCCAAAGATAACATATTAGCAACAAAAATACACCAAATAACAACAAATAAAGAGTAATCTCCGAAACCAAAAACCAGCTAAATAACAACAAAAGAAAGCATTAGATAAACATCAGAAAACAGCTTCACTTTCCGATGCAGAACCGCTCAAAGATGAGGTTAACGATCTCCTCGTTAACCACCTTGCCGGTAATCTCTCCGACGTAGTCGAGCGACGAACGAAGCTCAAAGGCGATAAGTTCAGTTTCGGCCTGGCGAGTGATCAGCTCCTGTGCGTTAACAATTGCATCAAATGCGTTGCGGAGCGCTTCGTAGTGGCGCAGACTGGTGACAAGCACACTTGCCTCCTGTTGCTTATTCAGCCCTTGGGCGATTATACTCATTAACTGCTTGAGAAGATCAAGTCCCTCTCCCCTGGCAGCGGCTATGGCACAGACATCGCAACCGGTTGCAGCTCGAAGGAGCTGGAGTCGTTCGGCGCTTTCCGGGGTCAGGTCGGTTTTATTGGCCACCACAATCAAGCTTGCATTGCCGTAATGCTCCTGAAACTCACGAATCGCACCAACCTCATCCAGAAACTCGTCAAGGCTGATGTCGAGGAGATAAAGAATCAGATCGGCTTCAGAAATTTTCTTGTAGCTTCTCCGAATTCCCTCGTACTCAATCTCCTCACCGCCCTCTCGCAGTCCGGCAGTATCGGTGAGACGAAAGAGGGTTTTTTCGTGAATGAAGCACTCTTCGATGTAGTCACGGGTTGTGCCTGGACTATGGCTCACAATAGAGCGCTCCTCGCCGAGCAACACGTTGAGCAGGGTTGATTTACCGGCATTCGGCTTTCCGGCAATGACGGTCGCAACACCCTCTTTCAGGATTCTCCCATGCTGGTAAGAGTCAACAAGTTGGCGCAGCTCCTCCTGCATCTCCCGGAGCTCTTGCTGCAATTGGGTGCGGCTCTGGAACTCAACCTCCTCTTCACTGAAATCCAGCTCAAGTTCGAGCAGGGCGCATGAACGCAGAAGCGTACGCCGCATGCCGTCAAGCCGCAGGGAAAGCGTGCCCTGCATCTGTGTTACTGCTGTACGGAAGGCTGATTCCGATCGGGCGTGGATCATCTCGCCAATTGCCTCGGCCTGCAGGAGGTCTATGCGCCCGTTCAGAAAGGCGCGCCGGGTAAACTCTCCGGGCTCAGCCAGCCTGCAACCACTATCGAGCAGCACCTTCAAAATATGCTTCACCACAACCGGCCCGCCATGGCAACTGAACTCAACCATATCCTCTTTCGTGAACGAATTTGGTGCACGAAACACAAGAGCAACCACCTCGTCAATGAGTCCTTCGCTGTCGTGCACCGTGCCAAAATGGGCCCTGAACCCTTTTGATTGTGCAAAGCGGAAGGCTGGGTTGTTTTTTTTACGAAACACCTTCTGGGCAATATCGAAAATACCGCTGCCGCTGATACGAACAACGGCAAGGGCACCGACACCAACCGGTGTGGCAATAGCAGCAATTGGGTATCCCTGTTCTGGGTGAATGATGGGCGCAGGCATGAGGTTTAAATATCAAAATTGTGTGGGTCGGCTTCATGAACCCTCTTGGGGCAAGTATACGGAAATAGCGGCAAGAAAGCGTAACTTCCGCCTCCGTTGGATATCAAAACCAAAGAAAAAAGGGTTGAGTAATGGCTGAAACAAAAACGACAGAGCAGTTAAAAGCAGACATTGTGGCTGAGAGGGAGAGAACCCTTGTGGAGCAGTTCGAGCGCACCCTGAGCCTTGTCAGCGTGCTGCGCCAGGAGTGCCCATGGGACCGCAAGCAGACCGCGGAGTCGCTGGCCCACCTGCTGCTCGAAGAGAGTTATGAACTGATCCACGCCATTGACCAGCATGATGAGAGTGAATTGAAAAAAGAGTGCGGCGACCTCTTTCTGCATCTCGCCTTTCAGGTTCTCCTCGGCGAAGAGCGCGGAAGCTTCTCCTTGGCCGATGTTTTTGAGGCGCTCTGCCAAAAACTCATCAGCCGTCACCCGCACGTTTTCGGTAACGTCATCGCCGAAACAGAACAGGTGGTGCTGCAAAACTGGGAGAACCTCAAGCTCAAGGAGGGGCGTCAAAGCATGCTCGACGGGGTGCCGAATGCGATGTCGGAGCTGTTGCGCGCCTACCGTGTGCAGAAAAAAGTTGCCGGTGTCGGATTCGACTGGCCAAACGACGAGGGGGTGCTCGATAAACTTGCCGAAGAGGTGAGAGAGCTGAAAGAGGCATCCAGCAAAGAGGAGCAGGAGGAGGAGTTCGGCGACCTGCTCTTCACCCTCGTCAACTACAGCCGTTTCATCGGTACCAACCCCGAAGATGCCCTCCGCAAAGCCACCAACAAATTTATGGGCCGTTTTCGCCACATTGAAGAGGCAGTAAAGGAATCAGGCCGTAACTGGCAGGAGTACACCCCCGAAGAGCTCGACCTGCTGTGGAGGCAGGCAAAGAAAAGATAGCTCTACACACTTTCCAGAAACTCACCCGCCGCTTTCAGGTACGCTTCATTAACCCGGTGACCACCCCTAAACTCGCTGACAACAAACGAAACTGCGCCCTCCCTGAGCCGCGCCGCATCCCGCTCATGGCGCTCCCTGGAATAAAGAGTGTCGCGACTGCCACGGGCGAGGTGCACCCTGCCCATACGACCACTGACGGAGAGTTCCGGCGGAATATCGCCACCGAGAAGCATGAGCCACTCTGACTTGTGACGACCAAGCAGGGCCGCACGTGCAGCCATCCCGGCGCCCTGCGAATAACCGTGAAAACAGAGGCATTCATTCACCTCATAAAGCGCCTTGATACGCTCAATTACTCCATCGACATAGCGCACATTCTCTTCAATCTGATGCTCACGGTCGTGGCTGCTCATCCAACTGGCACCGGGATTGCCTGCCGTGGTGCAGACGGAATGAAGCGCTTCAATGGAGCAACAGAACCAGCACTCTGAACCGGGAATGGCACAAAGCAGACGAAATTCATCTTCTGCGGTCTGACCGTAACCGTGAAACCCCGCAAGAAGCGGGGCCGGGCCGGAGTGAGCGGGTAACCGGAGAAGATACTTCCCGCGCACCGACGATTGTATGCTGTAAGCCTCCATAGCGTTTCGACGATACCATTTTGGCGGTTGAAAACCGGGAGGGCTTCGCCATACGGTATGGCAGAGCCCTCCTTTTTGGGCTCCTCTGTTATGACTCCAGAATCTTCAAAATTCCCCTGAGCGGTATGGATGCCCAGTCAGGACGGTTGTTCAGCTCGTAATTGAGTTCGTAGACCGCCTTGTTCATCAAGTAGGCCCGCATCAGATGCTCCCGCTGTTTCGGTTCTGCCGGAACAATATCGCTGCCTTTCGTTTTTGCGAAATAGCTGTCGATAAAGTGCTGCCCCACATAGAAGCTCCACCGGTCAGCCCAAGGCTCAAGAGCAAGCCGCTCTTCGGGACGGATGATGGAGTTGCCCTGCTGCAGCACACTGAAGGCCGCATAGTCGAAGGAGCGGAGCATCCCTGAAATGTCGCGAAAAACCGAGCGTTTGATTTTGCGCTCGGAGAGAGGACGGGAGGGCTCTCCCTCAAAATCAATAATCACAAAATCCTTGCCGGTAAAGAGTACCTGCCCGAGGTGATAGTCGCCGTGAATGCGGATTTTGAGCGTATCGATTTTCTCAACCCTGACGGGATCAAACTGCTGCAGAATCTGTTTCTGCTTCTGTACAAAAAGTGACGCAAGCTGCTGCTGCTCCGGCGTCATTGTCTCCATGATTTCACGGATGAGAATGACTGCGCGTTTCACCTGCTCGCACATCGCCTGATAGATGGAACGCTGGTAGAGCGTGGTAAAGGCTTCCGGTGCAAATACCGGGTCGCTGTCGAGCGAGGCGAGTGAAAGGTGCATTTCAGCCGTCCGTTCTGCCAGCTTTTCAATCATGCCAAGATAAGCCTCACCAAGCAACTCGTGCATGATGGCTGGAAGCTGCACAGGATCGCCACTCAAACCGGGCAGTGGAGGTAGTTCGATCCCTGTCGAGATTCGAGCAAGAAGATCATCATAATAGCGCTTTACATGCCCAAGCGACAGTTGCCAGGCATCCCCTTCGTTTTTCACGTAATGCTGCAAAATACCGAGCGAGTAGCGACTGGTACGGCTCTGCTCATAGTTCAATGACCCAAGGTAGTCCGGCAGGTTTTTAAATGAGGTATGATCGCTTAGTGCGCTGCACATCTCCACCTCGGGAGAGACTCCCATTTCAATGCGACGGTAGAGCTTCATACAGAGGTCGTTGTGGAAGCGAATTGAGGTGTTGGTCTGTTCGACACCCATGAGGATAGGCTCCTGCTCAAGGCCAACCGCTTTTTCAATGATGGCATCAAGCTTCATCGACTTCATGCCCGAAACAAGACCCTCCTTGCCCTGCCACACCGCTTTGCCGGTAACAAGCTCATAGAGATGGTTCAAAAAGCGGCTGTCGAAGGTTGCGTCACACAAATAGCCCTCATCATCACCAACGCTCACCCTTGCAATCACCCGCTTGTAGAAGTTGTCATCCAACGGCGAGATCATTGAGAGCGATGAAAAACAGACCGGCAGTTGATAGATCTCATTTTCACCGCTTGAGTAGCGCACTTCAGTCACCAGCAGCTTTGCCTTGGCCATCCCTTCAACCGGAATGGTGTCGATGATGGAGATACGCATGATGTTGCGTGCCTTGCCGCCAAACCAGCGACTCGCATTGTAGTACTGGGGCAGAATCTCCGTTTCAAGCCGTTCACGGATTTTGCCGGTAAAGAGGTTTGGCCAGCGCGAAGGTGCGGCAAAAGAGCTATCGAGGAAGGGGCGAGTATCGGCAATATCAATATCCTTGACCAGCTTCAGCCAGAAGTAACCGTAGGCGCCAAGAGAGACCATGTAGGGACTCTTCCTGATTTTAGGGAAGCGGTTCAAGCTGAAAACCTCTTCGGGCACGAAGCCGTCAAAACGGGAGAGGTCGATGGTCACCGCCTGGGCATTCCTTGAGAGGTTAATGACGCTGAGGATGGTCTCATCCTCAAACTGACGGATAAAAATCAGCACCTTGGGATTGCTTACTTCGAGGAACTCAATGCTACCACGACTGAGCGATTTGTAGCGGTGGGCCGTTGAAATGGTGTGGCGCATCCACCAGAGGAGGGAGTTGACATTGCTCTCCTGCACCTCAACATTGACCGCCTCATAGTGGTATTCCGGATCAATAATGACCGGAAGCTGAAGCCGCTGGGGATTGGCACGCGAAAAGCCTGCATTGCGGTCAGAGTTCCACTGCATAGGAGTACGAACACCGTCGCGGTCGCCAAGGTAGAAGTTATCGCCCATGCCGATCTCGTCACCATAGTAGAGCACTGGTGTGCCGGGCAGGGAGAGCAGCATGATGTTCATCAGCTCAATTTTGCGACGGTCGTTGGTCATGAGCGGCGCAAGGCGGCGGCGGATACCGAGGTTGATGCGCGCCTTGGGGTCGTTGGCATAGACCCGGCGCATGTAGTCACGCTCCTCGTCGGTAACCATTTCGAGCGTCAGCTCGTCATGGTTGCGCAGGAAGGATGCCCACTGGCAGTTCTCCGGAATTTCAGGAGTCTGTTCGAGAATATCGAGAATAGGAAAACGATCTTCGGTTGCAAGCGCCATGTACATGCGCGGCATGAGGGGAAAATGGAAGTTCATGTGACAGAGATCCCCGGTACCGAAATAGGCTGCGGAATCTTCAGGCCACTGGTTGGCTTCGGCCAGCAGCATGCGGTTGGGATAATGCTCATCAACATAGGCGCGAAGTGCCCTCAGGTAGTCGTAGGTACGGGGAAGGTTTTCGCAGTTACTCCCCTCCTCCTCATAAAGATAGGGTACCGCATCAAGGCGCAGCCCGTCAACGCCCATGCCAAGCCAGAAATCGAGCACGCTGAGCAGAGCCTTGTGAACCTCGGGATTTTCAAAGTTCAAATCGGGCTGGTGATGGTAAAAGCGGTGCCAGAAATATTGCCCGGCCACCGGATCCCACGTCCAGTTGGACGACTCAAAATCCTGAAAAATAATACGGGTTTCTGAATACTTGTTGGAGTCGTCGCTCCAGACATAGAAGTTCCGCTCAGGAGAGCCCGCAGGAGCTTTCCGTGCACGCTGAAACCATGCGTGCTGATCGGAAGTATGGTTCACCACCAGCTCGGTAATCACCTTGAGGCCAAGGCTGTGTGCCTCCTCCAAAAACTCCCTGAAATCTTCCATCGTCCCGTAATCGGGGTTGACGCTCATATAGTCGGCAATATCGTAGCCATCGTCGCGCAATGGCGAGGGGTAAAAGGGCAGCAGCCAGATGGCAGTGATGCCGAGACTTTGCAGATAAGCGAGCTTCTGGCGCAACCCCTGAAAATCTCCTACACCATCATTGTTGCTGTCATAGAAGGTTTTGACATGCGCCTCGTAAATAATTGCATCTTTGTACCAGAGCGGTTCGGGTTGATACATGTTGAATTCGTTAGTAAATAAAAAGTGACTGAATATAAAAATTGAACCTCTGTCAGGCCAGTGTTACCCTGAAAATATGCGCTGGCATAAGCCTTGGATTAATCTCCACAAAGTTCCACTCACCGCTCCACTGGTAACGTGAACCGCTGAGCAGATCCTCAACCGTGAAGGTGTACTGGGGCGAAAGGTTAAATAGCTCAAGCGGAAAACGGAGCCACCCTCCCTGCGTGCCAAACTGATCAAGATTGACCACCGTCAGAATGATGTTGCCATCCCCCTCCGACCGCTTCACATAGCCCATCAACTGCTCATGTTCATGGCCCGGGGAATCTTCGATGCGCACAAAAGTAATGTCGGAATTCTGCTGCAGAGCCTTGTTTTCTTTGCGGATACGGTTGATGCGGGTAATCTCCGCCCGGATGTTGCCGGGCCGATCGAGATCCCACTGCCGGATCTCATATTTTTCAGAATCAAGGTACTCCTCCTTGCCTTCGCCAACCGGGACGTTTTCGCAGAGCTCGTAAGCCGGGCCGTACATACCGTAGTTTGAAGAGAGCGTTGAGGCCAGAACAAGGCGGATAATGAACTTCTCCCGTCCCCCCTGCTGCAGCTCTTCATGAAGGATATCGGGCGTGTTTGGCCAAAAATTTGCCCGCATGAAATGCTTCAGCGGCGCTGAAGTGAGTTCGGTTACGTACTCCTGCAGCTCATGTTTGCTGTTTCGCCAGGTAAAGTAGCTGTATGACTGGCTGTAACCAACCTTGGCAAGCCGCGCCATCAGCTTTGGACGGGTAAACGCTTCGGCCAGAAAAACGGTATCGGCATGCTCCTCGCGGATTGAGGCAATGGCCCACTCCCAGAAAGGAAACGCTTTGGTATGGGGATTGTCGACACGGAAAATTTTCACACCCTTGCCGATCCAGAACGTAAAGATGCTTTTCAGTTCAATCCAGAGGTTCTGCCAGTCTGGCGACTCAAAGTTGATGGGGAGAATATCCTCATATCGTTTGGGCGGGTTTTCGGCAAACTGCACCGTACCGTCTGGCCTCCAGGTGAACCACTGCGGGTGCTCCTGTACGTATGGATGGTCAGGCGAACACTGAAAAGCGATATCGAGAGCGACGGAGATACCAAACCTCTCCGCCTCCGATACAAACAGGGTGAAATCTTCCAGCGTACCAAGTTCCGGATGAACCGCCTTGTGCCCACCATCCTTGTTGCCAATGGCCCAGCAACTTCCCGGCTCACCGGGAGCCGCAACAAGCGCATTGTTCTTGCCCTTCCGTTTCGTGTAGCCTATCGGATGAATGGGTGGCAGATAGAGCACATCAAAGCCCATACCGGCAATCAATGGCAATTGACGACGGCAATCGTTGAAGGTTCCATGCTGGCCCGGTTCAGAAGCCCACGAACGGGGAAAAAGCTCATACCAGGCACTGCATCCCGCCTTTTTCTGCTCCACAGTCAATTTGAGCCGCTTGTCATAAAAGGAGGCGCAACTCTTGTCGGGATAACGCTCCATAAGCTGGCCAAGCTCGGCGTCAAGCGCGGCCGTGACGGCCTCCTCCCTTTCCTCTGAACGGAGGCAGGAGGCAATGTAATTGAGCATTGCAGCATCGGCAGCTCCAGCCCTTTCTGCACCCTTATCCACAAAGAGCGCACCGATCTGCAAGTCAAGTGAAACATTCTGGCCTGCCGCTATTTTTTTCACCAGCCCCTTTTTCCATGTCTGAAAATGGTCAACCCTGGCCTCGAGGGTATATTCGTAGCGTCCCGGTGTTCCAGCAAAAAAGGAGCCTTTCCAGCGATCGTTGCCTTGCGGCTCCATCGGCGACGCATGCCACTCATCACTGCCAGCGATCCGGAAATGGAGCTCCGCCATGATGGTATCGGCGCCATCAACAAAAATATCTGCCTCGACTTCCACACGCTCACCCTCCACAGCTTTTGCTGGATAGTTGCCCCCGTCGAGTTCAGGTGAGACATTTTCAATGACAACCCGCTGTCGACCATCAAAGGGTTGATTACTGTAATCAGGTGCCGCCCGTCGGAATGCTTGGTTCATCTGCTGAATCTTCGGTTTAATGGCGGGAGGTATCCCCCGTAGAGAATGGAAAATATGAAAACTCCTTTACTTTTTTTCTTAGTTATCCTATCTAATTTCAACAAGGCCATCAAATCACCGTGCGCAACAACTCTTTTGATTTCTCCCGAAAAAAATTGTTCTTTGAAAGCGACCGTTTCACGACCAATAATCAAGCGAAAAACAATCATGTTTGAACCACAAAAAGAAAGACTGCAGGAGATTCATCGTCGCCTCGAACAGTTACGGGGGTATCTTTGACGTCGACCAGCGCAAGGAAAAAATAGAGGATCTTGAAAAAATCTCTTTTGACCCAACCTTCTGGAACGATCAGAAAACGGCCAACAAGGTATTGAAAGAGCTGAACGAACACAAGTCATGGACTGACGCTTATGCAAAGATCGCCGCGAAAGCGCAATCCTGCCAGGATGAGTTCGACATTGCCATAGAGCTTGACGACGAATCCTTCGGCGAAGAGCTCACCGCCGCCATAGCCTCAATCGAGCAGGATATCTCGGCTGTTGAATTCAAAAACATGCTCTCGGGCAAAGATGATCCCGGCAACGCCCTCATCACCATTCATGCCGGAGCGGGCGGTACCGAGGCACAGGACTGGGCGGAGATGCTCTACCGCATGTACATGCGCTGGGCAGAGCGCAAGGGGTTCAAGATCTATACCGACGACTACCAGGAGGGCGACGGTGCGGGCATCAAAACCGCAACACTTGAAATAGAGGGGCCTTACGCCTACGGCTATCTGAAAGCTGAAAACGGTGTTCACCGGCTGGTGCGCGTCTCGCCTTACGACTCCAACGCCCGGCGGCACACCTCATTTGCGAGTGTCTACACCTATCCGGAAGCTCCTCCCGATGTTGAAATAGAGGTACGCAAGGAGGATCTTGAACTATCAACCTTCCGCAGCGGCGGCAAGGGGGGACAGAACGTCAACAAGGTGGAGACCGCCGTACGCATCAAGCACCTTCCGACCGGCATTGTGGTCGGCTGCCAGGAGGAGCGCTCACAGTTCCAGAACAGGGAGCGTGCCATGAAAATGCTGATGGCGCAGCTCTATCAGCGGCAGCGTGACGAAGAGGATGCCCGAAAGCGGGAGATTGAGGGCAAAAAGAAAAAAATTGAATGGGGAAGCCAGATCCGCAGTTATGTGCTTGACGATCGGCGCATCAAAGATCACCGCACCAACTACGAGCGGTTTGACGTAGAGACGGTGCTTGACGGAGACCTCGACGAATTCATGGAAAAATATCTCTCCGAATTCGGCGACTGATGCCCCACTCCGATAGCAGCCATCCTCTCCGGTTCGGCGTCATCACTGACATCCACTTTTCAACGGAGAACGAAACTGCGGCAGCAGAGGCCACTGCCGCAGAGCTTCTCGCCTGTATGAAGTGCTGGCAAAAGCATCATGTCGATTTTCTTCTGCAACTCGGCGACCTGATCAAGGGGAGCGATACCTTCAAACACGAAGAGTTCCGGCAAGTGCAATCCATTTTCAAACCATTTACCGCCCCCATCCACCACGTCATCGGAAACCACTGCCTCGCCCTGCCGCGCCCGGAGCTGATGGAGGCTCTTGGTTTGCAAAGCCCCTTTTACAGCTTTACCCGGCAGGGGTTCCGCTTTATGGTGCTTGACGGCATGGACGTTTCAGTACTCCGCACACCTGAAACAGAAGAAGATCGCCAGCTCCTTGCCCACTTTCACGCACACCCCGAACTGCACGACTACTGCGGCGCCGTAGGAAGCCGGCAGAAAGCTTGGCTGCAAAAAGGGCTTGCGGAAGCAGAGCTTTTCGGTGAAAAGGTGATCATCATCTGCCACTTTCCACTGCTGCCTGAAACCACCGACCAGCGTCACGGGCTTCTCTGGAACCATCGCGAGATTGCTGAACTGCTTCTATCCTCCCCCGCCGTCAAGGCATGCCTCAGCGGCCACTACCACTACGGCGGCTACGCACAGCTCAACGCTCTCCACTTTGTGGTGCTGCCAGCCTTTGTGAACCGCAACGCACACCCCCGCTTCACCTGCGGCACGGTGGAGCTGACGGGTAAGCGGATGGTGCTGCGAAATCAGCTTGATGAAACCCTGTACAATCTTCCCCTCCGTCATTAAACAGAGGGGCTTATCGGGCAACCCTGCCATAAAGATCCTGAGTTACAGCAACTCCTCACAATCACGAACCTCCGTCATCGGCAAAGGGATTTGAAATCTGCTCCGGCGGTGTAATGCTTATGGCCTCCGGGAGATGCTCACCCTTCATGGCCGCCACAATATCGTCGATAAGAGACTTCAGTCTTTCAGCATAAGCGAGCCCCTCGCGGTCCCGCGTGATGTCGAGGCTTCCATAGATTGAAATGCGATCCACCCGGTTCTCAATACTCAAACCGCCAATGACCAACGCATCAGCTTCATTCGCAAATGGGGTTATCCTGTTTCTTTCCTTACTCATACACTTTGCTCCCGCTTAATAACTGTCAATAATGGCCATGATGCTCCATCGGATCAGGCAACGTCAGCTTCAACTCTTTGGCCGCAAGCGAAAGATTGGGAAAAAAATTGATCCCTGCCAGTTTCTCTATCTGGTTAATGCTCAGCACCTGCCACCCATCTCCCTGCTCGTTGCTGACATAGTAGGCCGCGCCCCTCCTTGTGCGTGGATCATAAACAATTTTGAACATATTTGTCGGCACAAAAACCCTTCCATTCAACCGGCTGAGCGTTTTACCAAGATAGAGTGGCCCCGAAATCACATAAAGATCACCATTGTTTTTGACCATGCTCCTGACTGAAGATTCAATGGCTGCCCATACATGACGGTTATTGTCCGGATCCTGAGGAATCATGTTTGCAAGCGAAAAACATTGCTCCTGGGATCTTTCCGACGGCATATCAGCATTTGGAGCCATGTGGCCACGATCAAACCCTGATTTTGCATAATCCCGCAACTCAGCCCTCTCACTGGCGGGAAGCTGCTCTTCAGGATGAAAACGGTTACGCCTCTCCAACCCCTTTGCGCTCATCAAATTCAAGCGAGTCAAATGTTCAGCCGCCCATAACGGACTCATCGTTACACCCGAATGCATCACCGCATAGTTGTCGAAACCCAGCTCACGCGTTTTTATCGACAGTTTTGTGTTCCTGATATCCGGCGCAACACCGTTCAGATATTGCGATGGCCACTGTGTAATTGCAGCGCATAATGTTTTTGCGTTTCCCGCTGCAACCAGCAGCAGAACAAGCGCAAAAAAAGAGATTCGATTCCGAACAGACGTAGAGATCCTGAGCACCTTCATGAAAGCCCTCCTGTAAAAGTGTTATTCAAGCAAACGGGGATGCAAAAGCAGACTTAATGCTAACCCCTTTATCTAAATGAATATACACTTACAGAAAAGAACTCTCCATGAGGCAATCACACAGGAAACGGGAGTGAGGAAGGTTGTACGCAATCAATACGAAAAAGCGTTGTAATCCCGCCTTTCAAAAGAATATTTTCTGATTTTAAACCTTCTTGGGCGGGTAACCGAAATCAGGAGTAAATCGGCACGCAGGATCGGCAGACAACTCCTCAGGTTCAGCAGGTTCCGCCGGCTCCGGAATCGTAGAATAAAAACGCCACTCTTTATTGACAATCCGGGCTCCATGACCAAAGGTGAAATATGACCATGCCCACTGCAGAATCACAAACAACCGGTGTTTCGCACCACTGAGGTAGTAAATATGAACCGTCAGCCAGATAATCCATGCAGGCAAGCCTGAAAGCTTAACGTTTCCCCGTTCAGCAATGGCCGCATTTTTACCAATAGTGGCCATCTGCCCCTTGTCGCGATAGAGAAAAGGCTTTCTGGGTTTCCCGCTGATATCGAGCAGAATATTTTTGCCAATGGCAACGCCCTCCTGCAGAGCAACAGAGGCCTGCCCGGGAAGAGTTGTTGTATCCGGAAGAGAAAAATTGGCCTGATCACCCCCGCAAAAAACCTCCGGGTATCCTGTAACGCTGAGATCGTCACCAACCAGAATACGACCACTTTTGTCAATCGCAAACCCTATGGTTTTTCCAATACTTGTTGCCCTTACCCCCGCAGCCCAAAGCACTGTCCCGGCTTCGATACGCTCATTGCCAACCTGAATGCCATCGGCATCAATATGAGTGACCCTGCTGCACGACCAGACCTGAACCCCAAGCTTTTCAAGTGCACGCGTTGCCTTTACGGAGAGTTCCGGCGAGAAACTTTGAAGAATACGTTCTGCGGAATGAACAATAAAAATTCTGGTCAACGTGGAGTCGATATTTTTATAATACCTCGACAAAAAATAACGATTCATCTCCCCTACTGAGCCTGCAAGCTCAACACCCGTAGGGCCGCCTCCAACAATCACAAAGGTGAGTAACTTTCTTTTTTCAGCCTGATCCTGAGTACGTTCAGCATTTTCAAACGCCTCCATGACTCGCCGTCGGATTTCAGCCGCCTGGGCAATGGTTTTCAAGCCCGGCGCAAATTCCTCCCACTCATTATGACCAAAATAATGGTGCTTTGCCCCGCAGCACAACACGAGATAATCATACTGCATGGTGCCAAAATCAGTAAAAACCGTTTTGTTGTGAGGATCAACCGTCTTCACAATCCCTTTCAGCACCGTCACATTTTTGTACTTCGAAAGGATAATACGAAGAGGATAGGCAATCTCCCCGGCATTGAGCGCCGACATGGCAACCTGATACAGTAGCGGCTGAAAAAGCTGGAAATTATTCTTGTCAATGAGGGTCACCCGCACATCCTTGTGGTTACCAAGCGCTTTGGCAACATTGAGGCCAGCAAATCCACCCCCGACAATCACAACATGTTTCATGTTCCCCTTTACTCACCGTTTACGAATCCTGTACTATCAGCACCTCTGTCAAATATAAGAACCCTGCGCACTCAACCTTACTTTTTTCACAATAAACAATATTTTCCAAAATAAAATTACGTTTCCGGCGATTTTGATCGACTATCAGAAGGTCTGATGTGTATCCATCAACACCTTATTCCAACTCAAACCAGAGAATGCAGACCATATTGAGCAATCAAAGTACAAAAAAAAGAATGCACGATCGCACATGGCACACGGGTTCTGTCTCATTTTATCATTTGCTCAATAATTTTTTTTCGAGTTTCAAGTTCATCCAGCCTCTTTTTCAAGGAGGATATCTCTTTTTTTATAACTCGCAATTCCATTTTGTTTTTTTCCTGCGACAGGTAATCCGCACCAAGTTCCTCTATGATGAACCGCTCCAACTGACTTCTCACTACCTTAAAATAGGGATTACCCCACATCGATCCCTCACGATACTCCAATTTTCCAGTACAAATTCCTTTCATAATAAATGTTTGGTCAACGCCATACTCTTTCAGTGCCGTGACGTCACTGAGCGTTGCGCCCTTCCGATTCCACTCACCATATTCTGCCATATTTTAACTCACAGTAAAGTTAATCCTCCGTACAGAGTTGGCGCAAACCATCCCGAAACTTCCGAAAACTGGGCGAAACGTTCCGATCAGGCTCCATCAACGGCGCAATTTTTTTTGCCCATTCATGCTTTACCTGGCCCGGTAAAGGCCAACCAGCTTTTTTTATGGCCGATGAACCGCCCGGATACACCGCATCAGCAAGCAACTCCCACGTATCACAGACGCTATCCTGAACATACTGTCTCAACACATCCTGCCTGACTCGCGGATAAGCAGCTAACAATGTGCATTGTTACCTCGCCTCAAAATAGTCGCTGTACCAGAGTCACATCGAGCAGTGCACGATAATTCTGTACCCGAAATCCTTCAATAACAGCCATTTATTTTCTCCTTGCTCCTTGGTGCTGGATCAATCTCCCATATTGAAAATATATTTTTTCTTCAATCAGATATTCTATGGATACGTGTCTTGCTATACTATTTTTTAGGTACTCCTGCGAACACCACTCGCAGCCATTTACAATTTAAATTATTTCTAATATTGTGGTTAGCATACAAGCTCAGCCGCAATCATCTCAGCCTGTTTCAGCACCGTTTCGGTGGCGAGGAGCTGCATGTCGGGCGGATAGCCGAATTGGCGGAGGGTGCGTTTGACGATTACTTTCAGTTTGGCTTTGACGCTCTCTTTGATCGTCCAGTCTATTGATGCGTTTTCGCGGACGCGCTTGGTCAGGACGACTGCCAGTTCACGCAGTTTGTCTTGCTGCATGAGTTCACGGGCACTCTCATTGCTGGCAACGGCGGTGTAAAAGGCATATTCGAAGTCGCTGAGGCCCAGATGTTCGGCCTCCTCGTCTGAAGCAACAATCTCTTTGCTGATCCTGATCAGCTCGTCCATGACTTCTGCAGCGGAGAGGATTTTGTTCTGGTATTTCTTGATGGCTTTTTCGAGCATCTCCATCAAGCTTTTGCTTTGAACGAGGTTCTTTTTAGCTCGGACTTTGAGTTCATCGTTCAGCAGTTTTTTCAGCACCTCAAGAGCTACATTCTTGTGCTGAAACCCTTTGAGTTCTGCAAGAAACTCTTCGGAGAGAATGGAGATATCCGGCTTTTTGATTCCGGCGGCATCAAAAACATCTATTACTTTTTCGGAGACCAGCGCCTTGTCGATGACCTGGAGAATGGTGGTTTCGATATCCTAGTTGCTGTAGCCGTTACCGGTGCAGTCAAATTTGGCGAGACGTGCCTTTACTGCCTGAAAAAAGCCGACTTCGTCTTTAACGCCCATCGCTTGCTCATGCGGAATTGCAATGGCAAAGCTCTGTGAAAGGAGGGCTACTTCGTTGCTATAGCGTTTCCGGCCATCGTCAAGGCCGAGAATATGTTCTTCGGCGGCAAGAATGAGCGAGAGCTTTTTTGCTGTATCGGCATCGAAATACTCTTCGTAGGGGAAGCCGTGGTACATCGCTGATACCACTTCGATCTTTTCAAGCATCAACTCAACAGCCTGCTGCTGCAACAGTGTGGGATCGCCCTTCCCTCCTGAATCGGAATAGAAAGAGAGCGCCTCTTTCAAGTCAGCAGCAATCCCCAGATAGTCTACAACCAGACCACCGGGCTTGTCTCTGTAAACCCGATTCACGCGAGCAATCGCCTGCATCAGGTTGTGCCCTTTCATCGGCTTGTCGATGTAGATGGTATGCAACGAAGGGGCATCAAAGCCAGTGAGCCACATATCACAAACGATCACCAGTTTCAGAGAATCGTCGTCATCTTTCATGCGCTCGCCCAACAGTTTACGCTGTTCCTTGGTGGTATGATGTTTGGATAACAGTGGGCCGTCACTTGAGGCAGAGGTCATCACCACCTTGATGGTGCCTTTGTGTATCTCGTCGGAATGCCATTCAGGGCGAAGATTGATGATTTCTGCATACAATTCAGCGGCAATGCGGCGTGACATGCAGACAATCATCCCCTTTCCGGCAAAAACCTCCTGCCGGGCCTCGAAGTGCGTGACAATATCCTTCGCAATATTCCGAGTGCGGTTGGCACTGCCAACCAGTGCCTCCATTCTGGTCCATCTGGCCTTGCTTTTTTGCGGGTCGGTCAGTTGGTTCTGATCGAGCTCTTCATCAAGCTCAGTAATAAGTTTTTTCCCTTCCTCTCCAAGCTCGACCTTGGCCAGGCGACTTTCGTAGAAAATCCGCACAGTGGCACCATCTTCAACCGCCTGGGCAATGTCGTAGATATCAACATAGTTGCCGAAGACTGCCGGTGTATTGATGTCGGTTTTTTCTATCGGTGTACCGGTAAAGCCGAGATAGGTGGCATTCGGCAAAGCATCGCGCAGATACTTGGCAAAGCCGTAGACAACCTTTTTGCCAATCACCACACCATCCGTATTTTTTTCATCGATGGTTTTAGCGCTGAACCCATACTGGGTACGGTGGGCTTCGTCGGCAATAACAATAATGTTACGTCGCAGGGATAACCGCTCATAAACATTATTACCCTCTTCGGGCTGAAACTTCTGGATGGTTGAAAAGATCACCCCGCCGGAAGCGACTTTCAACAACTCCTTCAACTGCTCCCGGTTCTCTGCCTGCACCGGCTCCTGCCGCAACAACTGTTTTGATGCCGCAAAGGTATCGAACAACTGATCGTCGAGATCGTTGCGGTCGGTTATGACAAGGATAGTTGGGTTATCGAGTACCAGCACAATCTTGCCGGTATAAAAAACCATTGAGAGCGATTTGCCCGAACCCTGTGTGTGCCAAACCACTCCCGCTTTCATGTCGCCCCTTGGCTGACCTGCAACGCCGGGAAGGCCATAATTCACCGGACTTTCGTGACCAACCATGACTGCACCCAAGTCAACTGCTCGCAGGGTGGAGGCTACAGCGGCATTCACTGCATAGTACTGATGATAGGCTGCCAACTTCTTAACCGTCGTGATGGTGACGATACCGGTAGCGGAATCTTCCTTTTTACTTTTCTCAAAAACAATGAAGTGACGCACAAGATCAAGCAGCGTTGCCTTGTTCAACATCCCCGTAATCAGTGTTTC
>CAIJWE010000003.1 GCA_903824295.1 uncultured Chlorobiaceae bacterium
GTCTTCAAAATCCACCATTACATCCGAACACTGGCTATCGCATTTGGTTTAATTTCGGCAGATTTTGCCGCATTCAGATGCGATGAGCTACACGGAAATCGGGTTTCCAAACAAGCGATCTGTAAACTTTACGTACCATGCTGCGGCCTGTACTTGCACGATATAGGCCAATGCAATCAACAGGGCAGCATCTGCGCCCTTTTCGCCGAACACACCCAAAGCGATTGCAAGTGCAATAGAGAGATTCCGCATGACCGTGCCATAGACAAGGGCAATGGCATCGCTTCGTTTGAACAGTGCCTTGCCAATGAGCGTGCTGATAGCAAAATTGATCTCATATATCAACATCAGTGGCAGGAGTAGATTCGGGAGTAACTCGGGTTGTGCAAAAATAGTTTTTGCTTTGAGAGCTATGGATACAAAAACAATCCCCAGTACGCCCAAAGTTGAAAACGGAGGAAATTTTGGTTTGAGTTGCTGACTGAACTCCTTCTCGCCATAGGTAGTGACCAACCAGCGCTGGGTAAGCGAGCCGAGCACCAACGGCAGAAAAACAATTAAACCTATTTGCTGGAATACCTGCAATAGCGGTATTTCGACCACTGCACCCAGAAAAATCTTGAGATAGACCGGGGCCAGTAGAGAGCCTGCTATTAAACCGACCACCGTCATCTTGACGGCAGCAGGCACATTGCCCTTTGCAAAACCTGTCCAAGAGATGGTCATGCCCGAGGTGGGCAGCAATGAGGTGAGCAGTAATGCAAGCCGAATCATGGGCTGATTTGCAAAAAATAACAATCCCATGCCATAGCCGATAGCAGGCATCAGCAAAAAGTTGATGGCTAACGTGATACCCTGCAGTTTACTTCCGCCTGGTTTAAAAAGCTCTCGCATATTCATTGTGACCATCATAGGATAGACCATGAGAAATGTAAGAGGAAGGATGCTCCATTTCAGGAAAGCCGGTTTGGCTACTATACCGAACAACAAACCAGCCAGCATGGCAAGAGGAATGCTCAAGATCAAGTTTTTCTGAAGCCAGGAGAGGAATTTCCACATAGTTAGTGAATTTTTTTAAGAATAAAATTGTTATTTGTTGGCATATGCTCATAATATAAAAATTAAAGTTATTTCTCAAGCTTCGAACGGAGGTTTTTTTTCTGGTTTATCGGGGATCTGGTGGATAGGTTGCTGGAGGTAAAAAATAAAAAAAAGAGCTCCATGATTTGTTTTGTTATTGGCATATGCTTATAATTTGTTTTAAGGTTTACAGCAACCGTTATCAGGATATTGATTGTATGAAAAGCGAAATGATTATTACCATAGGGGAAGGGAAGAAGATTGATGCGGAAATCAATGGGTTTAGCATTCATACTGACCAGTCTGTTCATGCCGGGGGTGAAGGTTCTGCGCCTGAGCCCTTCACTCTTTTTCTTGCCTCCATCGGCACCTGTGCAGGAATCTTTGTCTCTTCATTCTGCCAGCGCCGGGGGATAGCTACAGAGGGGATACGCCTCGTGCAGTCCCATTTTTTTAACGAGTCAGGCCATGGCGTCGAGAAAATAGAGTTGGTCATCGAATTGCCGCCGGATTTTCCGGAAAAATACAAGGACGCTGTTATCAGTGCCGCCAATCTCTGTACCGTTAAAAAACATATCCTTAATCCGCCAGAATTTGTTGTTAAAGCGCGATGAAAAAGAGTCGGGTCGGCAGGCCAACACTATGCCGCTGCGTGCAGGATTTACCAAA
>CAIJWE010000004.1 GCA_903824295.1 uncultured Chlorobiaceae bacterium
ATTAAATATATTTGATTTCGTGTCATATTTTACGATTAACTTTTGTATTTGGTTTTGTGCTGATTTTATATTGGTAACAGTATAAACGACAGAATATCCTAATATTAAACCTGCCAATATGTCGCTTGGATAGTGCGCTCCCAAAGAAACCCGGCTGAGCCCAACAGTTAATGCTATCCAAGTAAAGCAAAGTATTCCAATTTTTTTATTTTGAATAAAGATGATTGAGCAAATGGCAAAATAAAGTGTTGCCGTATCACTCGGTAGTGAATAAATTCTTTTACCAAAAGCCCTTGTTGGCCATTCTACTATTTTGGGAAGATTTAATGCATGGTCAAATAATGGACGTATGTGAATATTTAAATAAGTTTGGCAGTATACTGATAGTACGACGCTTATAGCGACACCAATATACCCTAAAATGATTTTGCTTTTATTAAGAGAAGATATTTGCGACAGCGATAGAAATGCAAGAGCAGCAAATACCGGCGCACCAAGAAGAAATGCGTTGCTTACAAATATGCTTGCTATATGATAGCAAAAGCCTTTGTCTATGACAAGACTGTTAAGCAACCGTAGTAGCTGTAAATCAAGATTCAATTGATCTGGAAAGATTAAAGATTATATAATTAGGAGCCGCTGCAGAAAATGGAATGCAATACCCGTTAAGGAAACGGTGACGGTCTGATCGCTCTGAAACTCCCCTTCTTGCCCTTAAAGCTGTTGTATCGAAACACAGGCAGTCGGAAATTAGCAATCATGCAGGCAACGTCTTTATGATAGGTCATTTTATAATTATCTCAAAATTATTGGCCATGGTATACCTGTTGATTAAAAGAGATGCCTGTTGCAGGACAGATGAAAAGTTACTCTATCATATCCAGCGAAGAGCCCATTTTGGAAAACATGCCCAATATTTGATCTTTTTTCCAGAGATACATGGCCCACAAAATCAAAAATAGCTCGAGAAAACCCGCATCCCATGGGAAATAGTGAGCCAATGTAAACGGTTCATCCATATCTGCAAATGGCGCAAAGATGAGTACATAGCCGACTATGGTGTCGAGCAGGGTGTGAATCAATCCATTGAACGCGAAGATAAAAGCGAGAGCCGTAGCTTGTCCGCGATTAAAGTCGAAAAGCAACGCGAGGAGCGACAACAACAAGAGCACCACCCAAACGACGGGAAAGTGAGTGTAGTATTGGTGATGGTGCTGTCGACCATGATCAATAAGATAATAGATAAAATCAAGGTCGGGAGCAATTGCACCGAACATCCCCCACCTTATAAAGGCCTTAGCCGTTACTTTTCTTTTCTCAAACTTTTTAAGAAAAAGTTTCGAAGTAACATAACCTGCAGGAAGATGGGCGAAGTGCATCTGTTTTAATAATAATATGTTAGTTTGCTCATCTCTGTAGAAAATGATTGAGCTGCCGTGTCAGATTGACTTTATATTTCGTAGAGAAATCCGCATCGATCCAGGATTTTATGCCAGTCAGGATTTGCGTTCCCTGTGGATTGCAGGATTACCATTACCGGTTCCGGTTGAAAGTAACCGAACATCAATCGGCGCAGGGTTGTTTGCAGCCAATAACGGACGATGGATGCGTGGCGTGACCTACCATCTGAAAACCAAAAGACAGCTTCCCGATTGAGGCCCTCTCTGGATATTCGCAGCAAGTCAGCCTGTCCTCCGTCTATAGAGAGCGCTTCTCTTGCATTAATGTGCCATCCTGACCCTTGCAAGCAATAGAGAGGGTCATGAACGACATGGCGGTTCGCTGATCCGTCGACGACAATCATGACAAAGTCATATTGCGCAAATCGGTAATAACGCTTGGTGACTTTGGACTCGCCGTAAAACGATAGTTCGTTTGGAGAAAGGGACAGTGGTGTGCAGAAAAAGAAAGATCCCGTTATGGGAAGTCGCTGCAGACGACTCTGTTCAGAGTGCGGAGGAATCCATTTGACAGCCGCTCCGAAGATGATCGCAAAGAGCAGGGCGATCCACAAGATTATATTTTTATTCATTTGCATTTGTCTTGCGTTCTTTGGGTTGCCAGATGGAAAGAGAACAGGCAGGATCCAGTAATGGAGAGCAAAACCCTGACAAGCAATATATGATCGAAAAAGAGTCTGGTGCCGATCCAGCCGAGGGCAGGCATCCAGGAAATGGATGAGAGCAACCATATAATCTGAACCCATGAACAGGGCATCCAGCCAGCAATAACCAATGCCAGTGCGACATGCTCAAGTACATTCAGTGAGCCGATACCGCCGATAAAAGAGAAAAGAAGCCCGGTTCCAGTAAAGAGCAATTGTGTTTTTTCAGAAGCGGTCTCGTTTTTTGCGATATGCTTAAGAAATAGTAACGGCAGTAGCCAGATTATCATAATCAGCCAGTCGTAACGGTCAAATGAGCAGTTTTGCCATGCACTAACAAGGTCACGGGCATTCCATGCACAATAAAGGGTAATAGCGAACTGAACCTGAAAAATGTCATGCTTGGGTTTCATCTCTTTTTTATGCTCCCTTCAGACTGTTGCAACAGGGATTTTTCGAGCGAGAAAATCACACTGCAGAGGGTAAACATGATGAACAGGACCAGCCATCCTCCCAGTTGGTGAAAGATTCCTGCCGCGAATGCCGGGGATACGGCTACGGCAGCCCAGCAGATGGTGATAATGCGAAGCGTATTGGCTATCCATGAAAAAATAACCAGAAATATGATATTCGGCCAGTATGCGGGATGACTGCCAAGTATGATACATGCAACGCCTGAGCCGGCAATCAACATGGATTGCAAGGTGTTCAACCCAGCACAGGATGCACTGATATCAATTGGCAAGCCCTGAACGAGTAATGAGGTTCCTTTTTGAACAACAGTATACCCTAAGTGCATAAAAAGGGTGCCGGTTACCCATGTTCCCGAGAGCCGGAACCACCATCCGATCATTTGGCCGTCGAGCAGAATCCAGGGGAAGGCCATTATGGGCAGAATCATCAGTCGGTTCAAGCTTTGCCGTTTTTCGGGCTCCACTCTTACAGATAGCCAAGCCCAAAGCAGCGATGACCACCCGAGTGCAAACAAGAGAACGGAACCGGAGATGCTTCCAAGGAAGAATCCAATCGTCGACAACAACAAGCCTGTGAGTGACAGGCTCCATGCGCCTTGAATGAATCGCCAGGGCCATCCCAGCCAAACAAAGAGCGGTAGTGATGCAATAATGGGAAGGGTGTCCGAAAAGGTAGAGAGCCAGGAGAGATCCTGAATCCAGATAAAGAGCGCAAGCGTAAACAAGAGAAGCAACATGCCCCGGTCACGATTGGTCATTTTGCCCCCTGAGCCTCAGCAATGGCCTGTAAGTTTGCCCGCAGCTCCATACTGTCAGGGATCTTCTGCATCAGTTCCTCTGTCAGCTTTTTCGCCGTTTTCCAATCTTTTTCCCGAAACGCCTTTTTGGCCAGATAGGCCAGAGCTTCAGTCGATTCCTGCCCCAGAGACAGGTAAGTCTGATAAGCTTTTTCAGTATCACCTTGCGAAAGTGCAATCCTGGCCTCAATTTCCTTTCCTGTCAGGCTGTTTTGTAATCTGGGTTGGCGATTCAGCACATCCTGGGCTCCTTTAAGGTTACGCTGATCCATTCTTGCCAGTGTGAGAAGCCAGGCGGCTCGAAAACCGATATCGGAATCCGAGTATGCCAATCGTTCAAGTTTCGTAAGAGCTGCCGCATTGTTCCCGTCAGCAATAAGGAGCTCCGCAGTTAATAAATCCAGAAAGGGAGATGTTTTCTGTTTACCGGCAAAGGCAAGCGCCTCTTTGTTGCCCCGGTTGAAGCGCAACGATTCAGTAAGACCATAGGCGACCCAGATTGGAAAATTATCAGGCAAAACCGGAAGCTGGTGTAACTGCAGAGCGGCTTCAACCCAGCCACCAGCCATAAAGATTGCAGCAAAAGCCTCTTTGCTGTGCATGAGACTGGCGAGTTCCGGCGTTATCACACCGCTTTTTGCAATCTGATCCAGTTGGTCGAATAGTTGATGTCTTTGTCTGGTTACAGCACCGTTGGTAGAAAAATGAACATCGAGCATGGAGATGTGATACCCAAGCCGATAGGCAAGCACCTTTTCCAGTGCACTTTGGATATCGGTACTCCAGTTGTTATCCTGAAAAGGGTGGGACTGCAACAGATCATAGGCCTTTTTTTCCTGACCCTCTTTCAGGGCCTGAAGCATACGCAGCCAGTATGTTTCCTGACGTGTATCCAAAAACGACTGCTGGTCGGAAATGTTCTGAAAAGCAGCATCATCCCAGAACCGTTTGTCAGGCATATCTTGCAGATAAACAACAAGCGGACGCAGATCTCCTGAAATATCAGAATGGCTTGCGTTGTTGATCTTTACGGGATAGGCTACCCGACTCCAAAAAAGCGCTTTTAGTCTGATAAAATCGGCTGAACGTTCGTCGAGATTATTTGACCAGGTCTGCAGGGCAAGTCCCATGTTGCCGTTTCGCCTGTAAAATTCAGCCAACTGGTCACGAAACAGCGGGTTGTCAGGTTCTGCCAGATGAGCTGCGACATACTCCACACGAGCCATGGAGATTTTGCCGATACCTTCCAGAATTTGAGCCCGGAATGATCGGACTTCAGGATTCTTCGGTGCGAGATAGTAGGCACGATCCATGTAATTCCATGCTCCACTCAGATCATTTTTAGCTGTTAACAGAGCGAGCCGCATCAGACGCCCTGCATCTGCTTTGCCTCTAAAGGTTTGTGAATGAAGCATTTTTAATGCTTCATCCACTTTCCCTTCAACAATTAATACGTCAACATCAAAGGCAAACCACACTTCAGGCTTTTGGCTTCGGGACTTCCAGATATTTCGAAGTTTTCTGTAGGCAACTTGATTATTTGTTTTGAGCATCGCCCGCGCTATCAGCAGAGTGGCTGTTTCATGCTTCGAAAACGCAGAGGGATTTTGGTCGAAAAGGTAGAGCAGGCGGTCAATGTAGCCTAATCTATCAAGAGTTTCAATCTCAAGGTCAAGCCAATCCGCGCTTCTACCGTCCAAGAGAGTGCGATCCCTGTTCCTGATAATTTCAAAGGCCTTGTCTGGACGTTTAGCAACCAGATAGCTTTGTGCTGTTTTATAAGATTGTTCATCCAAAACCTTAATAATTTGTGAGCGCAACGCATAAAACAAGATGCCCCCGCAAATTAATGCTATGCATACCTTGACAACAATATTACGCAAGGTTAAACGAAACTTCATAAGAAGGCATCTTTAAGAGTATGGTTTAACTGCCTTCTTTTCAGGTAGATTGCCAGCAGTAAAAATGAGCCGAGAGTAATCAGTGTTGAAGGCTCAGGTGCCGTGGTAAGGGTTCCGTTAATGGCAATCAAGACGTCGTTGTAATCCTTGTCGCCACCACCAAGCATATCTTCAAATCCGATCAATAGGTAAGGGCTATCTTGGGAAGTATAGGCTACAACATGCCGGATACCATCAACGTTTGCTGATGTGGTGGTCGAAAAAACGTTCGTTCCGCCTGATGCACCATTGGCAATCAGGAAAAAATCAAGTTTTGTACCTGCCGGCATTGTTCCAAGGTTCACAAAATCTCCAGGCATAAGTGGTGCAGAGGTACTTGGGGGTGCCGATGGGTTGCCAATATAAGAAGAGATATTGGATGAGGCATTAGGAAAAATGAGTTGAGGATTTCCTGTTTTTGTCCCAACACCCGTCGTGTTGAATCCAAGTGTGTTTTGATATCCAGCCCCTTCACCGACAAAATAGACGGTTACATCTTGAGTTGTTTTAACGGTTAGCATGGATGGATCAAGAGTTATGCTCGAAAAATTCTTGACCTCAGTGTATTCAGGCAGGTTTTTTTGTATCCACGCATTCAGTGTTGACAGTGTGTTGCTCTTGAAATCGGCAGCTTGCGGGGTAGATGCCGCCTGATAAACGGGGTCAACAATGCTTAGTCCAAATGGACGAGCTGCAGATTGAACGGGATCCAATACAGCGTCGGCGTATGCTGGCACAACACCATAAGCCATTATTGAATATGCGATTGCTACAGGAACAATCAATTTATGTATACCTGTACGCCATATAAGGGGTGTAAGA
>CAIJWE010000005.1 GCA_903824295.1 uncultured Chlorobiaceae bacterium
AAAGAGTCGTCAAAATCACCAACAAGGTCATCATACATATCCTCATTGCAGAAATGTGATCCAAATGAGTCACAGGTGAAGAGTATATGATCTTCTTCAAGCCAGGTGTAGATGGTGTCGGGCCAGTGAAGGTTTGGTGCATTGATGAAATGAAGGGTTTTGTTACCCAGACTGAGTGTGTCACCGGTTTTGACAACAAGCGACTTGAAGTCGTGGCCGGTCTGATCACGAAGAAACTTGATCGCATTGCCGCTGCCAACGATTGTGGCATTTGGTGCTACGGCAAGCAGGTTCCTCGCATTGCCTGAGTGATCTGGTTCGGTATGATCAAGCACAATGTACTCAATTTCTGAAGGGTCGGTAACCTGTTTTATTTTATCAAGATATGAGGGCCAGAACTTGTCTTTTGTCGTCTCTATGATTGTCTTCTTTTCGGCATTGATAAAATAGGAGTTGTAGGTTGTTCCATATTTTGTCTCCATGACAATGTCAAAGGTGATAAGACCAGGATCGAGAACCCCGATCCAACTGACATCATCTGTTATAGGCAGTACTTTATTATCGATCATGCTGATTTCATTAATTTCATTAAAAAATGGGTTTTCACTCTGTTATCGCGACATATCGGGAAAAGCTTTTGTCGTCTCCACGAAACATAATATAAGCATTACCATGAGTGGATAGATATAATCGACGAATTTTTCAGTTTTGTTGATTTGTTTCTGTATGTCGTATCTCCTTTTGCAGCACAATTCCTTCTGCAGAAAAAGAAAAAAGTGTATCATCCGAAAAAATCATACTGTAATCCTGAGGCTTAAAGAACGGTAAAAATTTCTGACAATGCTCATCAAGGCGCTTCAGATAAAATTGGGTATTCTCATCTGGCCGCTCTTTCTGCCATTCCGAAGCAAGTTTTCCTCTCTCATAAGAAGCTGAGCCCGCTCCACTCCCTGATATATAAAAGGTGATTTTCTCTCCTTTGGTTATGCTCATGCCGTTTTTCAGGACAATTTCATAGGTGATTGATTTTGATCGTTTCCCAGTTTTCACATCCTCAAGATATTGTTCAAGTGAGTTCTTAAGGGTTTCAGTTCTGGAAAAATCAGAAATATCCAGTTCATGGTTTAAAATTCTATTTCGGTATTCCGTAAACAGATTGTGCAGTCCGCTGATATCTTCAGTCAACAGTGTTTCAAATCCTCTGCGGACAAACTCTCTCCCGAATTTTTCACTGCTTCTGCTGGTCAGTGAAGAGCCTTTCAGGATCATGATATTGTCATATCCAAGAAGCGCATAGTTTTTCTTCATGTAGGAGATCATTTTCCTGAATCGCCCATCGTAACCGATATTGATCCCCTGCGGCATGAGCAAGGAGACTTCAGCGACCAGTGCCCGTTCTGCGGCTTCAGTTGTTACTGCGGGTGGAGGTATAAAGAGAATGCCATCAGTGTCTACCTCAATAATTTTGCATCCCCTGGCCTCAAACTCAACAATCATTTTTTTAGCAAGAGCCTGCCCTGTTGATGTTACTTTGTCGGCCTCAATAAAATCATTGAAAATACCACCGTTAAATCCAAGGTATCCATACATGGCATTGATCAGGATTTTGAACGACCCCTGCATTGCGTCAAAATTGTTGGCAAGAGAGAGATTGCCGCTGGTTTTCTCACTGCGCGCTCTCTCTTTGGCTTTGAAGCGAAGCTCTTTCAGCTCATTAAGTACCCCCGGGAACACTTTCAGTTCATCACTTTTCGGGCATATATTGTACGAAAGCATGATGGATGGGTAGAGTGATTCTACATCCGCATAAACAATGGGCCCAAGAATTCCTTTTAGAAACACTTCGGTATAACCGCCTGAACCTTGTACACCTGAAGAGGGTTTTGGAATTGACTGTTTGCGACGGAGATATTCCCTGACAATAAGTACCTCAATTTTCGCAGCCTGTCCAATGCGCGATGTCATGGCATAAGTATAAGGCAGCATTTGTGACAGGTAGAAATTGCTGCCTGAAAGCAGTGATGAAAGTGCCCTTGTTTCGCGCACATCATCAAGGGCATAGGCAAGCAATTTTTCGTGATTCTTTTCCCAGAGAGAGGCGATATCCTTGTACTCAACATAAGTCCGATCCGGTGAGGCGAAGCCAAAATGCTTGGCAACCGCTTTAAGTCCATAGCTTTGTATTGATCTCTTTGAGACGTCGTAGCTCTGCACAAGAAAGAGTGTGTCAATTACATGCCGACCAGGGATATCAAAAAATGGATAATCAATACTTCGTTCAGCAAAACGAATTGATGCCGGATATGTTTTTGGCAACAATCCGTTTCGGCCGATGGCAAAAGGAATACCAAGCCGGTCGCAACGGCGTTGAAGATAAGAGAGATCAAAACTGAAGATGTTATGCCCTTCAATGACATCGGGATCCATGGTCATGATCAAGGCAATAAGCTCTTCAAGAAGAGCACGCTCGGTTCTGTTTTTTGAATGAAGAACACATTCCCATCCCCGACTGTCACTCAAAGAGACAATAATCACCTCGTCATCTCCAATTCCGGCTGCACCCTTTCTCGTTTTTACGGGATCGTAATGGGTCTCGATATCGAGCTGCATTCGGTAGAGGTCATCAAAAATCATTCCCTTGAAGAGGGTTTTTCCGCTTTGTAGAAAGTACTGTGTGACAGCATCACCTTTATTGTAAAGAAGGGTGTTTGACTCGTACGGAGTGCTTTTACTGTTTTCTCCGGTTGTGTCGCCATATCGCTTTTTGTTGATGAAGTCTATTGCTTCACGGTGATTTTTCCAGTTCCTGAAAATGGCAAGACTCTGATAATAATTGGAGCCACCAAGCTTAACCAGCCAGAATTTTTCTCCATCATCAGGAATAAACCCTTCAAGCAGAAAGTTGTCAGATAGGAAAAAAAATGGAAAAAACTGTTCATCGTGATGGTGAACCTCCCCATTTATCCGATTAAAAATTCTGATATGGGTATCTGATATCTGGTATGCGCCAACGATAGACTCCTCCTTGTCTTTTCCAAACAAGAGATCATTGGTTGCTATATCACTGATTATGCTGTCCATGTGGGCATGTTTGGTTAAGAGCACTGGTCAACGGAGAGAAGATGTTTCACGTGAAACACGCAATACTGGTCAACGTCCGAGACGTATCATGAGTATGGATATATCCGATGGGGAAACGCCAAGAATTCTTGATGCCTGACCAATCGTATCTGGTTGATGTTTTTTAAGTTTTTCCCGTCCTTCATTTGAAAGACCTGAAACGCTTTCATACTTGAAAGTCGGCGGGATTTGATGCAGGTCGAGCCGCAAGATTTTTTCAGCCATCAGCATGTCCCGTTTAAGATACCCTTCATATTTAAGATCAATTTCAACCTGCTCGTAGATCAGCATATCAAGGGTTATAGACGCGACATTGCTTTTGAATGAGGGTGATGCATCAAGAAGCGTCGCCAAGTGAATTCCAGGTCTTTTCAGAAGACTGGTGGCGCCTTGAGGTGCACTTACTGCCGGGTAACCAAGTACAGCAAGTACAGCATTTGCTTCTAAAACGGGGATTTTTGTTTTCAGGCAAAGTTGATTGAGCGCCTCAATGAGTGCCTGTTTTTTTGTGCACTGAGCAAATGTTTCCTCATCAACCAATCCTGCATCAAAGCCGAAGGGCTGAAGACGGATATCAGCATTGTCATGACGGAGCATAAGTCGGTGCTCAGCCGAAGAGGTAAACATCCTGTACGGTTCATTGGTCTCCTTGGTGATAAGGTCATCAATGAGCACACCTATATAGGCATCAGATCGTTTGAGGTGAAGTGGAGGCCTTTTTTGGATGTTGAGGGTTGCGTTAATACCAGCTATCAACCCTTGGGCAGCAGCCTCCTCATAACCGGAAGTTCCATTGATCTGGCCGGCAAAGTAGAGGTTTTTTACGATTTTTGTTTCAAGGCTCCTGTTGATCTGGTGCGGAAAAAAGTAGTCGTATTCAATCGCGTAACCAGGTCGTATCATCGTAACCTTACTGAGTCCCGGAACGGAACGAAGTGCTTCAAACTGAATTTCTTCAGGCAGTGATGTCGAAAAGCCATTGACATACATCTCATTCGTTTCGAATCCTTCAGGCTCGAGAAATATATGGTGGCTCTCCTTGTCCGGGAATCGACAAATTTTATCTTCAATTGATGGACAATATCTTGGCCCAATTCCCTGGACTTTTCCGGTAAACAAGGGGGAGCGGTCAAATCCCTTTTTTAGTATTTCATGCGTTGCTTTGGTTGTTTTGGTTACAAAACAACTGATTTGAGGACGGTCAATGATTGGGCTGCGTTTGAACGAGAAGGCAACGTGCTGCTCGTCACCTTTCTGCTCCTCAACCATCGTGTAGTCGATACTGCGGCCATCAATACGTGGAGGAGTGCCTGTTTTTAACCGGCCAGCGGTAAAGCCCAGGGTGACGAGGTTTTCTGTCAGCCCGAAGACGGGAGGTTCTGCAATGGTACGCCCCCCTGCATAATGATTCATCCCGATATGGATCAGTCCATTCAAAAATGTACCACAGGCAAGAATGGCTGCCCGGCAACTGATGATGCGTCCTGATATGAGTTTGACTCCTGTAAGTGTTCCTGAGGAGCACTCTATACCTGTCACTGTATCCTGGAGAAGATCGATTCTACGCTCTTTCTCAATAACCCTTCGCATATAGAGAGAGTAGAGCGTTCGGTCAGCCTGAGCCCTTGGTGAGTGCATGGCTGGCCCCTTGCTTCTGTTGAGCATCCGGAACTGTATTCCTGTCGCATCTATTGCTTTTGCCATCTCACCTCCAAGTGCATCAATCTCTCTGGTGATCTGCCCTTTTGCAACTCCTCCGATAGCTGGATTGCACGACATTTTTGCGATCGCTGTAAGGTCTGATGAAATGAGCAGGCACGAAGCACCCATTCTTGCGGCAGAGAGTGCGGCTTCAGACCCAGCATGTCCAGCGCCGACAACTATAATATCATACATGAGGTAAGCATTGTTTCACGTGAAACATTTATTGATGGGTAAGACATTTTTTTGTACAAGTATACGCAAAATAGTACTTTTTGCCATCTTTATGGCTACGTGGCGTGATAAGGGTGTGTTTTTTGGTAGGTTCTTGTGTTTGAAAGTATTATTGTTCAATGAATGTGAACGCTATAGTATTTTTGTATAATGATTTAACTCGTTGATTTGCAAGCGGTGCCTGCTTTGGCTTATTGTTGTATGACTGAATAGCTCAAGTGATAAATCGCTGGTTTAATTAATCGTGCCTGGAAATAAATGGTATTAAATTCTGTCTGTCTGGCTATGCAGGTGATAAAGCTCATTCCGTGTTCACTGATGGCGCTACGTGTAGATTGTTAGTTAATCAATACCCCATTTTATATATTGGCTCAATTATTTCTTTCGAGCGTAACGCGATGCCATCAATGAAAAATAAACGATTTAACCTTCTTCTTATTGCAGTTGTCACTCTCATGGCTCTCTGGTCATTATGGCCGACCTGGCGTGACTACTCCCTTTCGACGCAGCTCGACAGTTTTACCTCATCCCAGGACAGTCTGAAATATGCACTGAGTCACCGAGAAGAGATTGACAATGCCCGTAAAAAAAGTCTGAAGCTTGGTCTTGATTTAAAGGGCGGAATGCATCTGGTGATGGAGGTTGACCAGGTTGATCTGTTTGACCAGAAGGCGTGGAATAAAGATGGGAAGTTTGCCACCATCATGCAGAATGTACGGGCAAAAGCGGCACAAACTGATGCAAGGGTTGTTGATCTTCTTTCCGCCGAATTCAGAACGGAGAACATTCACTTGAGTCGCTATTTTTATGATATCCGCAATTCTGATCAGGAAATTGTAACAAAACTGGAAAAAGAGTCTGAAGAGGCCTTGACCCGTGCAAAAGAGATCATTCGTAACCGTATTGACCAATACGGTGTCGCCGAACCAGTCATTACCACACAGGGCAGCAGAAAAATCATTATTGAGCTTCCGGGAGTTTCTGATGAAAACAGGATAAGAAATTTGCTTAAGGGTACGGCGAAACTTGAATTCAGACTTCTGCGTGAACCTGAAGTTCTGGTCAGGACACTTGACAGGATCAACTCATACCTTGCCCAGAACGGTCAAAACAGTGCTGCTGTAGCGGGGGCCCCGACGGTGTCTGATTCGTCAACCGCAGCACCGGCCTCTTTACCTGTCAGTGTCACGCCTCAGGAACCTGTCAGTAAACAGCCATCGGCAAAACCGCTTTATGATGTCATCAGTGTTTCGCCTTATGGTACGGCTTACACGGCTGAGCGTTCGAAGGAGTATGTCGTCTCCATGTTGCGTCGTAGTGACGTTCAGGCATTACTTCCTCAGGACAGTGAACTGTTGCTTGAAGCCAAGCCAGAGACGGGCAAAGATGGCGAAAAGATTTATGCAATATACCTGGTCAGAAAGGCTCCTGAACTGACGGGAGGAGTTATTACAGAAGCAAAAGCGACCTTTGGTTCGGAGAGCGTACAGCCTGAGGTTATGATGTCGATGAACTCGGAAGGAACGTCAAAATGGGCACGTATAACGGGTGCCAATATCGGCAAGCGTATCGCCATTGTGCTTGACGGGGCGGTCTACAGTGCGCCGGTCGTTCAGTCGAAGATTCCCAATGGTAATTCAGTGATCAACGGGATTGGAAGCCTTGAAGAGGCAAAGGATCTTGAAATTGTCCTGAAAGCTGGTGCGCTCCCAGCTCCGGTTCGCATTATTGAAGAGCGGACGGTCGGACCCTCACTTGGTGCTGATTACATTCGTGCAGGGATGCTCTCTCTTACCTGGTCATTTTGTGCGGTTTCAATTTTTATGCTTGTCTACTATAAAAAAGCAGGTATTGCGGCCGATATTGCCCTGGTACTCAATATTCTTATTGTTCTCTCTGTACTTGCTGGTTTCAATGCCTCTCTTTCATTGCCGGGCATTGCCGGTATTGTGTTGACTATCGGTATGGCTGTGGATGCCAATGTCCTTATCTATGAGAGGATACGCGAAGAGCTTGCTGAAGGAAAATCTGTCATCACCGCAGTGACGCAGGGTTACGATCGTGCCTTCTCTTCGATTCTCGATTCACATGTAACGACCCTGTCGGCAGCCTTTCTGCTTTATACTTATGGCATCGGCCCAATTCAGGGGTTTGCTGTAACACTGATGATTGGTACTTCGGCAAGCTTGTTTACGGCGATTGTGGTGACCAGGGAGATTTTTCATCTCTTGCTTGCCAAAAACCTTATGTCAGACAAAAGTTTCGGTTAATATTTCAAGACGTTTCAACCCATGAGGATCTTTCAGAAGACCAACTTTAACTTTATCCGCTATCGTAAAATTGCGTACGGTTTTTCAATCATTCTGCTTCTCGCTGGCATGGTTTCGCTTGTCGTCAAAGGGCTTAATTACGGCATTGATTTCAGGGGCGGCTCCGAAGTGGTGATACGGTTCGAGAAAAACGCCGATGTCGGTCAGATTCGTGCTGTGTTCGATGCAGCAGGAGTCTCCGGAACCCTGAAGCAGTACGGTATGGATCGTTCTTTTCTTTTCAGCACGGTATTTCAGGGAGATACGGGGCAGTTGAAATCGCTTGTTTCCAATGCCCTTAATGACCGCATCAAGGGAAATCCTCATGAAATTGTCCGTATTGATGCCGTTGGCCCAAGCATAGCTTCTGATTTGAAATGGTCTGCGGTCAAAGCGCTGTTCGCTTCGTTGTTAGCCATTCTTCTCTATGTGGGAATCAGGTTCGAAATAAAATTTGCAACCGCCGGGGTTATCGCTATTTTTCACGATATTTTGACCGTTCTTGGACTTTTCAGTATTCTCGGTGGCCTGTTTCCATTTATGCCGCTTGAAATGGATCAGAGTATCATTGCCGCGTTTCTTACCATCGCCGGCTATTCCATTACTGATACGGTTGTGGTTTATGATCGTATCAGGGAGAGAATACGGGGACAGAAACCCTCTGAATATGAACGGATTTTCAATGAAAGCATGAACCAGACCTTAAGCCGTACCATTATTACTTCAGGAACGGTACTACTCTCTGTGTTTGTCCTCTTCATCTTTGCCGGACCAGCAATCAGGGGTTTTGCTTTTGCCGTCTTTATGGGGATTTTGATTGGTACCTATTCATCGATTTTTGTTGCCGCACCTCTTGTCTTTGACTGGCTGAGGATTACGAAAAGTTCTGTTCGTCTGAGAGGAAGCAAGCTCTCCTGAGAGCACTCTGGATTATGCAACACGTTCATTTACGTTTTGTCCTTGTCCTCGTTGTGGCAAGGAACTTCATAATATTTCACCTGTAAGGAACCCGGGTATGAAAAAAGTATTGAGGAAAGTTGCGTTGCTGCTTCTTGTTGGATCCTCTTCTCTGCAAGCGTCAGCTCTTGCTGATGTCGCTGATCGGATTGTCGCCGTTGTTGGAAATGAGGTCATCTTCAAATCGGAAATTGATACAAGAGAACTCATGCTGCGCACGCAGTATCCCCAGTTGAAGCAAAACAATGGGTTATCCCGTTCGATACTTGATGGGCTGATTGATCAGAGAATTGTTCTGGCAAAAGCTCAAATCGACAGTGTCTCTGTTGATGAAAACTCTGTTGTCTCCATGGCAAATGAGCGGTTCAAGGAGCTGAATGCGAGGTTTGCATCAAAAGCAGCGATGGAGAGCCGTCTGGGAAAGTCGTCAGCCGGTATCCTTGAGGGGATTCGCCAGGAGCTGCGCAATCAGCAGTTGATCGATACGCTTCGCCGCAAAAAGAGTACAGGGGTAACCGTCAGCTATAATGAGGTGATGGATTTCTATTCGGCGAACAGGGCGAAAATCCCTCAGATACCAGAGGAAGTCTCTGTATCGCAGATCCTCAAGTACCCGCCTGTTTCGGCAGAAAACAGGGCGCAATCACTGGCTACGATAGAACGGATTCGCACGGAGGTCAAGGGTGGGGCTGATTTTGCCGCTATGGCAAAACAGTATTCACAGGACCCGGGTTCTGCCCCGGCAGGAGGAGATCTCGGTTTTGTCTCGAAAGGCCAGCTCATACCGAGTTTTGAGAATGCGGCTTATGCTCTCAAGGAAGGTCAGATCTCTGATATTGTTGAGACCCGATATGGATTCCATCTTATTCAGTTGCTGAGCAAAGAGCAGAATTCAGTTCATGTTCGCCACATACTTATTGTCTTTGACCGTAATACCGGTGATTTTTCAGGAGCGATCAGTCAGCTTGAGGCCTTGCGCTCTGACGCTTTGAGTGGCAAGGAAGACTTTGCAGCCATGGCGAAAAAATATTCTGATGATCCCGCATCTGCAGCAATTGGAGGGCAGATTCTGCTTGGCGGTTCGAATAAGCCGATGTTTTCACCGTCAGCATTACGTCCACAACTGCAGCAGATCATCGCCACACTGAAGAAGAGTGGAGAAATCAGTGCGCCCCAGAAAATTGATCCCCAACAGGGAGAATCGTTCTATGCAATATTTCGGTTGAACGATCGGAGAGAGGCGCACACGCTTGATCCGGAAAAAGATTATGCATTCCTTGCGGAGCTGGCACTGAACGATAAAAATCAGCAGATTTTTGAAAAATGGGTGCAACAGCTCCGCAAGGAGGTTTATGTCCGCACCTCAGACATCTAAGCGGCGGACGTAACGTGCATTTTTCTCGATAAACTCTCTTCGTGGCTCAACCTTGTCACCCATCAATGTGGAAAATACCTGGTCAGCTTCCATGGCATTTTCCACGTTGACCAGCAGAAGTGAACGGTGAGCCGGGTCCATGGTGGTGCTCCAGAGCTGTTCAGGGTTCATCTCTCCAAGACCTTTGTAACGCTGGATATGGATGTTTGCCTTTCCTTTCTGCATCTTTCTCATTCCCTCTGAAATACTGTTGCGCTCCTCGTCGTCCCAGGCGTATTGCTGATCCTTGCCTGACTTGACCAGATAGAGCGGAGGCTGGGCTATGAAGACCCTGCCCGCCTCAATGAGTGCACGCATGTAGCGGAAGAAGAAGGTCAGCAGCAACGTTCTGATGTGCGCCCCGTCAACGTCAGCATCGGTCATGATGATGATTTTTCCATAGCGCAGCTTTTCGACAGAAAACTCATCTTCACCGAAGCTTTTCCCAAGATCAAGAATGATGGTCTTGATCTCCTCGTTTTCAAGCATCTTGTGCAGCCGTGCCTTTTCAACGTTCAGAATTTTACCCTTGAGAGGCAATATGGCCTGGAAGCTCCGGTCGCGTCCCTGCTTGGCACTGCCGCCTGCCGAATCACCCTCAACAATATAGAGTTCACAATGTTCCGGGTCGTTGATTGAGCAGTCAGCAAGCTTTCCCGGAAGCCCGGAGCTCTCAAGCACCGATTTTCTGCGGGTCAGCTCCTTGGCCCTCCGAGCAGCCTCTCTCGACATGGCTGCACCCTTCACCTTCTCAATGATCATCTTGAGCACATTCGGGTTGCTTTCGGCAAACTCCGAGAGCTGCTCATTAATCACCGTTTCGACAATACTCTGTGTCTCCGAGTTTCCAAGCTTGGTCTTGGTCTGCCCCTCAAACTGCGGTTCAGCAACCTTGACGGAGATGACTGCGGTCAGCCCCTCCTTGAAATCGTCGCCGGTCAGGGAGAGTTTCAGGTTTTTCAGCAGATCGTTCTTCTGCGCGTATGCATTGAGTGTTCTGGTCAGCGCCTTGCGGAACCCGGTTACATGGGTGCCACCCTCGTGCGTATTGATGTTATTGACATAGCTGAAGACATTCTCCTGATAGGTATCGTTATACTGGAGTGCTATTTCAACAATGGTGGTATCCCGTTCGCCGTAGAGGTAGATCGGCTCTTTGAGCAGGTTGATGCGATTTTGATCGGTGAACTGGACAAACGCCTTGATTCCTCCCTCGTAATGAAAAACTTCCTGAAATCCTTCGGTATCCTGCACCGTGATGCTGAGCTCTTTGTTAAGAAACGCCAGCTCCCGCATACGATCGACAATGATATCCTTGCGTAACTCGGTCGTCTTGAAAATCAGATGGTCTGGCAGAAAGGTGGTTTTTGTACCGCGCTTGTCGGACGTGCCGATAGCCTTAACGTCACCCTGGGGAACGCCCCGCTCAAAGCGCTGGAAATAGACCTTGCCATCGCGGTAAACCTCAACTTCGCACCACTCCGAAAGGGCATTGACCACCGAAGCACCAACGCCGTGCAGACCGCCAGAAACCTTGTAGGCTCCCTTGTCAAACTTGCCACCCGCACCAATGACGGTCATGACCAGTTCCAGCGCAGATTTCCCTTTTTCCGGGTGAATATCCACCGGAATGCCTCGGCCATGGTCAATTACCGTGACTGAGCCGTCAGTATTCAGGGAGACAAAAATATAGTCGTTGAAGCCGCCAAGGGTTTCATCAATCGAGTTGTCGACAATTTCGTAGACCAGATGGTGCAAACCACGGCTGTGAATATCGCCAATATACATGGCAGGGCGCATGCGGACATGCTCAATACCATCAAGAACCTGGATGTTGTTTGCTCCGTAGCTCGCGTCTGTCAACGTCGTCAATGGGGAAAGGATATCGTCTTCCGGCATAATAATCAGCTATAACTTGTGAGATAGAAATGGAAGCTCAAGATAATAAAAATGCCGTCATAATGCTTGCCTATCGGCGAGGAATCAGGCCCAGAAGGCATCGGCAAAATGGTCGATAACAAACTCGCTTATCCGTTGTTGCTCCATACGTTGCACCTGGATGGCGACAACATCGAAGCGGCAGTCGCACTCCCCGTCGGCGTAGAGGGCGAGGTAAGCGCGAGCCGCCTTCAGAATCTCACGCTGTTTCGGAAGTGTCACCGCCTCAGCCGGATGCCCCTTGGCTGAAGAGAGACGGGTTTTTACCTCCACAAAACAGAGCGTACGGCCATGCAGGGCGATAATGTCGATCTCATTGCGGTGAAAGCGGTAGTTGCGCTCAATGATGCGGTACCCCTTTTTGAGCAGATAGTCCGCCGCGAGTCGCTCGCCCTCCAGACCAAGCCGGTGCGGGTCGTAGGGCTCTTTCACGGCTTTTCACCCAGTTGGCGGAGTTTGAAGCTTCGGCGATGAATCGGGCAGCGTCCATGCTCTATGATTGCCTCAACATGCGCCTTGGTGCCGTATCCCGCGTGGCGTTCAAAACCGTAGTGCGGGTAGTGCAGGGCAAAAGCAGCCATAAGCTCATCCCGGTGTGTTTTGGCCAGCACCGATGCCGCTGCAATCGAAAAGACTTTTGAGTCACCCTTCACTACGGTCTCATAAGGGATCTGAAGCTCCGTGCGGAATCTGTTGCCGTCCACAAGAAGCAGCTCAGGCATGACCGGCAACGCAGTAACCGCCTTGTTCATGGCAAGCATGGTCGCCTGAAGAATGTTGATGTTGTCAATGGTCTCTGCATCCACAACAGCAACGGTACAGAAGGCTGCCGCCTCCCTGATTGCCGGTGCCAGCAACCTCCTCTCTGCCGCCGAAAGTTTCTTGGAATCATTCACCCTCTCCAGTATGGTGCCATCAGGCTTGAACCAGCGCGGAAAAACAACTGCCGCCGCCACCACAGGCCCGGCAAGTGGACCCCGGCCGGCCTCGTCAATACCGCAGATGAGTGTTGTGTGTTGCCAGAGAGGCCATTCGTAGTCGGTAATCATCGTTGTTCCTGGTTATCAGCGGGAGCGTTGCTTTTCAGGTATACCATCTGACAAAGCCCCGTTGAGAAACTCTACGAGAGGATGTACCGCCCGGAACGTGTTCGCAAGCTCCTCCACAAATCCGGGATCAGCGACCTCCTCATCGCTGAAAAAACGCTGGGTGTAGTATCCCTTGAACTTGAGATACTCCACCGCCGGGTTCATAGCATCATACCCTTTTGGCGGCCTGACCAGCTTCCCTGAAGGCAAGACCCCTTCCGGAAATTGCGAACAGAACTCTTTTTGAGCAATGATTGATTGCCACTCCGCGAAATGAGCAGCAATCTCCCGCCTGGTCTGCTCCAGAACTGCAGGCTCAGGCATGTAGATACCTCCCCCTGCAAATGTTGCACCAGGTTCGATGTGGACGTAATAACCCCCGAAAGGGCCTTTCCTTCCGCCTTTGCTGATAAAGGCAAAAAAATTGGTCTTGTAGGGAGATTTGTTTTTTGAAAACCGGATATCCCGGTTGATGCGCATCATACAGCTCTTCGGATCAAGGCCCGCCGCCGCAATACCCGGGTCTAATCCGGAAATTGCTACAAGCAGTTGAATCACCGTACCAATCATCTCGCTGTATGCCTGCTGATAGGCACCCTTGTGCTCCGTGAACCAGACTCGCTCATTATGCTCTTTCAGCTCCCGGAGAAAGGCAAGGGTTGCGTTGGTTATCATCGGCGGAACGATTGAGGTTCGTATCGAAAACAAAAAGAAGACATCCTGTTTTTTTTCTCAAAAGATGAATACGTTTTCAGGCTGATTGAAGCGTATCATTGACCCATTTGTTCAGGCTTTTACCCGCTGTTCACAAAAGTCGAGATAATCATCGACAGAATCCCTGAACGCCTGCACAATTTCATCCACACTCCGTCCCTGAAAGGTGACGACATCTTTCGTGTCGACTACCTCGCCATGAAACAGTCCAGCCTCATCATCAAACTCAATATGCCCGGTGTATCCTTTATAGTTCAGCATGGTACTCCACTCCTGCATCTATCAGGGCTTGAGTCCCCAAGATTAGTAGCGATCCCATCACAATGATAATAGTTCTCAAGTGTCGCCATAATGACCTCGCAGAGAGAGTTCCAAAACAGTTACAGTGTTGTCATTAATCTCGTAGACCATTCGATGCCGTTGATTGAGCCTTCTTGACCAGCATCCAGCAAGATTTCCGCGTAATGGTTCAACTCTACCAGTTCCTTTTGTTGGATGTTCGGATAACTCAAAAAGAATGCGCTTAATCTTTTTGAGAATAACTTCATCACCTACCTTATTCCAGTGCCTTATGTCTTCCTTGGCTTGGTCGGTGATGTCTATAAAATACTTGCCCATGGATCGCTTGGATCAATTATCCTCGTCACCTTGCCAGCTTTAGCCTCAGCTTTTCCTCGTTCAATAGCTTCAATAACTTTGGGATCAGAGAAATACCTGTCAGTGTCGCTTATTTTTCGTGCAGGTACAATTTCGTATGTCTCTGTGCCGCCACATTGGACGATGACACGCTCATTATTGGCCATGTTCAAATACTTCCGAAGGTTTTTGCGCAACTCCGTTGTGCTCACTGCTATCATTGTTTCCGCTTTTTTATTGTTACGGTATACTGTACAAGGTTAAGCATTTTTTCTTGAATCTCCTTACGATTGAGTCTCCATACGAGCCTTTGTGTGATCTATAAAACGTTTTATGCGGGAGTGTCAGTCGGGAGTTATACCGCCTTTATGGTATGCAAAATGCCGTCAAAGCGGGATTTACAATGTGCCATCTTTTGATGATGTTGTCATAATGCAATCAACGCTCAGTTTCTGCGTCACTTTTAGCGCTATCAACGGCTATGGCACATACAATTTCAGAGTGGCTTTTGCCGCTGTTCGCATGGGCTCAGTTTTCACAAAAGCCAGCCACTCCCAAGAGTTCCAGACTGGAAGCGTTGAGAGCGGAACGAACCGGCAAAGATTCCCGGAAAAGCATCCATCCTCCCTTGTCACCTGAAGAGGAGATCATCATCCAGATGGCAAAAGAGCACCCGACTCTGTTTCTCACATAAGGGGGTGCACTCATCTCTCGTTTTTTTTGCCACCATGTTATTTTTCAGCATCGGTTATGAGCTGAATGATCAATCTGTTCATAACCTGGCAACCCGCGTTGTTCCTTCATGGGACTGTAAAGCATTGCTCACTTTTATTCTGTGAATGCTACATCGCCGATTTCACCCAGTGGAAACATCACGATGCCTACCAGACAGCATTCGACCGTCTTTTGCGGGATTTAAAGGCCTGATGCGCTGAATTTTGTGCCGAGCTGGAGCCCGGTGTCCACAGTGGTGCGGGATTTGAGAGCTGGATAGATGCCCATATTTCATCCGTTCTGACCTTTTCTGCAGCGGCACTGTCTTTTATGTTTTGCTGAATTATCTGTACTGGTTTCGTACTTTTCGGGATAAGTTAACCTCGCAAGTGTTTCATAAAAGAAGAATACCTTAATCCAATATGAGCACCATTTCTATTGCCGACATTCTTGAGCTTCCAGTGCAGGAGCGCATTCGTCTCGTTGAGCTTATCTGGGATAGCGTTGCAGCAGTGCCTGAAGCTGTGGAAATCTCGCCTGCGCTTCAAGCTGAGCTTGAAGCACGCCTTGTGGAGTTCGAAGCAGACCCTGAAGCTGGCTACTGCTGGGATCAAGTGAAGTCACATCTTAAAGAGGGTTCATGGCGTACCGTCTGAAATTCTCTGCACGAGCCTTACGTGAAACAGGCGAAGCTCAAGTGTGGTATGAATTGCAGAGCCCCGGCCTTGGTGAGGAATTTATTGCTGCAATGGAGTTACAGCTAAAACGGCTTGAACAAGCGCCCTTGCGTTATACTGAGGTTATCCCAAATGTTCGCCATGCTCTCCTTCCCCGATTTCCTTACGGTTTGTTTTATGTGGTGCGGAGTAGTTTTGTGCATATTTTGGCGGTGTTACATGATGCTCGAAATCCGGGTTGTTGGCCCCAAAAACGGTAGCCATCAGCCATGATTACTGATAATATCTATAACCCCATACGCCTTAACCCTGCTGAAGCGCCTGCGGAATGAAACTGGTCATCCAGATGGTTAAACCAAACGAGCAGTAATCACATTTTTAGAATCCACATTATTCCAGGTTCAAACGTTGTTCCGCTTCGCCCTGTGGAGCTCGTTCAAGCGGCTCACCTTTCCATGCTCCCGCAGTATGCTCAAAATGCTCTGGCATCCGCCCTTCCCCATATCGCCCGCGTACAAACAACAAAAAATCCAATACCTCCTGAGCTAATGGTTCCGAAAGAAGCTCGGCTTCGGGTTTCAGTTTTTCAATAACGGTCATAACACCCCCCTCCCAATAATCATAATGAAAAGACTGCGCTGACACCTGTCAAGTTTTCCTCCGAAACGGAGATTACGAAACAAGACTGACAAATGTGTAGATAAATCTGCATCCATGCTGACCTAACAGTTGATCATCCCGGATAGATTATTCTTGTTTTCTGCCGAGCTGGAGCTCGGCGTTCGTGCGCTCGTAAAGGCGCTTACACAGCACGGTGAATGTCCGTGTCAGGGAAAGCCACAACCCTGTAGCCAAAGGAAACTGCGTCGTCGTGAGGCGTCGTGGGGAGCAACCGAAGGCGAAACAGTGGTCCGCAGGAAACGAACTTGATTCAGCGGGAAACAGCGGCGAGCTTCTGAACGCATGGCGAAGCCTGAAAAACACCGTATGCGCTGCGGTGGCAAAAAAAGCGACATACGGGCTGTCACTGTGGTTGAAGGCGGAACATTGGGAAGGGTAAGCGAGGTAAGCGAGGAGACCTCTGTGCTGAGGTGACAGCGAAGAGGAGTCAGAGCCTTCGTAGTACCGAAGTGGCCGAAAGGTTGCGAAAATTGTGGAAAGCAGAACCCACAACGAGGAAAGGGAGGCAGGAAGAGAGATGCGAGAAGGAAAGAAGGAACGAGAGGTAACCCAAAGAACCGAAAGTGTTGGAAAGAACAACTAAACAAGGTTCGTCAGTCAAGACGAAAGCGTCGTGGATTGACCGTTCAATCTGGACGGAAAGCATGTTGGCGGCGCTGGGCAACGGCGTCAAAGGAAAGAAGTGGTTTAGCTTGAATGATAGGGTCTGGCGAAGGTCAACGCTCGAAAGCGCCTGGCAGCAAGTCAGGAGCAGGAAAGGGTCAGCCGGAGTCGATGACCAAACCATCGAGCGCTTTGCAGTCAACGCGGACAAATACCTTGACGAGTTGGCAGAATCCCTGCGCAATGGCAGTTACAAACCGCAAGCCGTCAAACGGGTAGAAATCCCGAAATGGGACGGCAAATACCGTCCGTTAGGAATCCCGACGGTAAAAGACCGGATAGTACAGACGGCCATAAAACGAGTGATCGAACCGATCTTCGAGCAGGAGTTCTTGTCAATGAGTTATGGATTTCGACCCGGCAAAAGCTGCAAAGATGCGCTACGGGAAGTAGACCAGCTTTTGAAGCAAGGTTACAGTTATGTTATGGATGCTGATCTGCAGGACTTCTTTGGCAGCATCCCGCATGCACGGTTCGGCGGGCGGGGAGGCTTTACGCCTTTCCGCCCCCTATCCAAGGTGTGTAGGATTTGCATGCAGGATAGCAATTGATTTGATATCAGAAACATTTCCCTCCGCTCGAGGGAGACCAAGAGTCGCCTGACGGAGTGGGTTGGCTATCTCTTTCCAGTGCATGAACTGGCTGCCTGTTGGCAGGAATATTGCTTATGTTTAACAAACAATATAGCTTCTGTTAATTTTTAAGCACGTCCATCATGGAACTTACCGCAATCCTTACACCCGCAGTTGAAGGTGGATATGTTGCCTATAATCCTGAAACCGGCACAACCACACAAGGCGAAAACGTTGAAGAAGCATTAACAAATTTGCGGGAAGCAACCGAACTGTACTTAGTGCTTGAACGAAAAGGCGCTATGATATTATATAATAATATGTTATATTGATATTTGAAGATCGAAAATATTTGAAAATCTTAGGCCGTCCTTGATCAAAAGCGTAATAACACCTCATTATAGGCATTTATGACGGAG
>CAIJWE010000006.1 GCA_903824295.1 uncultured Chlorobiaceae bacterium
GAGGGTACCCTGTAACACCTTTTCTCCGTCATAAATGCCTATAATGAGGTGTTATTACGCTTTTGATCAAGGATGGCCTAAGATTTTTAAATATTTTCGATCTTCAAAAATCAATATAACGTATTATTATATAATATCATAACGACTTTTCGTTCAAACACTATGTAGCCATCATTGTGCCCCACCAGCCCGCCGACGTCATCATCTCCTGTTACATTGCCCTTAGAGTGACTGTTGCTGATGGTGCCATAATCGTTGTGCCCTACCAGACCGCCGACGTCATCACCTGACCTACCATCTACTTCGCCTTCAGCATAGCTGCTGGTGATGCTGCCGTATTTGTTTTGCCCCACCAGACCGCCGACATAGTCACTTCCTGTCACCTTGCCCTTGGCGTAGCAGTTCAAAATGGAAAAAGTGTCTCCGTCGGATCTATTGTATCCCACCAAGCCACCGACATGGTCTCCCCCATCTACGCCGCCTGTAGCGTAACTGTTGGTGATGTTGCCTTCGTCATTGTACCCCACGAGACCGCCGATGGAGCCGACCGTCCCTTTTACGATGCCCGTAGCATGACTGCTGGTGATATTGCCGCCGTCATTGTGCCCCACGAGACCGCCGACAGAGCCACTTCCAGTGACGCTACCCTCGGCATAACTGTTATCCTCGATTGAGCCGCTTGCACCGTTGTACCCAACCAGACCACCGACAGAGTCATTCCCTTCTACGCTGCCTGTGGTCGCATAGCTGTTGCAGATGGTGCCGTTGTCATTGTACCCCACCAGACCCCCGACGTTGTTTCCTTTTCCTGTAACGCTGCCCGTAGCATGGCTGTTAGTGATTGAACTGGTGCTGCCATTGTGCCCTGCAAGGCCGCCGATATATGAACCACCTGTCACCGTGACTGTCGAGTGGCTGTTGGTGACCGTGCCGTAATTATCTCCCACCAGACCGCCAGCATCTTTTGCGCTACTGCTCCCTGTCACACTGCCCGTTGTAGAGGAGTTGAGGATGGTGCCTCCAGCAAGAGTGTCGTTTACATTATTGAGACCCACCAGACCACCGACGCAATAGTCACCGGTGACCGCGAGATCGGTGACCGTGAGGTTTTTGATAGTACTGCCTGCCCCCAGAGAACCAATCATGCCGAGAGTATCGTTCATCGGCTGATTGACCAATAAGTTGGTGAATGCAAATCCAGCTCCATCTAATTCAGCGGCATTGAAGAGAGGTATCCAGAACCCTGTGTTTGTTTCGCCGATTTTTAAGTCGATATTGGCCGTTAACCTGAACTTGTTTGCATTTGTATCATTGACGAAACCGAGGATGTTCTGTATGTTTCCTTTGGTTACAAAATCAGTGGTACTGATGCTGGTGATCTGGTAATAGCCATCTGAATCTGCTGTGAAATATTTCGCAACATCGAGGGTCTTGGCAGTCTTGCCATTAGCAGCGCTCAGCCAGTCAGTAAAGAGCGTACTATTAATCCCGTAAGGGGTAACTGCGGCAGTAACCGTACCATTATTTCCATTACCAACATTTATTGTGGTAACCCCCATGTCATAGAAGCTGTTGGTGATGAATGCGTAATTTCTTCCCAGCAGATCACCGACATTTCCCACCAGACCGCCGACATCGTCTCCAGTTCCTGTAACGTTGCTCGTCGCGTACGAGTCGGTGATGGTGCCGCCGAAATTGTACCCCACCAGACCGCCGACATAGTCACTCCCCTTTACATTGCCCGTAGCATAGCTGTTGGTAATGCGGCCACCGTTATTGTACCCCACCAGACCGCCAATGCTTTCTCCGTCATCATCATTTTCGCATGTAGCATCTACGGTGCCTGTAGCGTGTGAGTCGCTGATGTTGCCACCGTCATTGTACCCCACCAAACCACCGGCATAGTCTCCAATATCACCACTCATAGTTATGGCACCCGTTTCAGCATAACTTTTGGTGATGGTGCCATTATTGTACCCAACCAGACCGCCGACATGGCCACTATCATATCCACTTACGCTTACACTTCCTTTTGCATAGCTGCTGGTGATGGTCCCATTGCCATTGCGCCCCACCAGACCGCCGATGTTGTCACCATAATCACCAGTTGATGTCACGCTGCCCGTAGCGTAACTGTTGGTGATGGTGCCACCGTTATTGTACCCCACCAGAGCGCCGACGTTGTCTTCGCCCACTACAATTGCATTAACAAGTCCGATATTGCGGATTGTTCCTGAGTTATATCCAAATAAACCGATGTTATTATCGTATTCTTTTGAGATATTCAGCTTCGTTATAGTGTGGCCAAGGCCATCGAAAGTACCCTGGAAGCTAATCGGGTTGAACGGACTATTATTGTTATCAAGGTTGCTGCCGAGGGCGTTGTAACCGGCTGAATTAAGGACTTGCAAACCCTGTATATCGTTGATGATGGTGTAGCTATGACCGTTGATGGTCAACGAGCTTTCGTCCGAAAAATCGACCCGACCCTTGAAGGTGCCATCAGCATTAAACCCGACCTTCACCGTTCCACCGGGAACAGCCAAATCTGCACCGTTGGCTGTGGCAGTATTCATTTCTAATGATGCTGATCCGGAAGCAGTCATCACGGCATTGATGTTGATGTCGCGGGCGGCTGTAAGGGTTAGGCAGTTCAAACTCCATGATACAGCATCATTGACATTGATATCGCCAAATCCTCCTGGTGTTCCCGCGCTCGACTCAATCGTGAGATCTCCAGTTGCCAGAGACTGCTGCACCGTACTGACTGTCATATTGGGACTTGTGCCTCCGATAGTAAAATCCGTCGGATCAATCAGCCATGTCCCGCTTTTTTCCTGCGTCGCCAGTGTGGTGACCACCGTTCCGTCGCTGATGTTGACGCGACCGCCGGAGGTTTCGATGAAGCCGCCATTGCCGCCGTCGGGGGCGCTGGCATCGAGTCTACCGCTGACGAGCCCCTGACCATTCTCCATGTCGGAGAGCAGCAGAATGCGTCCCGCCTTGTTCTGGAGGGTATGGGCCTCAATAACGCCGCTGTTGGTTGCCGTGGCTATTCTTAAAGCGTCGGCTGCTCTCGCGGTCATTACTACCACGCCGCCATCAGCCTTGATGAGTCCCCTGTTTTCGACCAGGGCATCAACGGCACCCTGATCAACCGTATAATTGATGAGGCCGTCACCCGTGAAATCAAGCGTAACCAGATTGCCGGCCGCAAGAAGTGAACTGCCGCGGTTGGCGGTAATGCTCCCTTCGTTGGTCACTTTTGGGGCCATGAGGGCAACCACGCCACCGTCCAGCGCCTTGATGGCTCCCTGGTTGAGGATTGCGCCAGCACTGTTGTTGCCGCTTAAGGTGTACTTGCCTGCAAAAAAGTCGCTGTCGGCCATGTTGAGCGATGAGGCCACCAGACCGCCAACATTGACCGTGGCGTTTTTGCCAAAAATGATACCGGAGGAGTTGAGCAGAAAAACCTGACCGTTTGAGGTGAGTGACCCCAAAATCTGGCTCGGGTTTCGGTCGGCAATGCGGTTCAGGGCTACGGCGGCAATTCCCGGCTGGTTAAAGCGGACTGCGGCATTTTCGCCAATGTTGAAGGTCGCCCAGTTGGCTATCAGTTGCTGGGTTGTCTGGTTAATCGTCATCTGTGTGCCGCTGGAGGTGATAGTGCCACTGCCTGCGGCGATCTGCCCTCCTGTGGGCAGTGTACTTGAGTCAATGCCATAAGCCACTCCTCCCGAGGAGAAGAGTGCGGTCAGAACGGCAATACTGAGGAGCGGAGAGGAGGGGACTTTACCGTTTCCCTTTACTTTTTCGGAGACGACAATCCACTTCTCCTTTGTTTTTGACCATATAAGGTTAAATATCTTGTTCATTGCGCAACTGTTGAGTTCGTTGTGAAAAAAGTTCAGTTCAGCAAGCGGGCATCAGAAAGAGTAGATGCTCTGCAGCCAGAAACGATTCTTGTCGTTCAATCCGTCTGAGTTTTTGTTGGCACTGTCCCGTCCGGCGTTATCGCCGATAACATGCGCCCAGGTTGCGCGCAGGGAGAACCTCCCGGAGTACGTATAGTTGAGACCAGCACCGGCGCCAAGCAGCCAGTAGTCGTTGCGGTTTGTGGCGGTTGAGAGATCACCAGTGTAACGCTCGTTATTGACGGTGATGTGACCGGCATCGTAAAAGCTGATGAGCTGAAGGGTTCCCAGTTTTGCCTCAAGGGGAAGGGCGTAACGGAGTTCAGCGCTTACAAGCAGCCCCTGGTCGCCGGAAGCTTCGCCAATGGGGTAGGCACGCAGGCCGTTGGGACCGCCAAGTGAAAACTTTTCACTCGAATCGAGGTTGCCAGTGGCTAATTGAGCACTGCCGGAGAGGTTGAGGTTAACCTTCTGTGAGAGGCGTTGCAGACGGGCAAGGCCGAAGTTGAAGCGGGTGTAGCCACCTTCGGTACCATTGGTTACAGCATCTGCAGCCGTGATAGCACTCGATTCGTGCATTGATCCTGTGGTGATGCTTGCACTGTAACTGATATATCCGCCGCCGTAGAGTTGGTCGTAGCGGTCGCCGTTAACGGTAAAGGTGGCGTTGTTGATCGTTTTGTCGTGTATGTTCACATCAGCTTGGCTGTCGATGAGTCCGCGGTAGCCGTACGAGGCGCTGGTGGTAACGTTGGCATTGCGGGAGCGGAGTACCGGGTAACTGAGGCCGGCATCAATGCTGTTGCTGTCGCCCTTGTAGTGTAGAGTGGCGAGGTCGCCACCGAGCTCGTAGCGCATGCCGGTGTAGGCGAGGTTTGCGCGGAGGCCGTTGAAGGCAATCGGGAAGCTGTAGCCGACGCGTCCCTGTGCCAGACCTGAGGCCTCGGTCAACAGGAGGGTCAACTGGTCACCGTGATGCAGGGGATCATTGACGGAAACCATGGCACTGGCTCGCCATGTGCCGACGTAGCGGTTCCCCTGATTGTCGCCATAGAGCATTCCTGAAAAGAGCTTTCCTTCGGTAACGGCAACATCAACTCCGCTGGTGCCTGGCTCCGTACCGGCCACAAGGGAGGCTTTGGCCGATATACCGGGCAGATCGTTTATCAGCAGCACCGCGCGCTCCAACTCATTCTCTTTAATCGGTTTGCCAGCGTGCAGGGGCGACTGGGCAATACGGTGCAAAAAAATGGGGCTGATTCGAGCGCTTTTGTTGCGCTTGATGGTAAGATTGCCGTCACTTTTTGTCTGTGAAATGGCAATTTTGATGATACCAGAGGTGATATCCTGCTGCGGCAGGTAGGCTCTTGCCTGCAAATACCACTTTGTTTTGATGAGTGCAGTAACCTTGTCGGTCAGGACATTGAGCTCCCCGAAGGTGAGGCTTTTGCCAATGAATCCGGCAACAGCTCCCTGAAGCTCAGCTTCGGTTGCCAGCCCTTCATAACCGCTGAAGGTGAAAGCCGTCACCGCAACCTGAACGGTGCTCCCTGCCTGTGAAACCGGTTCTTTTGCGCTTTCAGGAATGGGTAACTGCCGTTGCAACTGTTTTTGCGACTGCTGCTGGTCGCGCATGATGCTGCCCGTATCAGGTGTTGCGGCTGAAAGCTGCGCAGCGGGATGCGAGAACGAGAGAATGAGCAGAAGTCTCGTCAGGGACATTGCTTTGGATGTAATGGAGTTTCGCACAGGAAAAGGAGTTTATCAACGTTGGAGAAATCGACAAGCTTTTCGTGGCCTTTCAGTTCCAGGCTTGAATACACTTGAAATCACGCTGGCATACCCCGTATCACACTCTTTACAGGAACGCTACTTTGGTGGTACAACGCAATTTTAATATTGCTGCAATTTACTTGGGGGATGGGTGATAAAACGAGTCGTAAAATGTCGTAAAACATCACAATATATCACATTATGATAATCTTGCGACGTATAAACAGTGTAATGCTTTTTCGGGTGGAGAGATGGAAATCTTGCAGCTCAGACGTGGATAAGGTCAGCGGATAAACAGTACCCAATGCCATGTGATGTTTTGACGGGAAATTCATAGCCGGCCGCTTCGATCTTTTTGCGCAGACGGTGAACCATCGATTCAAGTGCGTGGCTTGCCTGTTCTGTTGAGGGATAGTCGAGGATTTTCATGATATCCCGGCGGGCTATAATGGTGTTGCTTCGGAAACTGAGAGAGTCAATAAACTCAAACTCTTTAGAGGTCAGTGTAAAGGTCTCTCCCTTGGGAGTGGTCAGAGTCCATCCGTTGCGTTCAAGTTTCCACGGCGCCAAATCCTGAGCTTGCAGATGCTCGTTTCTCTCTGGAAACTGATCAAAAATGGGCGGAGCTGCTTCAAAACGCGCAAAAAGATTGGCAATGGTAGCCGAGAGTTCGCGGCAATCGACCGGCTTGACCAGATAGAAATCAGCCCCGTATTTCAACCCTTCAAGTTTGTCATCAAGTGTTGAGCGTGCCGTCAGTATGATTATCCACATATCGGTATTCTTTCGTAAATATTCGGCAAGCACCAGACCGCTCTGGTCAGGCAGCCCTATGTCGAGTATGGCCAGCATGTATGCTTGCCGGGAGAGATGATAATAAAACTCTCGGGCAGAGGCAGCGGCTGTCACCTCATAACCGGCGAGCGTCAGGTACTTCACCATGTTTTCGAGCAGATCATGGTCATCTTCGACGATGATTATTCGTTTTGTGGTTTTTCTGGTGGAGAGTGTTGCTGGTGGAGAGTGTTGCTGTGTCATGGTTTTATTTCTTTAGAGAATCTGCAAGGGGAAGACGAACCGTTACCATGACGTATTCGCCGCTTTTTTCAAAAGCGACAGCGCCATTATGCCGTTTGATGATTTCCCGTACAAGCCATAGACCGAGACCGGATCCATTGGTATTATTGCTGTTGCTGCCGCGCTGGTATTTATTGAACAGGAGTTCTGTCTTATTAGTCAAGACGCTACTGCTCTCATTTTGTATCCTGATAACTGCCTCATTTCCCTCTCCGTAGCAATCAATGTCAATCGGTGAATCTGGAGGAGAGTATTTCTGTGCGTTATCGAGCAGGTTAAACAAAGTAGTTGCAAGATAGTGTTTTTCAGCATTGATTGCATGCTCAGTGAGCGATATGGCAAAGCGAAAGGTACGTTTTGGCCATAGCGCACGAACCTCCTCGACCTCTGAAGCCATGAATGGCGCTAAAAGAGTACGCACGGCGCCCTCCCTTTCCTCGGAATCAGAGAGTCGGCTTTTTGCAAGCGAAACATCCATCACCTCCACCAGACGATGAATGGCTAGTTTCATTTTATCAAGCTCACTACTGTTTTCGGGGTATTGGTCGCTCATTTGAAGATTCATAATATCAAGGGAGCTTCGGATAATGGCGAGTGGAGTTCGATATTCGTGAGATACCATCGTCAAAAATCGCTGCTGTCGTTCCGTTGCCGCCCGTTCCGTTGCAAGTTCCACACTCTTAAGCTCAGACTCCCTGAGTGCAGCCATTGCCCGTTTTTCAGATTTCCGAAGATTCTCTGCGAGAGCGACGGTCATAAGTACAATATTGAGAAGAGAGGCATATTTGATATTGTTGATGTTCCACCATTCAAGGGGAACCAGGCCGAGGAGTTGCAAAAAATGAATAAAATAACCAAGATTGCTGATGCCGAATGCCATAAAGAAAAGCATGCCTCCAGGTTTATTGTTTTTTACGGCTTTATAACTGAGCCAAGTGATCATAAAAAACAGAAAAAGCATTGACACAGAGGTGACAGGGGCTATCTCAATATAAAACCCAAGTGGATCAGCAAGTATGGTGAGAGCGCCAATAACCACCATGAACTTCAGGTATCGGCGGGTAAAGGGTGTAAGCTCTGAGGCAAAAAGGCTGATTAAAAACAGTGAAACGAGAAGTATTGCTCCACCTTTTCCAATATCAGCAAGATAGTCGGAGATGAGATGGGCAAAGTCAGGCAGGATCAGACTGAGAATGCCGCTTATGGAGAAATAATTGATGGAGACTGCCAGAGCGTAGAGGGCGAAGTAGAGAAAAAGTTTGTCATTAATGCGCAGGAAATAGATAAAGTTCAGCAGTGAAAAGAGGATGATAATGGCCAGATAGCCTCCTTGAATCAGAATGTCTGTATTTATTTCCCGGTACATATCCGTCGGGGTATGAACCGATGCGTTAAAATTCAGGGAACTGATAGCCTGAATTCGGACGTAAATGGTGACCGGCGTTTTGAGGGGCAGTGACAAGGGAGCAAGAAAGTCGGTGCCCGGCAGAGGACGATCAGCAACGGGAATGTGGTCACCGAGTTTTATCTGGCGATAGGAAGAGGCTTTGGATGGGTCGCGGTCTGACTGAACAAAAACGGTGACATGATCGAGATAGGGCGGGTAAAGCCGTAACCATGCCTCTGCGGGAAATCGGGAGGTGCGAGCGATGCTAAAACGGAGCCAGACAGCCTTGTGGCTGTAGCCATCATTGAGTTTGTCTTTGAGGCGTCTGAAGCCGATTGCATTTTTTGGGTCAAGAATGTCGGCAAGCGTCAGTTTTCCAGTCAGGTCGTCGTAGTGGTCAAAGTGTCCGGCAAGTTCAAGAGAGGGTTCACGATCCAGAATGACTACGGCCTGGGCTGCATGAGCCCTGGAACTGAAAAGCATAACCATAGCGAGCAGCAGCACAAGTGCTGCAACGGGCGTGAACAATTTTCTGGATATTGTTGAATACATGAGCGTTGCAAAATTCAGGCTTCACACTCTCTTTTGAACGCGAAAAGGGCTTTTTTTGAAAAGTGGAGGTACACCCATAATCTATCAAAAAACGTCAAATAAAATTATTGCAGCTCATTTCCCCGTCGCTATCCTCAAAACCACACTGAAAACCGAGCCGTGGTTGATGCGCGAGCGTACCTTGACGTCGCCTTTATGGGCCAGAATGATGTGCTTGACAATGGCAAGCCCAAGGCCGGTTCCTCCTCGCTCGCGTGAACGGGCCTTGTCGACACGGTAGAATCGCTCAAAGATGCGGTCAAGATCTGATTTTGATATGCCGATACCGTTATCTTCCACCTCCAGCCGTAGAGTATCTCCACTTCTGAACGCTGAAATCCTGACTTTCCCGTGGCGCTCCTCAACGTATTTGATGGCGTTGTCGAGAAGGTTGCGGATAACAATGTCGAGATAGCAGGGATCGGCATGAACAGGGGGAAGTTCTTCGGGAATATTGATTTCAAGCTTGACCTGCTTTTTTTCAACAGCGTGTTTCAGCATTTCAACCGATTTTTGTACCATACTTTTGAGGTCAACCGGACTGAATTGATATTTAATGTAGCCTGACTCAATTCTCGACAGGTCGAGCACGTCATTGACGAGAGCGGTCAGTTGCTGGCTGGCCTGAAGGATAATCTGCAGGAAGTGTGTGGCATGTTCAGGCTCAAGCATGGCTCCGTCGAGCAGGGTCTCGGCGTATCCGGTGATGACGGTGAGCGGCGTGCGCAGTTCATGTGAAACGCTGGAGACAAAATCCCTCCGTATTGCTTCAAGGTTGCGAAGTTTGGTAATGTCGTTCAAAACAAAAACGGTTCCTTCGAACTGCTCCTCTTTGGTGAGTGGCATGGAGCTGATTTGCATGATGCGCTCTCCCTTTTTGGTTATGAGTGCCATCTCCTCTTTGCGCAGGGCGATGCGCGTGCAGTGTACTTTCGCAAACAGCTCCTGCAGCTTGCTGTCGGAGAGATGGTGGAGCGGGCGCGACTTGAACATGGTCCCGTCGATGCGGAACATTCTTGATGCTGCCGGGTTGACCAGAATGATGTCGCCAGCCGCATCGGTGACGATGATAGCCTCACGAATAGCTGAAAAAACCGTTTGGAGCCACTCTTCGCTGCGCTGCAATTGCCTGATTTCATCCGTCATGACGTTCAGTGTGCGGGCAAAGAGACCTGTTTCATCCTTGCTGACGACAGGGATGGTGCCTGAATAGTCTCCATGAATCCTTTTTTTTGCGCTTTTGGCAAGTACCCTGAACGGACGGGTCAGAAAAAAAGCTGCCAGAAAACCGGCGATCAGGGAGAAGAAGAATGCCAGAAAAATGCACTGCGTGATCTCTCTCTGAATTCCGCTGTTGAACACTCCGATGTCGTAGAGTGGTTTGCCGAATCGAAGGACGGCGAAGGGTTTCGGCAAACCGACCGGGATGGCCATATAGAGCATGCGCTCTTTGACCGTTTGACTGTACCGGGTTCTTTCGCCGTACCCCTTTGCAATGGCCTCCTGTACTTCAGGCCTGTTCCAGTGGTTCTCTATTGCATATAGCTTACCGGGGGGGATCGAGGAGTCGGCGATGACCTCTCCATGAAGATCAATCAGTGTAACCCGGATGTCGAGCGCACGTGCGATACGCTCGACCCATGCGTTGCTTTGCTCGTTTGGCTGCCATTCCCGCGCCTCCTCTTCGAACATCTGTTTGTTGAACAGAAGATCGCGGTGAAGCTCCTTTTTAGTGGCCGAGACCAGTATCTCCGTCAATCGAGCCTCAATCGAAAAATAGCTGATGACTGTGGAAAAAAAAATAATGATCCCGATGACAAGACCAAGCTTGACGGAGAGTTTAGGCGGCATGGTCATCACTCTCTTTTTCCTCAAATTTGTAACCAAGTCCGCGAACGGTTGTGATCATGCGACCAGTTTCTCCAAGTTTTTCGCGGATTCTGGTAATGTGTGTGTCGATGGTTCTGGTGTTGATGCTTTTATCGATATCCCAGACATCGCTGAGCAGCCTCTCGCGTGACTGAGCCTCACCCTTCCTTTTGAGGAGAGCGACGAGAAGCTTGAACTCCATCAGGGTCACCACAAGCTCTTTGCCTTCAAGCGTCACAAGGTGGCGAGTCAGATCGACTTCAAGAGCGCCTGCCTTGAGCAGTTCCTCCGTTTTTCCGCTTTGCCGGTGATCGCGCTTGAGTATTGCCCGTATGCGCAGTGTCAGCTCACGGGGGCTGAAGGGTTTGACCACATAGTCATCAATGCCGAGCTCAAATCCCAAAATCCGGTCTATCTCCTCTCCTTTGGCCGTCACCATGATGATGGGGATATCTTTGTAACGCTGATGCTGCCTTATTTTTCGGCAGAGTTCAAAGCCGTCCATTCCTGGCAGCATCACATCAAGCAGCACAAGGTCAACGCTTTTTTTTGAGAGCTGCTCAAATCCATCTTCGCCGGTGCCGGAAAGATGACATCTATAGCCTGCCCGATTGAGATTATATTCGAGCAGCTTTGCAAGGTTCTGGTCATCTTCGACAACAAGAATCTGTGGATTCGGCATGGTATTCAATTTTTATATTGTTTGCTCTCTCTCCTCGGCATGGATGAGTTTCAGAAGCCGACTCGCTCCTGTTGGTTCTTCATGCAGCAACCGTACGACGGCGTAGCGGGCGGCATGAAGATTGGCCACAGCCTCAATCTCCTTCAGTTCGTTTTGTGCTCGCTGCTTGAGAAGTGGGGAGTGTGGTTTGGCAGCGGCTATGCTGTTATTGATGACCCAACCCCATGGTTCAATGCCGGCTCGTCGCAACTCCGCTTGCAGATTGGCAGTTTCGAGCACAGGAGTGGTTTCGGCCAGCGTTACAAGGACGATGCTGGTCTTTTCCGGATCTTGCATCCGTGTCATCGGCGTGATATGGTGCTGCTCGGTTGTTCCACTTTGACGGGTGAATTCCCGGTGATAGGCTCCGGTTGCATCAAGCAGCAGCAGAGTATGACCGGTAGGAGCCGTATCCATGATAACAAATTTGTGGTCGGCCTCACTGATGATGCGTGAAAAAGCCTGGAATACGGCAATTTCTTCGGTGCAGGGTGAGCGCAAGTCCTCTTCGAGCAGGGCAATCCCTTCCTGATCAAGCGTCATTCCTTTGGTACTCATCACCTGTTGCTGGTAGCGTTCGGTTTCGGCGCGGGGATCAATCCGGCTGACGGTGAGGAGCTCCATGGAGCCGTTCAATGTTTCGGTAAGGTGAGCCGCTGGATCGGAGGTGGTAAGGTGTACCGGCAGGCCACGACTGGCAAGCTCAAGAGCTACTGCGGCAGCAAGGGTTGTTTTGCCAACTCCACCTTTACCCATGAACATGACAAGGCCCTTGCCTTTGAGGGCGATTTCGTCAACCAGTGTCAGGAGGCCGGGAGCGTCGGGCGTGATGGCTTCTTCACTGAAAAACGAGAGCTGCTCATTGACGGAGAGTAACTGATGCAGGGCTTCAAGGCCGACCAGATTGAAGGGCTTGAGTGCGACATGATCGGTCGGCAATGCCCTGAGGCTTTGCGGCATGGCCGATAATGCGGCTTGCTCTCGCGAAAAGAGTGCAGCAGCAAGTGCATCCTCTGCCGCTTCGCGTTCGGGAAGTATGCCGTTGATGATGAGATAGTGTTGTGCTATGCCAATTGCGGCGAGCTCTTCACAGGTTCGGGCGACCTCGCGCAAAGTGGATTGCTGAGCCCTCGATACCAGAATCAGGCGCGTACGCAAGGGGTCGGCCAAGGCTTCGAGGGCCTCCCTGTACTGGGAGCGCTGCTTTTCAAGACCGGCCAGCGGGCCGAGGCATGAGACGTCACCTTTGCCCTCTTCAAGAAAACCGCTCCATGAGCCGGGCAGTTGCAGCAGTCGGATGGTGTGCCCGGTTGGTGCCGTGTCGAAGATGATGTGGTCGAAGTCTGCGGTCAGGGCTGAGTCGGTCAAGAGTGCGGTGAACTCGTCGAAGGCGGCAATCTCCGTCGTGCAGGCGCCGGAAAGCTGTTCCTCAATGCTCTTGACAATGCTCTCCGGCAAGAGCGCGCGTACCGGTTGGACGATGCGGTCGCGGTAGTGCTGTGCTGCTGCCTGCGGGTCAATTTCGAGTGCAAAGAGGCCCGTAACGGCATCGACAGGAGTAATGTTACTGCCGATAGTAATACCGAAAACCTGGCCGACATTCGAGGCCGGGTCTGTGCTCACCAGCAAGATCTGTCGCCCGGCTTCAGCGAGTTGCATGGCCGTTGCGCAGGCGATTGAGGTTTTACCAACGCCCCCTTTTCCAGTGAAGAAAAGGAAGCGTGGTGGCTCTTTGAGAAATTTCATTGGAGTGGTTTCATGAATTATCCGCAGCAATTGCTATCGGAGCAGCAGCTTTTGCCCGGTTTCGACTCTGCGGCTGGCAGCGTTATGGAGGCCCAACCGGCAAGTTCAGCCCGGCTTGGGTAACGGCCACTCAAGAGTACTTCGCCATCGACAAGAATCAGCGGCAGGGCTTCTGCCCCCAGGCTGTCGAGAAAGGATTTGACGGTCTGGTTTTCTGCGAAAGCCAGCGGTTGCCGGGCCAGATTGAAGCGCTCTATCTGAGCCCCATTTTGCAGAGCCCAATCAACGTCAGCCGAAAAACTGACCAAAGCCTGATCAACATCGATTCCGCATACGCCACTGCTGCAGCACAATGCGGGATCAAATACCTGAATTACAGCCGATATAGGCATTTGTGGTATTGTTAAAATTGATTGAATAAAAAATTATTGCACGCGGTGCCAATATCATCCGTTTCAAATGTTCCTGAATGTACAGTAAAAATGGAAACGTTGTTTGTCACAATTTTGCAACATTATTCTGATTCTGGAGAACCCGGGCAGAGTGGATGAGGGTTAGACTATTTTACCGGTGGCTTCAGTCGGGCGAGCTGCATGATTTTTTTTGCGATATCGGTATTGTCGTAATAGCCCATGAATGCCTCAGCCCCACGCCCTATGGCAAAAACCTGAACGGGCAGTGCCGTATGGGCGTTGCTGCTCCAGCCAATTGCGGCTCGGTTGTTCAACAGGGTGGTTATGGCCGGGCTGAAGGTATCATTGCTCTTTATTCCGGGAGCCTCGCTGTTCATGGTCGCCTGGTAAGCTCGCTGCAGCGCGTTGCGATCTCCGGCATCAACAGTCCCACGTCCGAAATAGACCTTGGCACTATCGAGCGCCATCGGGAAGGTGACGGTGCCGCGTTTTTTCCATCTGTTTACCTTTTCAGCAAACCGTTGCTGCGAAATTTTTTGATGGCGCAGAAGGTCAAAGCGGGTTTCATAACCATTTGCTGCGTTGCCAAGTGAAAGTCCGCCGCACTCGTGATCGGCGGTAACGACGATAAGTGTCTCTCTTGGGTGACGGTGGTAAAAGGCAAGGGCCTCCTCTATGGCTTTGTCGAATGATTCAACGTCGTGCGCTGCCGCAGCAGCATCGTTTGCGTGGCAGGCCCAGTCGATCTTTCCCCCTTCAACCATCATGAAAAAGCCTTTTGGATTGTTGAGAAGGCGGATTCCCTCGCGGGTAAATTCTGCAAGTGATGTTTCGCTCTCATGGCGATCCATGGCAAAGCTCAGCGCCCCCTTGCTGTCATAATCGCTGTAAGCCCAGCATCGCGTTCCCGGCTTTATGGCCGCCAGTTCTTTGCTGTTGCGGGCAAGCAGATAGTGGGCCGATTGCATGAGATTGATAATATCTCCCTTGAAAACTTTGGTTTTTGCCTGGTTTTCAGGAAAATTTCCATGGCTGTATCCTCCACCAAAGTAGTCGAAACCGCTTGAGGCCATCTGCGTGGCAATGTCGTACAGGTTGGCACGAGAGGGGTTGTGGGCATAAAAACAGGCGGGGGTTGCATCATCAATTCCAACACTTGAAACAATCCCGGTTCTCATCCCTTTTGCCTTTGCCATTTCAGCAATGGTTTTGAGTGTGTCGAGGTGGTTCCCTGCCATCGAAATAGTACCGATAGTGGTTTTATAGCCGGTAGCAAGTGCCGTGCTTGCGGCTCCTGAGTCGGTGATAAGATGGTCTGCCGCATGGGTGGTTGCCATACCGAGCACAGGAAATGAGGTCATGGCGAGGGTGCGGCCGTTCTCAAGCAGGGTGCTGGATAGTTTCACCTGCGCCGGCCCCATGCCATCTCCTATAAAAAGAAACAGGTAGCGAGGAAGAGAGGTGCGTACCTTTGCAGCGGCCTGCAGAGCCGGGTTTGCGGGGCAAAAAGCTGAAGCCGATACCATGATGGTCAGCAGCAGTGCCATGTTCATCGACCTGAAGAAAGACTCTTTTTGACGATATACCCTCATGAATTTCTCCAGTGACAGGTGGTTGAACGGTCAATAATATTGCGTTTCTCTATGGCTTAATATCTGTGTTTTCATGGAGAGGGCAATGTTACAGCCGTGTAAAAAATGAATGGAATTGCTGAATCGCAGACGGTGAAGGAAAATTGAGAGGGGTTTTCCCGCATTTATTCACAGTGCGAGCGAAGTTCCTCCCAGAGGTTGCGGTAGGCTTTTGAGGCAGGCGCGTTGGGCAGTACGGCATTGAGCGGTGCGCGGTAGATGCCCATTTTTTCAACCTCGGAATTGTACGGAATAGTCTGGCTGAGAAACTCCGGGCCAGCACCAAACTCAAGGATGGTGTCGCGGTGTAATTTTTTCTGTTTCTCCACCATACTGAAGAATGGACGGATTTTTGAGCCGTCGAGTTTATTGGCTTTGAAAAAATCCTGTAACTGGATGTAGGTGCGAATCGAGAGCGTTGTGGGAATCAAAGGTACCAGAATCAGGTCGGAGGCAGCAAACACACTTTCAGAAAGAAGTGTCAGGTTTGGCGGGCAGTCAAAAAAGAGATAGCGGTACTCCTCGCTGAGCTCTTCAAGGTTTCTTTTAAGCTTTTTGTGCGGCTTTTTCTCCTCAGAGAGCTCGATATCAAGATTTCGGTAGGAAAAGTCTGAAGGGAGCAGGTCAAGGTTCTCAAAATCGGTTGCCTTGATGTTGCGGTAGATTTTTTTGTTGCCCTTCAAAAATTGGTCGCTGTTATATTTTTTAGAGGCGGTAATTCTGAAATAGTAGGAGCTTGCTCCCTGCGGATCAAGATCGCAGATCAGTGTCGGTTGAGCTGTCAGGGAGGAGAGGTAGGAGAGGTTGACCGCCGCAGCCGTTTTGCCAACCCCGCCCTTGATGCTGTAGAGTGCTATGGTTTTCATCTCAGTTTACTGGTCAGCAGATCGTGAAAGAGTTGAGCGGTTTTTTCATGGTCAAACGCCTCAAAGGTTTTGTGGAATCGACCCCTCGCCTCTTCCTGTTTGTGAAAAAGGGTAGCCATAAGTCCACCCATTGATGCGGCAAGCAGGATCTCATCTTTGCCGGGGGGCAGTGCTGCCAGACGTTCACGAAGAAAGTGCAGTTGAACCGAAAAATCGACAAAGTCTCCGAGGTTGTCCTGGAGCTCCTTCAATTGGCGTACCGCGGGAGTGACCGATTTATGAGGGAAAATCGAGGAGAAGAATTCAAGCAGATAGCGCAGTTTTTTACAGTCAATCCGCAGTGCATGGATTTCGCTGTCGGTTGTTTCTTTGCTGACCTGACGGCCGTGGCGGATAACTTTTTTCCATGCCTTTTTAATACTCTCTACAGCCACATTTTCGGTTGAGAGGGAGGCGTTTGGACAGTACGTTGCATCAGGCACTGATTGCCGGTATACAAAGCTCTCCCATTGGTCAAGAAAGGATTGGCAGAGGTCAGAAGCAAGATAGCGGCAGAACTGCCTGTGCAGTTTCTTGCGGGATGCGGCAATGTCGGTGAAAAAGAGCTTGAGCGATGGCTGGAGACTGGGGGGCAGAGAATGGAAATAGCTTGCCTGGCGCAGAAGAGAGACATCCCTGTCGCGCAATTCGTTGGTTCGTTTACCAAGCTCCCTGAAGAGATTGAGAAAATATGCGCTCTCTTCGGGCTCAAAAACGCCCTTGAGCTGCTTCAGAATGGAGCGGGTGCGGCGTATGGCAACACGGTAGTCGTGCAGAAATTCGGAATCAAGGTTTTTCTTGATTCCCTCTTCATTGGCGCGTATGACGGAGAGGGTAAATTGAAGCAACAGACGGGCACTGTGATAAACTGGTGCATCAGCATCAAGATCGAGGCTTATTTTTGCAGAGTAGTCGTGCACGCTGACGCTAGCCTCATTCATGATCAGCAGAAAAAGCTCACTGAAATCAAGAGCTTTCGCAATTTCGTTGTTGTTTGTCAATGAGGTTACCATCAGCTCCATCTCATCGTCATATCCCCTGAGCGGCGAGAGTGAAAAGATACTCTGGAAAGGTTCCGGCTTTTCGCTGTCGGCAAGGTAGAACGATTCGGAGGTCAGAAAGGCAACACTTTTCTCGTTATCATCAAGAACGCGGTATGTGGTAATAACGGTATCAATAGAGCTGAGCCTGATGAATGCCCTGATATCCGTTAGAGTTGAGAGCGCCGCTTTCAGGATGCCGGACGGAAGTGCGTCGGCAAAAAAAGAGGAGGGAGTTGCGGGGAAGGGGAGAGAGGCTGTTTCCTGGCCGCTTTTGAGATCGACAAGAAAAAGGGTTCTCCTTTTTTTTACAATTGCAACCCCTTTTTCAAAAGCCTGCCACTCGAAGGTGTCGTAGAACTCCCGCCGCTCTTTGCTTGATGTATGAGCTTTGAGCTGCCATCCGGAGGGAAGTATGTTTCCCGGCAGCAATTCAGTGGAGTCGGCTTGATTCAACCTGAAGTATACCGTTTTCGGAGTGGTGTGCATCCGCAGCTTACGTTAAAATGGAATGAACTGACAGGATAATAATCCCTCACACTATCAAGATAAAAGAGTTCACGTCAAAGTAAAGTAATATTCAATGTCAAAAAGGCCACTCTTTCGGGAATGGCCTTTTTACTCTCTCATTCATACGACTTCATGGTATCGGCGATGGTTATCTCGCTGTAAAGGGTGTTGTTCGATCGAATATAGTTTCCTTTTATCGAGCATGTTGCCCGAGCCTCGTCTTCATCAAATATCCCAGCATTTCCCCCGCAAATAAAATCTCCGCCAACTTTTTTGAGCGTTCCATCAAGAGTTGTCAGTTGGTTCGCAGAACAATCGAAATTTCCTTTGACTTTTTTAGGTACCCCATCAAGAGTTGTCAACTGGTTGCCGGAACAATTAAAAGAGCCCTTGACCTTTTTTGGTGCACCTTTGAGCGTTGTCAACCGGTTTGCCGAACAGGAGAAATTTCCGCTTACTTTATGGGGTGCACCCTGGAGCGTTGTCAACTGATTGTTGGAACAATCAAAATGACGAACCTCGTGAGGCGTTCCTGCAAGTGAGGTGAGCAGGTTTCCTGAGCAATTAAAATCCCCTCCAACCTCTTTGGGAGCACCCTTGAGTGATTCCAGCCTATGGTTTGAACAGTCGAAGTTTCCGTAAACAACAACCGGCCCGCCTTTCAGAGAGGTCAGTTGGTTCCCGGTGCAAAAAAAGTCACCAATAATAAAATTTGGGCAGCCTGCCAGTGAGTTCAGTTGATTGCCGGAACAGTCGAAATCGCCGTGAACCTCATCAGGACTCCCTTCGAGTGAGGTCAACTGATTGTGGGAACAGTCAAAATCACCAACTTCACGGGGAGCGGCCTCAAGTGAGGTAAGCAGGTTATCCGAACAGGAAAAATCTCCGCCAACTTTATGAGGAGCACCATTGAGTGAAGTCAGCAGGTTATCTGAACAGGAAAAATCGCCACCAACTTTTTTCAGATTACCCTGAAGTGTTGTCAACCGGTTGGAGGAACAATCAAAATTCCCGGTCACCTTTTTTAGAGCACCTTCGAGTGAGAGTAATTGATTGTGAGAACAGTCGAAATCGCCGTGAACCTCATCAGGGCAGGCTTCAAGCGAAGTCAACAGGTTATTTGAACAGGAAAAATCCCCGGTAACGGTGTGAGGGCCCCCATCGAGTGTTGTCAACTGATTTCCTGAACAGTTGAAATTACCTGCCACGATTCCCGGGCATCCCTCAAGAGAGGTGAGCCCCAGGTTTGAGCAATCGATGTCGCCTTTTCCATCAAGAAGAGGGCCTAAAACATCGGCGAAAAGTCGTATTGTTGCTTTTGTACTCATCGTTCTATCTCCAAAAATAAATGATCGACATGAAAAATCCGGATCAGCAGATCTCCGTTTTGAACGATCTTCTGCTAACAAGGGATAAAGATTGCCCAATATACTTTTCCAAAAAGGAGCTCTAACTTTTCAGCGACCTCCCCGGCAATTGTTTTCGTATTCGTAACACAAACCCATTGGTTCGTGACGCCAAAGCCTCTACATTATTGTCATTCAATGTTCATTGTTCCCCATTTTTATGGCATTGTTTTTATGCAGCAAGAAAAAACCAGGATCAAATTTTTTTATGCCTCTCACGCAGATATGGAATGAGGATGATGGCAAGGTAGTTGCGCTTCCGGATTTTTTTGATACCTCATTATACCTTAACAGGGAGTTGAGCTGGATTGCGTTCAATCAGCGCGTGCTTGAAGAGGCGCTTGCCGGTGAAGCGCACCCGCTTTTGGAACGAGTGAAATTCATCTCGATTTTCAGTTCAAACCTTGATGAATATTTCATGATCCGGGTTGCCGGTATTGAGGATCAGTATGAGGCAGGTATTTTGGAGCGAACGATTGATGGCCATACCCCTTTTGAGCAGCTCGAAAAAATCCGGACGATGGTCTTGCAGCAGCTCAGCCAGAGAAACAAGTGCTTTTATCAAGACCTGGTGCCGGCACTTCAGCAGGAGGGTATTGAGTTTCTTCGGTTTTCAGAATTATCGGTTACGAAGCAAAAAGCATTGAGCCACTATTTTCGCAAGGAGATTTATCCCGTCTTGACCCCTTTGGCCTTCGATACGGGCCATCCCTTTCCCTTTATGTCGAACCTTTCGTTGAATCTCGCCATAGAAGTTGACGACGATGAAAGCACGACGCTGAAGTTTGCCCGTGTCAAAGTCCCAAGTGTTCTTCCACGGCTTCTTCGGCTTAATGAAATCAGGGGCTTTGATGATGATGGGATTATTCGATTTATCTGGCTTGAGGATCTTATTGAAAACAATCTTGAACAGTTGTTTCCAAAAATGAGGGTTACCAAGGCCTATCTTTTCAGATTGATTCGCGACGCAGATGTTGAAATTGAGGAGGATGAAGCGGGAGATTTGCTGAAAACCATCGAAAAGGGAATCCGCTCACGCCGTTACGGAAAGGTTGTTCGCCTTGACATTACTCCGGCAATGCCGGTGCAGGTGAGAAAGCTTTTGATGAAAAATCTTGGAGTTGCCGCAAGAAACGTCTATGAAATAGATGGTGCTCTCGGACTTGGCTCTCTCATGGAGCTTCTGAAAATTGAACGCCCGGATTTGAAGGATGAGCCCTTTGTGCCAAAGAACCCTATCGAGGAGCAGTTCAGTAACGATATCTTCAGCGCCATAAAAGCCAAAGATCAGTTACTCTACCATCCTTATGACTCCTTTCAGCCAGTCGTTGATTTTATCAATCAGGCAGCTCTTGATCCTGACGTGCTCTCGATAAAGCAGACACTCTACCGGGTTGGCAGTAACTCGCCGATTGTCAAGGCGTTGATGAAGGCTGCTGAAGCGGGTAAGCAGGTGGCTGTTCTCGTGGAACTCAAAGCGAGGTTTGACGAAGGAAACAACATTATCTGGGCGCGGGCACTTGAAGATGTCGGAGCACATGTCGCCTACGGTCTTCCTGGGCTGAAAACCCATGCCAAGCTTACCCTGATTGTACGACGTGAGCAAAATAAGCTTAAGCGCTACCTCCATCTTGGTACTGGTAACTATAACCCGGCAACCGGGAAAATCTATACCGATTACAGTCTCTTTACCATCAACGAGCAACTTGCCAACGATGTGGCAGAGCTCTTTAACGCCTTGACGGGATATTCAAAACATACCGGATACAGAAAGCTGCTTGTCTCGCCGATCAATACCCGAAAAAGGATTATTGAGATGATTGAACGGGAGGTCGAGTGGAGCCGGAATGAGAATAAAGGAAAGATAATCATGAAAATGAATGCCCTGGTGGATGCAAAAACCATTCGGGCACTTTACAAGGCCTCGTGCGAAGGGGTAAAGATCGACCTTATCATTCGGGGAATCTGCTGCCTCAAGCCCGGTATAAAGGGGGTTAGTGAAAATATCAGGGTTATCAGTGTTATCGGACGTTTTCTTGAGCACAGCCGGGCCTATTACTTCCATAACGGAGGAAAGGAGGAGCTCTATCTCGGAAGTGCTGATATCATGCCACGAAACCTTGACGATCGGGTTGAAACCCTTTTTCCGGTGTTTGATAAAGCGCTCATTCGTGTTGTCAAAGCGGATCTTGATCTGATTATGAGCGATAATGTCAAAGTATGGGAGATGCATCCCGACGCAACATACACGAAAATCAGCAATGATGGCCCGCAAGTGAACAGTCAGGCACTTTTTTTAACCCGTTCAGCCCAGAAAAAAATGTCATAACGCAATGAGATGATTTATCAATCGAACTCATTGTAGTGTAACGATATAGTTTTATCGAGGAGGTCTTATTGAAAATAAATTTGGGAGATTGTTTTTTTTTTTATAGAATTAGATTCATTGAATTCAGTAAATAACTGATTTACAAAGGAGATACGGCATTGTCATTCGTTCCAGCAAAAATATTCTTTACGAAAGGAGTGGGGCGCCACAAGGAGTATCTTTCGTCATTCGAGCTTGCCATGAGAGATGCTAAAATCGAGAAATGCAATCTGGTTACGGTGTCAAGTATTTTTCCTCCTCACTGCGAGCGTATCAGTGTCGAGGATGGCGTAAAACTGCTTTCTCCGGGGCAGATAACCTTTGCTGTCATGGCCCGCAATGCAACCAATGAGTTTAATCGCCTTATTGCCGCATCGGTTGGTGTTGCCATTCCGGCAGACGATACGCAGTATGGCTATCTGTCAGAACACCATCCTTATGGTGAGTCGGCCGAGCAGTCAGGGGAGTATGCCGAAGACCTGGCGGCTACGATGCTCGCAACCACCCTCGGTATTGAGTTTGATCCGAACAAGGATTGGGATGAACGAGAAGGGATTTACAAAATGAGTCACAAAATCATCAATTCATACAACATCACTGCGACCGCAGAGGGTGAAAATGGTCTGTGGACAACGGTTATCTCCTGCGCAGTACTTCTTCCGTAGTTTTTTTTGTAAAGTACCACTAACCCTTATAAAATATTATGTCAGAACGGCCCGTTCATGCGCAAATAACAGAACTTTCTGAAGTTCTTGTTCAACTTTCCAATAAAGTGGTGGAGAATTTTTTGCTTTCACTGCATGCGGTTGTACAGCATGATGAACATGGTACTGTGCAGAGAAAGTTTGCTGATTATGAGATTGATATGGAAGAGGCTGATCTCGAAAAACGATGCCTCTCTTTTCTCGCCCTTCAGCATCCGGTTGCAAGTGACCTGCGCACCATAATGGCCATTATCATGATCGATGATGAGCTGGAGCGTATTGGCGACCTCTCTCTTCATAGTCTTGATCTTATGCTTGAAATCACTCCCGGGATCATCGAATCCTTTGAGTTCGAAAAAATGGGTGTGCTTGCTGCCGAAATGGTTAAAAAGTCGATTGCAGCCTTTGCTGTAAAAGAGCAAGTTCTTGCTGATCAGGTCTCTGATCTTGACAAAGAAATTGAGGTAATGCATCGTTCAGTCGTTAACAAGGCAACAGCTTTGATAAAAATGCAGGATGCTGATGTGAGTCAGCTTATGGCGATCTTGAGTATCTCCCGCTATATTGAGCATATTGCCGACCATGCTGTAAAGATTGCACAGGAGGTCATTTATCTCGTGACAGGTGAAATCATGCACAAAGATGCATCACATTAACGCGTACAAAATCACAGAAAAATAATTTGTTATTAAAAATGTCGATAACCTGATTTTTAACGGAGATACTATGAGTAAAAAAGTGACGTTCGTCGATGTCATGGGGGAGCTTGATGGAAAAAGTGACATTGATTGTTCCAATAAGGGATTAACCTCGCTTGAAGGGTGTCCGGAGAGGGTGAAGGGAGATTTCAACTGCTCAGGCAACAAGCTCACCACACTTGAGGGCTGCCCAAAAAAAATTAAAGGAGATTTTAACTGCTCAGGGAACGAGTTGACCTCACTCGAAGGTGCTCCTGAGGAGGTTAAAGGTGACTTTGATTGTTCCGGCAATCAACTGCCCTCTCTTTTGGGTTGTCCAGCATTCATTATGGGAGATTTTTCTTGTGCAGGAAATCAGTTGACCGTGTTCAAAGGCGAGGTTCTTACAAATACGGACACCCTTCTCGCGGGCGGCCTGGAGATAGTAGAAGGAGATTTCAACTGTTCAGGTAACAAGCTCACCTCACTTGAGGGGGCTCCTTTGATAGTGGGCGGTGATTATAACTGTTCAGATAATCAGCTTACAACACTCCAGGGTGCGCCAATAAAGGTGCAGGGTGATTTTGATTGTTCCCGCAACCAACTTGCTTCACTGGCAGGCAGCCCAGATGTTGTCAGGGGAGATTTTTCTTGCAGTGGAAACCAGTTAACCTCGCTTAAAGGAGTCTCTCGTGAAGTGCGCGGATCCTTCGATTGTTCAGCAAATCAGTTGACTTCTCTCAAAGGTGCTCCTGAAGAAGTCGGGGTATTTGATTGTTCCGGCAATCAACTGTCATCCCTTAAAGGTGCTCCTCAAAAAGTTGACGGGCTTAATTGTTCAAATAATCAATTGATTTCACTCAAGTGGGCCCCTGAAAAGGTCAAGGGCAATGTTGACTGTGCATGGAACCAGCTCGCAACACTTGAGGATGCTCCCAAAAAGGTCAAGGGTAATTTTGATTGTTCAGGAAACCAGTTGACAGCATTTGAGGGTTCTTTGAAGAAAGTTGGAGGAGACTGTATTTGCACAGAGAACTCCCAACCCTTTCATGAAGAACAAGTTAGGATGGTTTGTAATATCAAAGGCAACTGTTTTGTATAACCACCTCTTTTGCTTTACCTGTTTACCGTACCAGGCAACAGCCTCATGGTTGTTGCCTTATTTCTGAGTACCTGAAACAGGAAGAGACGCAGGAGCAAAGGAAGACGGAGATGCGTTTGGCTGCGCAGTGGATGGTTCAGCCTGCACTGATGAGGTTGCAAGCGGCGTTAAACGCTGTTTTTTTCTGAAAGATGTACCTCCTGAAGTGACGGCTGCTCTTGCAGTTAAAACTGGCAGGCGAGGAGCTGAAACTTCGGTACGATGGTCGCTATAACTGGAGCAGACGCCTATAAGCACGCCGACAATCATGCCGACGGTTAACGGTAGTATGGACTTCATAAGCTCCGATTTGTGTATGTTTATCTCTTCCCATGGTTTTTTGTTGTTCTGTTCGGAACCTGTTTCGACGATCTCATCCTTGTTAAATGCTCCGTGAAATTGGAGATCTTTTTTGCATTGTTCAAGAATATCGTTGCAGTCGAGTTCCATAGCCTTTATGTATTCCTTTGCAAACGCATAGACATAGGTTTTTGGCAGAAAACTGAAATTCCCATCCTCCAATTGTTCCAGATATTGCTTTTTAATATTGGTCAACTGACTCACATCATCTACAGAAAGTTTTTTTCCCAGTCGGCCCTTTTTAAGCTCTTTTGCTAAAAACTCGAGTGAGTCGTTATTCGATAAGGTATCTGTCATAAAAAGATCGGAATCATGGTATTCAACGTTTTTGTGCCTTATTCTGTTAATAAGTCGTTTGTTTTGGAATCTGGTATTGCGAGTTCAAATATATCAGTAGTCAACTGACAGTCATTATCGTATTCAGCCGGCTCCAGATTGTTTCCATGATTACATGTGATGCTGAATCGGCATCATTCATAAAAAAAAGACTTTCAAAATTACCATGCTTTGAAATGGCACATGCTTTTATCAAGGCATGATTGCCTTCGAGTAGTCCGAGTTCATTATGAATGTATCTCCCAAGAAAAAAACCGAGTTTCTGCAACTTGCCATCTGGAACAGAGCGGACTTTTATTTTCTCTTTGTCGCTCATTATCGAAATAATACGTTCTGCAGCAGCATTGACCGTCTGAGGCCAGGGCGATCTGTTATGCATAATCTGAAAATGGTTAAATCATTTATTATCAACATTATATCATGTATAATCCGTGACATGCCAGTAAATATTGTCAATAATATATGAAGAGGAAGAGCAAATCTGTTTTGTTCTCATGGTTGTTTTCAAATAATTAACAGAACTCCGGATAGCTCGTATTTTGACCTGTTTTGTCATAAAAAGTTGAATGTCTGCTTTTTATTCTGGGTTAAAGGATAGCTCTTGTTTTTATGAAGAGATATGGCAGGAAAAAGTTCCGGGAACCTGCTCCTTTTCGAGATGAAGGTGAAGAAGATTCAGCAGTTGGTCTATTTCATGGAGCAGATTGCGATGGTTGAAGGCGAGAGCAACAAGAAATAAGGGAAAAGAAATATGCTCTTTTCGCAGCTTTCTGAGAACATTGCCCATTGCCTGTGCCATTAAGGGAAACGTTCCGGCTTTACTGATGGGGAGATTATTACCGATTTTTTCCACATCAGAACGATCGTAATCGCAAATGAAATAAAAATCTTCCTCACCTCTCCATTCTATGATGATTTTATAGGGCTTAACGTCTTTCATTGTTGGCTTTTTTAGTCTTTTTAAGAAAAGTTACCTTCTGTTCCTACTTATATAAACGTTACCCGAATTTTAATCCAGCATGTATATGTTACAGAAGTGCAAAACATTATTATCCCTGTTTTTTTGACATAGATTTTACAGTTTTGTAACAAAAAAGATGCATGAAACGGGGATAATAAAAACTTGCCAACAAGATGAATTTACATTTTCTTAATAAAAAAGAAATTAATTTATGTGGTGAAATAGGACAATGTTGTTAATGATTGGACAGGCAAGGGAAATAATGGACTGACAATTGAAATAATTAATCAGATACTGATTCTAAAACTATCATGAAGTATAAGTCAAAGTTTGGATTGCGTACCTTGTTGCTTTGTTTTGGTGTTGATGCGATGCCATGAGTCCCCAGACTAAAAAACATCCTCATCTTGATCGCTTGCTCAAAAAAGCGAAGCCTGTTACTCTTGATCATTCGTCGAAGGTCCTTGTCCTCAGCGACCTGCACATGGGTAATGGCGGACGGCTTGATGAGTTTCGGCAAAATTCCGAACTGGTTAAGACCATGCTCGAAAGATATTATTTGCCTGAACAATATAGTCTTGTGCTTAATGGAGATATTGAAGAACTCTTCAAGTTCTCTCTTGAAAGTATTGCTCACCAGTGGAGTGACTTTTATGATCTTTTTTTAAAATTTGGACAAAATGGTTTTTTCTGGAAAACATACGGGAATCATGATGCAGCGCTTCTTGATGAGAGGGAGTATCGGCTTGCTTCATCGCTTGTCGAATCAGTCAAATTTCATTATGGAGATGAAACACTCCTGCTCTTTCATGGTCATCAGGCCGCGCTGTTTTTGTGGCAAACCTGCTCCATGTTAAGCCGTTCGGTTATATTTTTTCTTCGCTATTTCGCCAAGCCTCTCGGAATAAGAAACTTTTCAGTTGCCTATAACAGTCGGCAACGATTTGCTATTGAGCAATCAATTTATGAGTTCTCAAACCAGGCGAAGATTGTTTCCATAATAGGTCATACCCATCGCCCCCTGTTTGAATCACTTTCAAAAGCTGATTTTCTGAATTACAGGATTGAGGAACTTTGCAGGGTGTATTCGACCGCTGATGTCGAAAAACGGGCATCCATCAAGCTGAGCATCGTTGAGCTGAAACGTGAGCTTGACGGATGTTACAAAAAGGGGAAGGTGACCGGGCTTCGGAGCGGCATTTATAATAATCTCACCATCCCCAGCGTTTTCAACTCCGGATGCACGATTGGAAAGCGTGGTATCACCGCCCTTGAAATCGAGGGGAGCACTATCAGGCTTGTTTACTGGTACAATGGCAAGCAGAATCGCAAGTTCATCAGTGAAAGAGACAATAGGCCAATGCAGCTTGAGTCGAGCGGTTTCTCAAGGATTGTTCTGAACGAGGATTCTCTCGACTATGTTTTTTCCCGTCTTCATCTTCTGGCTTGAAGTGCCACTGGAACATGTTCTGAAACGTTAACGATTTTTGGCGAAACGTATCGCACGAAGCCGATGCATATCATGACATGAGCAATGACATGAGCGAAAAGAGAAGGGCAGTCAAGAGCGCGGCAATGAGGTTCATGAAAAAACCGGGTATGAGAATCATTTTGAGTGAAACATGTTCAATGCCTCCAAACGCAAGTGTGTTGGCGGCAGTTGCAACTGGTGTCATGAACGCGCTCGAAGCGGCGATGGTTATGGTCAGCAGCACGAGTATCGGTGAAAGGGAAGTTTGCTGCGCAAAAGCATTTGCCAATGGCGTAAACATGAGTATCAAGGCGGTATTGCTCAAGAGTTCAGAAGAAAAAATGATGATAATGATCAGTGATAGTAACTGTAGAAAATGATTGCCAAGCGGTTTCATTGCGTTAAATATGGTTGATTTTGCCAACGTCAGCAGATAGCCGTCAACCTCCGGAGTTGCCGGATTATCCCATGCTTTGAGGAGGGGAAACAGAATCATCCCCACTGCAACGAGCAGGAATATCCCGAAACACGGCAGATCTTTCATGATAAGATTGATTGAAAGAAACGAGTCAGCATTGGGTTTGTCGAGATTTGGTATTGGTTTGCGAAAAAAATAGTACCAGATGTGGTCAAATAATTGCTGAAGAAATCTCTCTATTGCATGGTAAATCCTGCTGAGAGGGATGTTCATGCGCGACTCCACTTCTCTACAGAGTCGGCTGATAAATATCAGGGGAAATGCCGAAAGATGAAGCAAAAGAAAAAGGGTATTCATAAAAAGTGCTTCAAGGCTCAAGCACCTTTTCGGGATGATTAGAGCAACAACAAGAAATATGATTCCGTAGAGCAGAAAGCAAAGGTCAATACTATTCAGGCCGAAAAGAATCGGTGCTGGTTTGAAAAAAAATTGCAGGGCGGTCAATGTGCTGATCAGCAAAATGTTGCTTATGAGGAAAAACAGCGGTTTATGAGGCAGAATAGTCGGGGTGCCGCTACTTCTGGAAAAAATTGATGGAATACTGAATGGTTTTGCCGCAAAAAGAATAATGGTTCGTCCAAAAAAAAGAAGGATTAACGTTGCCGGCACCCCTGCTGCAAGCCAGGAAAAAAAAGTTATGAGGTGCCGACCCTCAACTGTAAAGAGTTCGGCCAAGGCAATGGCTAAAAGGTTTTGCGGACTTCCGGTAAGCGATGCCATTCCGCCACAGTTGGAGCCAAAGGTGAGTGCAAGATAGAGCAATGACGCGGCAATTCTTTTCTCATCTCTCAGCTCAACAAGTGAAAGCAGGCGATTGATGACGGGAATCATGGAAATCACCACAATGGTATGGGAGATAAAGATAGAGAGTGTATAGGAGATCAAAAGAATTGCTGTTAATAAGGCGCTCAGGTTCTTGCCTGTGTGACGGAGCAGAAGTTCGATCAGCCTCTGATGCACACGGGCAGCAACCAGCATTTCCGAAAGCAGAAATCCGGTCAGTATAATAACGCTGTTTTGAAGGAGATTCATCGTTGACCCTCTTTTCAATTCATCATGGTACCGAAAGCATCATCATACTACAGCTTGCTTCTCCCGGCACAAAGAGTGAAAGCAAAGTTCACAGAAATGTTGCATGGCCGTAACTTTTCCCCAACACTATTTTGTTTTTTTACAGTTGTGCAGTTTAAGGTTCTCCTGGGTCATGTATCGGGTACTGAAAGAGTCTTGTGAAAAATATTTATAAACGTTTTTTCAAGCCGCTTCCATTTTTATCTCGAAGCAGGGCTCTCCTGCTGAGGATTTTCATGCTTCCAAATTTTCTGTTAACCAGGGCGTATGGTCTGGAAAATCTTTCTGGAGTCGAGAGCGCGAGCATTTATGTTTTCAACCACAATAATTCTCTTGAAGCCTTGATGGTACCGGCGCTGCTTATGTATCATCTCGGCGGCCGCAGTATCAGCTTTGTCATTGACTGGATGTACGGCAAAGTGCCCATTCTTGGCTCTTTGATGAATATGATTGATCCCGTCTATGTCTATCACAAACGTTCCACTCTTTCCTGGATAGAGGCAATAAGGCCGCTGGCACCTTCCACTGGTACCATAGAACGTTGCGCAGAGAAGCTCCGGGCAGGTTGCAGTATCGGGATTTTTCCAGAGGGAAAGCGCAACAGGGATCCGGAAACCCTGGTCAGGGGGAGATCGGGCGTAGGTCATATCGCCTTGCAGAGCGGAGCGCCTGTTATTGCGGTTGGAATTGATTTCATCAGCAGAATAAACAGGGGAAAAATTCCGATTCTCGGCAGAACAATTGTCAGGATCGGTCAGCCGATTATGTTCCTGCAGCAGTCGGAGAGATACCGTGCAATGATGCCTTCAGTTTCGGGGTACAGCAGGCAGCACTCTGAACGAAACCGAATGGCCGCCGAGGTCACCCACGAGATCATGCTTTGTCTTGCAGAACTTTCCGGCAAACGATACCGTGAGCCCTCTCCGCGGAACAGATACAGCTTTTCATAAGATAACCAAACCAAGGAGCCTTTATGTCCAGTGTAACCGTTCTCAGGATTGAAAGTGCTGGCGATCGTGCTGGCGCACTCGAAGTTATCAGGCAGGTTTTTTATGAAGAAAAAAACTGGATCAATACGGTTCAGAACCAGATTCCTGATGAGCTTGCGGGAAACGCCGGTTTTTCATGGTTTCTGGCAAAAGTAAACGGTCGACCTGCAGGTGTGCTCCGCCTGCTTTATGACCCCTCTTTTGACCTTCCCGAAGAGTACGATGTGAAGTTCATGCCGGGCATTACGGTTGAAAAACTGAAAAGCGCCGGTAGATATGTAGAAATCGGAAGGTTCATGATTCTTGAAGAGTTCCGCAGAAAACCGAGGGTAGCCCTCCGTCTCATGCGTGCAGCAACTGAAGAGGTTATAGAGCGTGATTACACCCATTTTATTACCGATGTGTTTGAAGGTGAGGCGCATTCACCCCTGAACTTTCATACCAGGGTGCTCGGCTTTGAAATCGTTGGACAGCATCTGTTTGGTGAGTTGCATTGCAGTTCGACGCGCATTATCCTGATGCTCGATATTCTCAAGCTTTACAGTCGTATCAAAGACAGCAGAAGCAGAATCTACAACGAATTGACCGGTGGTCTCAGAGGGATTTTGGAACGCAAGGCAGCACTGGGACAGATGACAAGGGGATAGTAAATGTTGCCATATTTCCGGCAACAAAATTGCGCGCATTTATGCGTCATTAAAATAAACGGAGTGCTTCATGTTGCGACTTGATGAATTAAGGGCTGAAATAAAAGGTGAGTTTTTTTTGCAGGATGAACTGAAAAATCATGATGTCAAAAAAGTTGAGGCTGTGGCAGATATCATTATTAAGCCTGCCGGGAAAAAAGATCTGGTAAAACTTCTGCGGTTGCTGGAAAAATCCGGGCATCCCCATATCGTTATCAATTCCAAAGGGCGGGTGGTCTTTCCCGACAGACGGTTTCATGGGGCTGTTATTGTAACCGATTTAAACAAAGAGTAGAGAATCCCCATCGGGAGCGTTTGGCATACCTCATATTTTTCCAGTAGATAGTGGGTGTAAAGAGAGTTTTCTTTTCTGTAACCAAAACGTTTCAGTGCGTTAATAATGGTGATTGGTGAATGCAGTATCATTTTGCTGAAGTTTTTTTGATCATTCAATCAATTAAATCTGGGAGTCCAAAAATGCCAAATGAAGGTATTTACAAACTGATAAATTCCAGTCTGGATGGGTTGGGCAATAGAGTGAGTTTGTACTTTGATGTTCCGCTTGATTCAATCAATCTTCCGCAGACAGGGCAGTTCACCGTAACCAATGGAGGTATGGTTCAGTCTGTCAGCAGCCTCCAGGTGGTTAATAATCAGGTGATTCTGACGCTGGCAGCCACGCTGGATCTGCATCAGGCAGTCACAGTCTCATATGTAGATTCTACCGCAGGTAATGATGTTAACGCTGTTCAGGACAAAAATGGTAACGATATAGCATCGTTTCTCAATGTTGAGGTGAGCAACACACTTGGTCTGACTGCAAATGGAGCTGAATCCTTCGCCTTTGCCTCATCAATCTCCCTTGTGGGAGCTGAAATCTCGGCATTTGATGCTGCGAGTGGGCGACTTTTTGTCACCTCATTTACCGGTTTGCAGGTTATCAGTGTTGATGAGCACCTTCAGATGACGCTCCTTGGCACCATTGCAATTGGCACTAATGATCTGAACAGTGTTGCGGTTAAAAACGGTATAGTTTCTGTCGCTGTGGCCGCCGCAGACAAGACCCTGCCAGGAGCGGTCTATTTCCTCGATGCTGACGGGACGGTAGGCGATGCATCGATGATTATTGGCAGCGTCACCGTAGGGGCAAATCCCGACATGCTGACATGCAGTGCAGACGGCAAAACGATTCTTGTCGCCAACGAAGGTGAAATGGCCAGCATGACCAGTAACCCCGAAGGCTCGGTCAGCATTATCGACCTCAGTAATGGTGTCGCTGCCGCAACGGTCAACACTGCTTCATTTACAGCGTTCAACGATAAATTTGCAGAATTAAAGGCAGAAGGTGTTCGCCTGTTCGATGGAATTACTGTTGCCAATGACCTCGAACCGGAATACATCAGTATCTCTCCCGACGGGAAAACCGCGTTCGTAACCCTGCAGGAGAGTAACGCGATTGGCATTCTCGATATCGCTACAGCCACCTTTACCGATATTGTTCCTCTCGGGTTCAAAAGCTGGCTTGGCCTGCCGTTGGACGGCAGCGACAAGGGCACCTACACACCACGGACAGACTTACCGGTATTGGGTCAGTACATGCCTGATGGAATCGGCTCTTTTACAGGTTCTGACGGCAACGCCTACTACATTATTGCCAACGAAGGAGATGATCGTAGTGATTTCATGTCACCTGATGCCGTGAAGCTTAAAGATATAGGCACTTACGTAGATTCAGTCAGCGGTCATAACTTTTCATTAGACCCTCAGTTGATTGCAAAGTATGGTAATCTGCTGAGCACCACCGCAATAGGCAACTTGAGAATCTCTCTTGCACCCGGCAACAACGGTGACATTAATGGCGACGGAGTTATCGAACAAATTCAGGCTTATGGTGCGCGATCATTCAGCATTCTTAATGCCGAAGGTACTATCGTTTTCGACAGTGGGTCGCAGATTGAGCAGTTTGCGGCCTCAACCGGCGCCTTTAATTCGGCTGATCCCGCGACCTCCGGTATTTTTGTTGACACGCGTTCCGACAATAAAGGCCCCGAGCCAGAAGGCATTGCAATCGGGCAGATCGGGGGAAAAACTCTTGCATTCGTTGGTTTGGAGCGTGGAGCAGGCGCTATCATGGTTTATGATGTAACTGATCCCCGGCATGTCAGTTTTGTTCAATCACTGAGTCATCCTGATGATTCAACAGCTCTCACAGGTGATGGGTTGGAGTCCGGGGCCGGCCCCGAAGGGCTGACCTTTGTTTCCGCTGATGCATCTCCCAGTGGCCAGAATCTACTCTTTGTTTCCAACGAGTATTCAAAAAATGTCAGCCTGTTCACGATAACAAATCTGAACGATGCCCCGACGGTAGAGAGCATGATTGCTGATGTATCGACATCTGAAGATGCAGCGTTCAGCCTGATGGTGCCCGTTGGCACGTTCAATGATGTTGATGCTGGTGACAGCCTGACCTACAGTGCAACACTGGCTGATGGCACTCCACTGCCCTCGTGGCTGAAATTCGACAGTGAACTTCAGGGTACACTGAAATACTCAACAACCGCGACAGATACCTACTTCGCACAATCAGGGAAGTGGCCATCGACAGACTCAGCATCGGCCATTACGGCTATGGTTACCGGTGAAAAAACGGATGCTGGTAATATTGCATGGCAAAGCGGTGACCCGGTAAATGGAGAGATTAAGACGATTGCCGAAACATTGCGCGACGATCTTGGCTTTGCCATTGGTGTGGCCAGCACGGTGCCTTTTTCCCATGCAACACCCGCAGGAGTTGTAAGCCACAATGTCAACCGCAACAACTATCAGGATATTGCGCACGAAATTCTGTTCGACACACAGCCTGATGTCGTTATTGGCGGCGGACTGGACGGTTTGTTTGCAAAGGCAGTCACCAACGCAGCGAAGGCTGACACTGATCTTGACAACAATGGCTTCAATGACGACTACGATGCGTTCAAAGCCGGAACCGATGGAACCGATTACGTTTTTGTCGAACGTGCCAGCGGCACCGATGGCGGTACGGCCCTTGCTGATGCGGCCGCTCAGGTTAACCTGGCAAATGGGGATAAACTGTTCGGCCTGTTCGGCACATCAAGTGGCAACTTTGAATATTATGAAGTGGCCGATACACCCGGCACGGCCACGCTTACTCGCAGCACCACCGATGGCACTCCGGGTGTTGATGAAGATCCGACCATGACTGAAATGACATCGGCAGCGCTTTCAGTGCTTAATCAGGATCAGGATGGCTTTTTTGCGATGTTCGAGCAGGGCGACATCGACTGGACTAACCACGCCAACGATTATGAAAACATGGTGGGAGGTGTTGTTGATCTGGAGAATGCGGTCACAGCAGCAGAAAATTTGGTCACCTCCGGAACTGAAGGCATGAATTGGTCAAATACCCTGATGATTGTCACCAGCGACCACTCGAACAGCTACCTGCGCCTTCAGGATGAGCTCGGCAAGGGCAATCTGCCAGTGCAGACCGTGGTGGCAGGCAAGCAAACCTATGCCGATGGAGAGGTAACATACGGCACAACCGGCCACACGAATGAACTGGTCGCGCTGCAGGCACGGGGAGTTGGCGCAGAACTGTTCAACGAGTATGCTGGCGAGTTGTATCCCGGAACCAATATCGTGGATAATACCAAGATCTACGAGGTCATGATGAGTGCGGCAAAAGATCTTGGTGTAGAGCATATCGTCCTGTTCATCGGTGATGGTATGAATATCGAACATGAAATCGCCGGCAGCCAGTACCTTTACGGAAAAGATTTTGGCCTTACCTGGCAGGACTGGGGTCAGTTGGAAGATGGATGGAGTGGCTATGCAAGCACCTGGGATGTTACATCATATAATACTTATGCAGTGGCTGCGGGTGCAGCGAGCTACAACGCCAGCACCTTCGACCCTCTGATCGGTTACGATCCGTCGAAGGGTGGTGAAACTCCGCTGCCAATCGGTGTGCTGTTCAGTGGAACACCAACAAACGATGAGGTTGGTTCACTCGACATCAAGGTCACGGCCACCGACGAAAGCGGCGCTTCAGCCAGTGATCTCTTTACCCTTACGGTGGAGAATCAGGCTCCGGAAATGTTGTCGAGTACACCGAATGATGTTGCTGATAATGTGGTGGTGATGTCTGACATCGTATTGACTTTCAGTGACGTCATCGAACGTGGAGAGGGTACGGTTACCATTCATGAAGGTTCCGCTCAAGGCACTATCGTTGAAAGTTTCGACATGGCGACAAGCGAAAACCTTACTATATCGGGTACTGTGCTTCGTGTCGATCCGTCTGCCCAGCTCGAATACGGGACCAATTACGTTCTTACTGTGGACGAAGGCGCTGTGACTGACACGTGGGGTGCTGGAAATGACGTTTCATCGCTGGATTTCGCAACCAGGGAGTCACATGTTGAGCCTGATGTTCATGACATGGCTGGCAGTATTACGTTCTGGAAAAGTGGAGAAGCTTTGGATAATGTGATTGCAACGGTTACCCCTGTTGGTCAGCAGTTGGTTGAATTCCGCAATTTTCAGGTCGGTGTAGATGGTACCAGAACCGTTGAAATCTGGAAGACCGTGACGGACAAGTCAGTAGAAAGTATTGACCTTGAACTTGTGTTACAGGATGGTTCTCAAGCAAGCTGGACAGATGCCGAAGGAACACCTGCTGGTTGGAATTCACTGGCGAATACAGAAGCCTCTTCCGGCCATTTCTTAATTTCCGGTTATGGGTTGGAGAAAAGCGGTGGAGCACTGTCGACTCAGTCGGTAAAACTTGGGCTTCTGACATTGAGTGGCGGGGTCGATCAGGATTCGTTCAAAATTGCCTTGGCCTCGGGCGAAGTTGGCGACACTGAACTTGCTCCTTTTATCATTACCTCTTCAGGTGTTGATGGTCTTTTTGAATGCCGTGACCTGAATGACGGAAGTTATGCATTGGAATTTGGCAAGTCAATTGAGTCGATCGGTAACGCTGTGCAGGCCAGCGATGCTCTTGCAGCGCTCAAACTGGCGGTTGGCATGAATCCGAATGAAGATGGCAGTGCGGTGATGGCATTCCAGTATCTTGCGGCAGATGTTAATGAGGATGGCAGGGTCAGGGCTTCAGACGCGCTTAATATCCTGAAAATGGCGGTTGGCATCGACACTGCCCCCGATCAGGAATGGATGTTCATGCAGGCAAGCGTTGCCAACGAGTCCATGAGCCGGACTTCGGTGCAATGGTCTGATTATCTGTCGGACTTCACGATAGCCCAGGATACCGAGCTCGATTTGATTGGAGTTATCAAGGGCGATGTGAACGGCAGTTGGGTGGCAGAGGCTGTCTGATCAGAGCAGAGTACCCGGTTCTGGTTTTAAGACCGTATCGGGTACTCTTTTTCGTTGGCATAATTGGCTGAATATTCCTGATAGAGAAGATATTTGAGGCAGAGTTGGTTCATTGTGTTGAGAGAACTGGTTAACTTCATGCCAAAGAATCAGTTTCTCCAGAACGAGGCTCCGAAGAGGGCTGAAATTGCACCGGAGCTTCAGCGATTTTCCGGAAAAGCTTGATGAGGAAGAGATGCCGCGGCCAGTTCAGCAAAAATGTTGCAAGCGCCTCCCACACCGAAACCCATGCCACAATGGTAAGCCCTTCGGCAAAAACGGTGTTGAGAAATGACGGTGTGCCGTCAACAATAAAGATGTGATTGACCCACAACGAGAGACCAAGAATGATAATACCAATAACGAGAAGCGTTGCTGCAGTTCTCAGCATCTTGTTCATCGCTCCAAGTTCGAGTTCCCTCTGGTAGATAAAAAATTTATGGACACTGGTGCGTACCCGCAGCATGAACTCTTCGGAAGGATAACACTCAAACATGAAACGGATCACAAAATCAACCCGGCCAATTTCACGCACACACTCTGTGAGATAAGAGGCAAGGTCTTCATCAAGATCCTTTTTGTGATATGGGGCTGTTTTGTCAAAATCCTCATAAAGATCCTCGACACGCTTTGCGGCCACATCAACGATAACAAGACCATCAGCGGTATGCTCGTAGCGATCAACGATTCTTTTTGGCACTGGTTACGGATTGTTTTGATAAAATGTTGGTAAGTTTTTTAAAAAAAAGTAATTAAAGATTTTTTTTCTCGAAAAAACAGGCTGCTTTTATTTTGTAATGTTCTCGACAATTTAAACAAAGACACGGGAGTTTTTATTACGAAAACGTGAATTAAACAGAGGTAACGGTCTTCGATAAAAAGATCTAAATTGTTTTAATTTAATGGTATAATTGGTTTGTGCGGCGCATTTGAAAACCATGCGGACATTTTCTTGAGATGGAATTTTGCTTTAAGTTTCTGATAAAGTATCTTGTCGCACTTTTGGTCGTCCTTTTCGATATCATTATAATTATCGAAAAGACAAAAATTGTTTTTTGACAATTCTTGTATTCTGTGGAATTTAGCACACTCATATACACGTGTAATGCTATTTTCGTCAAGGTAATTAATTTTCTTACACATACTGTCGCTCCTATAAAAAATAAGAATTATCTCTATTCGAAGCTTATCCAAAAATAAAATGAAAAGCCGTGGTTGATTTCAACAAAAAAATACTCATTATTGGATTTGGATCAGTATCTCAATGTACTGTGCCTCTTCTTTTTAAACATATCAACGTCGATTATACTCATGTCACGATTATGGACTTTGAGGATATTCGTGAAAAAGTATCACCGTGGACAGCATTGGGAGTTACCTACATTAATCATCAAATAACACCGTATAATATAGCGCAAACCCTTTCGACTTATGTTGCCGAGGGTGATTTGATCATAGATTTAGCGTGGAATATAGATTGTTGTGAAATTCTTCAATGGTGTCATGATCACGGTGTCCTCTATATGAACACCTCGGTAGAAGTGTGGGATCCTTATTCAGGGGTTGAGACTCGGCATCCTGCCGAAAGAACACTTTACTGGCGGCACATGAACATCCGCCGCATGACTGCAAAGTGGAAAGATAGAGGTGTCACTGCGGTGCTGGAGCATGGCGCCAATCCCGGATTGATATCGCATTTTACCAAACAAGGGTTACTTGATATTGCTGGCGCAGTCATTGCCCGGAACAAGGTCGGCCCTGCCCAGGCCGAAATTATTAAAGAGCTGGCTGAAAAAAGAATCTTTAATGAGCTGGCTATGGAGCTGGGCGTCAAAGTGATTCATTGCTCTGAAAGGGACACGCAAATCTCTGACGTTCCAAAACAGGTTGACGAGTTTGTCAATACCTGGAGTGTCGAGGGATTCCGCGAAGAGGGTATGACAACGGCTGAAATGGGGTGGGGAACACATGAAAAAGAGCTTCCGCAATTTGCCTATACCCATACTGATGGGCCAAAAAACCAGATTTGTCTTGCCAAAATGGGGATGAATACCTGGGTGTGCTCATGGGTGCCTGATTACGATATACGTGGCATGGTCGTTCGCCATGGCGAGGCTTTTACGATTTCAGACTACCTTACGGTCTTTAAAGAGGGGCAAGCCATCAACCGTCCTACGGTTCATTACGCCTATTGTCCGAGTGATGCCGCTATTACCTCTCTGCATGAGCTGCGTGGGTATGATTACCGGCTTCAGTCCAATTTCAGGATTATGAATGATGAGATCATCAAGGGTTCTGATATTCTTGGTGCATTACTGATGGGTCATGCCTTTAATTCCTGGTGGACCGGTTCCGACTTGAGCATAGAGCAATCAAGGGCACTGGTACCTCATCAGAATGCTACCACCATGCAGGTGGCAATATCTGTGGTCGCAGCCTGTATGTGGATGATCGAAAATCCTGACAGAGGTGTTGTTGTTCCAGATAACATCGATCATGAATATATCCTTGGAATTGCAAAACCCTGGCTTGGCAACTTCATATCAAAAGCGTCCGATTGGACACCTTTAAAATACAATCCCAATTTTTTTGCAGGGTTTAATGCACCTGATATTGATGAAACGGATCCCTGGCAGTTCAAGAACTTCCTTATTACCGATAATGATTAAAACAGGATATACCTGATGACAGCTCAACATTTGAAACAATTGGCTTTAGAGCATGGAACACCGTTGTTTGTGGTCGATCACGAAGTATTGCGTGCCAATTACCGTGAGTTTAAGCAGCATCTTCCAAGGGTACAGGCCTATTTTGCTGTTAAAGCGAACTCAGCCTCTGAAATCGTTAAAACTTTCTATGATGCTGGTGCCAGCTTTGATGTTGCATCAATGCCCGAGTTTCTTAACGTCTATGAAAATATTAAAAACCTGACTCCCGAAGAGCAACAGGATTTTATCTGGGACAAGATCATCTATGCAAATCCGATCAAGCCAATACCTACCCTGAAGGAGCTCGACCGTTACAACCCGCTGGTCACCTTTGATAATGAAGATGAAATAGCGAAAATTGCAACCTATGCCCCGAACACGGGTCTTGTTTTACGTCTGAAAGTCCCCAATACGGGAGCGATGGTAGAGCTCTCTTCCAAATTCGGCGCAGATCCAGGAGAAGCTGTTGATCTTATAGAAAAGGCGTTCAAGAGAGGGTTGGTGGTCGAGGGTTTAAGCTTCCATGTCGGCAGCCAGTGCACCAATTTTCAAAATTATGTTCAGGCCCTTAATCTGGCATCCAATATTTTCAAGGAGTCGTGGGAGAGAGGGTATAAGCAGGTAAAAATTCTTGATATTGGAGGCGGATTTCCCGCACCCTATGACAACAGTGTAAAACCTTTTGCTGAGCTTGCCATAATGCTCAATTCCGAATTTGACCGGCTCTTTCCGCCCGACATCGAAATCATAGCCGAACCCGGAAGATTTTTAGTGGCCACGGCCGCTTGGGTCGTGATGGAGATTATTGGCACAGCCTATCGTGACGGTAAACGGTGCTATTACGTCAATGACGGGGTCTATCATACCTTTTCAGGGATCATCTTTGATCACTGCGAGTACCCTATAAAATCCTTCAAAGAGGGAAATGAGAAGATGTGTGCGGTCTATGGCCCCACCTGTGACGCTCTCGATACGATCACCATGGCCAATCTCTTACCCGTCGACCTTGAGATAGGGGATTTGCTCTACAGTGAAAATATTGGCGCCTACAGTCACGCATCATCGACCTTCTTCAATGGGTTTCCGCCTGCAAAGGTTTTGCATATCAATAGATAGTTTCAGGAATGGATTGCAAATGGCTCGTAATCAGATTTCTGAGCCGTTTGCAATCCCGTTTTTATGAGTGGTGAATACCCGTGCCGTTCGTTGCCGTGTTCTGTGTTTGTGTGGTCTTTGTCGTTAGACTGTAATATTTTTGTTTAAATGCGATAATTCTGCTATCATCATTGTTGATGACAGTTCAGGGAAAGTGGCCATATTACACGTTTTTTAGCGTTATTTGCCAATAACACGAACACTAATAGGTTAACATACGATGGCAAAAGCAAAGGATGTCCGAATCAGGCAGGTAACGCTTGCCAGGAAGGGTTCAAAAAGCGACTTGCTTGTTTTGCGAGTTGTTCCGGATCCCGCCACGAAGGCAATTCGTACCTTGAAGGTTACAAAGGGTAACTGGCCCGGTTCACGGATGCCTTTAATTCGCGTCAAGAGGGACAAAAAAGGTGAGTGGCCCGGTTCACGAATGGTTTTAGATCCAACCACGATTGCGGTTCCCTCCATAAAGGTCACAAAAGGTGACTGGGCCGGTTCACGAAAGCTTTCAGTCCCTGCCACAACAGCCATTCGAGCCATAAAGGTCACAAAAGGCAACTGGCCTGGTCCACGAATTCTTTAATTTTATTAAAAGATGGCAATTACCGTTGAAACAGTCATCGATGACCTGAATTTTGCGACCACTCAAATCAGTGAGCAAACCAGAACCATCTCAATTGGAGTTCTTGCAATTGCCTGGCTCTTCCTTTCGGGCGGGAAAGATGCACCAGCCGTCAAAGTTGCTCCCGATGTTTTTGTGCTGCTTTCGGCGGGAGCGCTTGCGATAGCCTCTTTACTGGCCGACTATTTTCAGTACCTGTGCGCCTTCGTCTTAAGCAAGCAGGTTCTCAATGCTTTTGAGGAAGTAAACTTGCTCTGCGTGGAAGAAAAGCCCCAGTACAACTATGACTCACCGTTTTTCATAGCCCGCCAGCTCTTCTTTTGGCTCAAGCAGGCGGCATGTTTGCTTGCAACCGCCATACTCATCTATGCTATTGTCAACGCGCTGCTTTGAGTATATCCTGTGGTTTCAGTAGGCTCATTTTAGCACTCGCTTAATAGTCCAACCTTGCATCTCAAAGTTGGCCATATTTTACAACCAGCATCAAGTCCCTCTCATTTGTGGATTATTTTTTTTCATTGGACAGTTTTTAGCGTCATCACCCACCGATTATTCCGCATAAAACTCCTTTTGATTATTACCTGTAACAGTCTTTATCTCTTTTATTTGATGTGAATAAATGATAAATATGGGGCGGCGTGCAACTTCGACCTTCAATGAAACCCCAAGCTCATGCTCTCCACCGTAAACCTGACGGCAGCCTGCTGCAACCAATGAGCATCACGGCTCATCATGGCAAGTATTTTGCGTACGACCTGACCCGTCGGGCGGCGAATGGAATGGATCGGTTGTCGATGGCGCTGTTTGATGCTGCTGTTGATCTGAATCCGCATCAGATTGAGGCTGCACTTTTTGCCTTGCACTCTCCCCTTTCGAGGGGTGTGATTCTGGCTGATGAGGTTGGTCTTGGCAAGACGATTGAGGCGGGCATTGTACTTTGCCAGTTTTGGGCGGAACGCAAGCGGCGATTGCTGGTGATTTGCCCAGCTTCGTTGCGCAAGCAGTGGGCGCTTGAGTTACAGGAGAAGTTCAACTTGCCGACACTGGTGCTTGATGCCAAGGCCTGGCGTGAGGCGAAACGGAATGGTCGCGACCCTTTGCATGACAAGAGTGTGCTCATCATCTCCATGAATTATGCCCATGTTTTGCGGGAGGAGTTGAAGAGCATCGCCTGGGATCTTGTGGTGATTGATGAAGCCCACAAGCTGCGTAATGCCTACCGGCCAAGCAACAAGGTTGGTCAGGGTATACGCTGGGCTACCGAGGATTGCCGCAAGCTTCTATTGACCGCAACACCACTCCAAAACTCTCTGCTTGAACTCTACGGGCTTTCAACCCTCATTGACGAGCAATTGTTCGGTGATGCGGACTCTTTTCGTTCCCAATACGCCAGTGCAGGGAGCGATCTCGAAGCCCTGCGCCTGCGTCTGTCGGGATTCTGCAAACGTACCTTGCGAAATCAGGTAACAGAATATATCCGTTATACCGAGCGCCATCCAATTACCCGTCCGTTCTCTCCAAGCGACAATGAACATGCGCTTTACGAAGCGGTATCCGGGTTTCTCCAGCGCACAGAGAGTTATGCGCTTCCCAAGCGGCAGCGCCACCTGACCGCACTTATTCTGCGCAAACTGCTTGCCTCATCGTCGCAGGCCATTGCGGCGACACTCGACACGTTGAGGATCCGGCTTGAAGCACTTCGTGACGAGAAGTCTCTGAACGACAGGGAGTTCACCGAGTCACTTCTTGAGGCGGAGGAGATGGAGAGTGAGCTGCTTGATGAGATTTTGGCGGAGCCTGCGGCAGACGAAACCGATCAAGAGCCACTTGCTCCTGACCGGAAGAAGCTGCGTGAAGAGATTGAAATTTTGGAACGACTTGCCACCTGGGCTCGCAGTATCGGTACTGATACGAAAACCAAAAGCCTGCTGACGGCTCTCGATATTGGTTTCGAGCAGATGCAATCAACCGGAGCCTTGCGCAAGGCTTTGATTTTCACTGAATCGCGACGCACACAAGAGTATCTCAAGAGCTTTCTGGACTCTCATGGCTACAGCGGCAAGGTGGTGCTTTTCAACGGCACCAATGGTGGAGCGGAAGCCACTGAAATTTATCGGCAATGGGTTGACAAGAACCGTGAAAGCGGTCGCGCATCGGGTTCGCGTGCTGTGGATGTGCGGACGGCGCTGATTGAACAGTTCCGGGATGAGGGCTCCATCATGATTGCCACTGAAGCTGCTTCAGAAGGGATCAACCTCCAGTTCTGCTCTCTCGTTATCAACTACGACCTGCCCTGGAATCCGCAGCGTATTGAACAGCGGATCGGTCGCTGCCATCGCTACGGCCAGCAGCACGATGTTGTGGTTATCAACTTCCTGAACGAGCGCAACGAGGCTGACCGGCGTGTGCTGGAACTACTTGGCGAAAAGTTCAACCTTTTCAGCGGAGTATTCGGCGCTTCCGATGAAGTGCTTGGCACCATTGAATCAGGGGTTGACTTTGAACAGCGCATTCTCGCCATCTATCAGGAGTGCCGCACTCCGGAAGAGATTGATGCAGCATTTCATACCCTGCAAGCTGAAATGGATGAGCAAATCCGCAGCCGCATGGCCGACACCCGCCGGGCGCTCTTTGAAAACTTCGATGAAGATGTGCATCAGCGCCTTCGGATGCAGCTCAATGACGCAAAGGCCCAGCTCGACCGTTTCAGCCAGCGCTTCTGGTCACTGACCCGTTTCATGCTTGATGGCGATGCCCGTTTTAACGATGATGCGTTAAGCTTTGACCTCCAGCGAACCCCGAGCCCCGATATTCTCACCGGACGTTACCATCTCATTTCAAAATCGACACCGGGAGCAATGCAGGATGGCGGTAATGGTGCCGGTGAAGAACAGAACCGATTCCTCTACCGCCTCTCCCATCCGCTTGGTGAGCATGTTCTGGAGAAGGCAAAGGCACTTCCAACTCTTCCGGCAGAGATTCTCTTTGACCTTTCACAACATGCAGCCCGCATTCATGCCGTAGAAGCGCTCCGGGGAAAAAAAGGATTTCTCACCCTTACCCGTCTGGTTGTTGAATCTTACCAGCGTGAAGAGTACCTTCTCTTTTCAGGATTTGATGAAAGCGGTGTTTCGTTCGATCAGGAGACGATGGAGAAGCTCTTCATCTGTCCGGGAAGTGTCGCTGGCACCATCGACATCCCGGCAGCAGTTGAACAACGTCTTGTGGCCGAATCGGAGCAGCACGCAAGAGCTACCGTAAGCCGTTCACTCGAAGAGAACAGCGTCCACTTCAACCTGGCCCGTGAAAAGCTGGAAAAGTGGGCTGACGACATGGTGTTTTCAGCCGAAAAAACGCTTGCCGATACCAAAGAGCAGATCAAGGCACAGCGGCGTCAGGCAAGGCAGGCCGTCACCCTTGATGAACAGCACGCAATTCAGCAGCAGATACAAAAACTTGAAAAGCAGCAACGTCGGCACCGACAGGAGATTTTTAAGGTTGAAGATGAGATTATGGAAAAACGTGACACCCTGATTGCTTCGTTGGAAAGGCGGCTTGCACAAAACAGTACCACCGAAGAGCTGTTTACCATTCGCTGGGCTGTACAATAATTTACTGACAGAGAAAAGTGTATGAACCAGAACTATGAGAAGCTGAAAGCGTTATTGACAGAACTCTTTCAGCTCGACCAGCCCGATCTTGACTTTGGTCTTTATCGCATCATGCACGCCAAAAGCGCCGAGGTTTCACAGTTTCTTGACAAGGATCTCTTCCCTCAGGTGAAAGCAGCTTTCAGCCTGTACAAGAGCTCAGATAAAGCTGAAATCGAAAAGGAACTCAATAAGGTTATTGCAGGCGTTGAGGCGGCAGGAATGTATCCCGAGCAGTCACCGAAGGTGCAGGCATTGCGTGAGCAACTCCAAAATGAGGCAGTGGACACGGGCACGCTTGAGAGTGAAGTGTACGATCACCTTTTCAGCTTTTTTCGTCGTTACTATTCCGAAGGGGATTTTCTGGCCAAACGGGTCTACAAGCCGGGTGTCTACGCCATTCCCTACGAAGGCGAAGAGGTGATGCTTCACTGGGCCAACAAGGATCAGTACTACATCAAAACCAGTGAGTATCTGCGTGACTACGCTTTCCGTCTGCATCCGAATAGTGAGCAAAACACCATGCGGGTGCATTTCCGGCTGGCCGATGCTGCCGAAGGAGAGCACGGGAATGTAAAAGTGACAGAGGGCAAAGATCGTCGATTCAGACTTGCTGAAGAAAACAGATTATCCCTTGAAGATGGAGAGCTCATCATCCGCTTTACCTATCAGCCCGACCCTGCCAAACAGAAGGAGCTGAACAGTGCAACAGAAGAGACGATTCTGACTTCCGGCGATACTGAATTGGCAGAGTGGATCACGGAGCTTCGGAAACTGAACGTGAGGTCTGATGGCTCCTCCTCCGGTACTCGCCTGCGACTGCATCTTGACCGCTACACCGCCAGGAACACCTTTGATTACTTTATCCACAAGGATCTTGGCACTTTTCTGCGACGCGAGCTTGATTTCTTCATTAAAAACGAGATCATGCACCTTGACGATGTGGAAAACGAAACGGTTTCCCGTGTTGAACAGTACCTTTCAAAAATCAAGGTCATCCGTAAAATCGGAGGCAAGATCATCGATTTTCTTGCCCAACTGGAGGAGTTCCAGAAAAAGCTCTGGCTGAAGAAAAAGTTTGTGGTCGAGACGAACTACTGCATCACGCTTGACCGCATACCCGAAGAGTTTTATCCGGAGATTGCTACCAGCCAGAAGCAGTGGAAGCAGTGGCGAACGCTTGGGATGCTTGAAACCCCCAACGAAGAAAAACCGGAGCTGTTCAGTCAGGCCGAAGTTGGCAGCGTTGAGTACCTGAAGGCGCATCCCTATTTGATGGCGGACAGTGCACTTTTTGATGAGGTTTTTAAACAGGGACTACTCTCAGCGATTGATAATCTGGATGAAAGCCTTGATGGCCTGTTGATTCATGGGGATAATTTTCATGGATTGAATCTGTTACAGGCGAGGTATAAGGAGCAGGTTAAGTGCATTTACATAGACCCGCCGTACAACACGGGGGGGGATGGTTTCTGTTACAAGGATAGTTACCAACACGCATCGTGGCTGACCATGATCTTGGAAAGATTAGACGCATCATATCCCTTACTGACAGAAAACAGTGTGATGTTTTCAAGCATTGATGCTCTTGAGAGGAATCATCTTGAGAGTGTGATGGATAGTGTTTTTGGTCGAAAAAACCGTGTAGAGGAGATTATCTGGGTTCAAAATACAACCAAGAATCAATCACCCACCTATTCCACCAATCATGAGTATGTGGAAGTCTACTCTAAAAATATTGACCTTGTAAAATCCGATTTTTCAATGTTTCGCGAGTCAAAGCCGGGTTTTATTGAGATAATGGAACTCATCGAAAAGATAAACCCGCTCTATCCTTCAATAACAAAAGTGGAGTCAGAACTCAGGAACCTCTTTCGGGCTCATAAAACTGAAATGGCTGATGATGGGAACGAACCCATGGACGAATGGAAAGGGATATACAATTACAATCGAGCAGAGTATCGTGATGGATCCGGCAGATATGTTGATGCATCAGATGCAAAAAAGCTGAACGCAAAGATTTGGATATGGAGGGAAGATAATCCGTCAATGCCCCAGATAAAGGAAGATTCCCAGAAAGCAGAGTTTCGGGATCCTAATAATTCGGCTTATAGATTTTATACTCCAACACATCCAAAGATAGGAAAACCTTGTCCAGCCCCTAAAACAGGATGGCGTTGGCCATATAATCCACTTGGCAAACAAAAGAGTTGTTTCTCAGAGCTTGTTGCTGATCATAGGATAGCGTGGGGCGATGATGAGAACAAAATTCCTCAGACAAAAAGATTTCTTCACGAGGTTGAGACCAACGTTTCAAAGTCTGTCGTTAACGATTATACCGATGGCGAAAAGGAGTTGACCAATCTTTTTGGCAAATCGCGTACCTTTGGAGGTCCAAAACCAACCACATTGATCGAGCGATTCTGCCAACAGGCATCCGTATCGAAAGATTTTGTATGCGATTTCTTTGCTGGTTCCGGCACCACCGCTCACGCCGTTATCTCTCTGAATCGACAGGATCAGGGTAAACGCAAATACATTCTTATAGAACAGGGTGAACACTTCGACACTGTCCTGAAACCCCGCATCCAGAAAGTTGTCTACTCCGCAGAATGGAAAGAGGGCAAAGCTAAAGCTCCTCAGACGGGTATTTCACACGCATTCAAGGTTCTGAAGCTCGAATCCTACGAAGATGCCCTCAACAACCTCGAAACCAGCCGTACCAGACAGCAGAAACTTGCTCTCGATTCGCCAGAAGCCCAAGGTGCTGATGGCTTCAGGGAGCAATACCTCCTGCACTACATGCTTGACGTGGAGACACGCAGCAGTCAGTCACTGCTTAACATTCAGGCGTTCACTGACCCAACGGCCTACCGGCTCAAGGTCAAGCGTCCCGGTTCAGATGAAAGCGGTGAAGTGAACATTGATCTTCTTGAGACCTTTAACTGGCTGATCGGCCTTACGGTTCAGCACATTACCGCTCCGCAAAGCTTCATTGCCGCTTTTGAGCGTGACAGCGAAAAGCGGTTACGCCTGAATGGTCGTCTCAGGCAGGAAGAGGGTGCTCCGTATTGGTTCCGAACCGTCACCGGCAGAACACCCGATGGCCGAAAAGCGCTCATCATCTGGCGCAAACTTACCAGTGAACCGGAGCAGGATAATCTTGTGCTGGACGAGTGGTTCAGAAAACATGCCTACTCCACGAGGGATTCAGACTTTGATCTCATATACGTCAATGGCGACAATAACCTGCCCAATGTTCGGCGTGATGATGAAACATGGAAAGTGCGTCTGATTGAAGAGGATTTTCACCGGCTTATGTTTGAAAACAGGGAGGGGGTGTAAGCATGGCAACTCCTGCGTTATTTTCATTGTCGTTCGAGCAACTGGTTTCGGCTATCGGGCAGGTTCATGCTGAACTGGCGGCACAAGCTTCCCGTGCGGTTAACACGAGCCTGACTCTTCGCAACTGGCTTATCGGTTGTTATATCTCCGAGTACGAGTTGCGGGGAGCCGATCGCGCCCGGTATGGTGACAAAATTATTGAGTTGTTATCTGAACGGTTGATGCAAGCGGGTGTCAGCCGGTCAGAAGCACGGGAACTGAGGCGATACCGTAAATTTTATTTGACCTACCCGTCAATTCGGGAGTCGCTGTCTCCCGAATTGATAAACAAGCTTTTGCCATTCGCGCCCGCAGTCAACTTTCGGGAGTCACTGTCTCCCGAATCGGGGGTTGCGCCCGATGAACTGTTGAGCAGGATTTCGTTCAGTCATATTGCTGAACTGCTGCGATGTGAAGATGCGACCAAACGCAGCTTTTATGAGGTAGAGTCTATTCATGGAAGCTGGACGGTGCGTGAGCTGAAACGGCAGATTCACAGTCTCTATTATGAA
>CAIJWE010000007.1 GCA_903824295.1 uncultured Chlorobiaceae bacterium
ATGGGAGTTCGATACGAGTTGGGGTTTCCCAATAAAGAGGTGCAGATGAGTTTCAACGCGTATATTTTGCGATCGATGACCAGGGGTTCGGACAAAGAGCCGATCCGCCGTGATCTGCTTGCTGTCATGAACACTGGAGATGTTGGAGCTCTTGAAGCTGTTATCAAGCGCCTTTTTGCCAGCATCGCCTACACTAATTATACCAACAATGATATCGAGAGGTACGAGGGCTTTTACGCCAGCGTGCTCTATGCCTGTTTTGCCAGTATCGGAGTGGACATCATCGCCGAGGATGTGAGCAACAAGGGAAGAGTTGACCTTACGCTGAAGGCTGAGGGTAAAACCTTTCTCTTTGAATTCAATGTGACCGACGGGGAGCCACTTGAGCAGATAAAGAGGATGAAGTATTATGAGAAATATGAAGGCGAGCGGTATCTGATTGGCATTGTTTTTGACCCCAAGGCAAGAAACGTCATCAGGTTTGAGTGGGAGAAGTTGTAGTACTCTCCTGGAGGTTCTCGAACTCAATGGAAAGCGCCTTTTGCGCAGGGTGTCCAGTTTACGAGTGCTGCATTTATCGGGAGCGCTCAAGCAGGCTGACTGGAGAAGAGTAAACGCAAAAAAGCCGGGGGGTACCCGGCTTCTCTTGCTGAACTGAAAAATTTTTGGAGCCACAATCCTCTACACCTCCATGATCTCTTTTTCTTTGTGCGTGATCAGATCGGTAAGCTGTTTTTCATATTTGTGGAGCATTTCGTCGGCATCTTTTTTGCCCTTGTTCTTGTCGTCTTCGCTGATCACTCTTGATTTTTCGAGTTTTTCAATCTCCTGAATCATGTCGCGGCGACGGTTCCGAAGAGAGACTTTTGAATCTTCACCAAATTTTTTGGTGAGTTTTACAAACTCCTTGCGGCGCTCCTCGGTGAGCGGGGGAATGCTGACGCGGATGTTCTGGCCGTCGGCGGCAGGGTTGAGCCCAAGGTTGGCGTCGCGGATAGCCCTTTCGGTGGCAGATACCATTGATTTGTCCCAGATCTGGACAATAAGCGTGTGAACATCAAGCACACTGATATTGCCGACCTGTTTGAGCGGCATCTGCTGGCCATAAGCCTCTACCTTGACACGGTCGAGCAGTGTTGTTGTCGCCTTTCCGGTTCTGATCGAAGCGATCTCGTGCTGAAACGCCTCGATGGTTTTTTTCATCTTTGGCTCAGTTTTCTGATAAACCTCTCTGACACTCATAGCTGTTCCGATAGGTTAGTGTTCAGGCGTTTGCCTGTGCTGCTGTTGATTTTGCAAAGCGTTTGTTGAAGCGTTCGACGCGTCCTGCGGTATCGACAAGGGTCTGCTTTCCGGTATAGAACGGATGGCAGTTGTTGCAGATGTCAACCTTGATGGTTGCACGGGTTGAACGGGTGACGAAGGCGTTGCCACAGTTTGCGCAGTTGACGGTGACTTCGGTATACTTTGGATGAATATCTTGTTTCATGACTTTCGTTGACTTTGTCGTACAATAAATGATATGGACTGCCGATAAAATAGTAAAGGCGGAAATATACAAGAATTTCAATCGAGTTACAACCATTAAGATGACCGGTACCACCGCAATCACCTGGCTCAAGGGAGTCGGCTCAAAAAAGGCATTAGTTCTGCAGGAGGCAGGTATTCTGGCTCTTGATGACCTGTTTGATTATTTCCCGCGCCGTTATCTCGATCGTTGTGCCATGAAGAGCATCGGGGCGCTTGCGGATGGTGAGACGGTGACGGTTGTCGGTACGGTTATCAAAACCCAGCTCGACGGCGACACTCCCGGTCGGGCGCGTTTCAAGGCATGGCTTGGTGATGCTACCGGTGTGCTTGAGCTGACCTGGTTCAGGGGTGTTCGCTACTTCTCCCGCAGCGTTGTGCAGGGTGAGTCGCTGGCGGTTCATGGAAAGGTGAGCTATTTTGCTCATCATGCGCAAATGCAGCATCCTGATTTCGACCGTCTCAGCCCCGACCTCATGGAATCGCGCAGTGGGGAGTGCAGCGATTTAGAGCTCTACAACACCGGCAAGATTATTCCTCTCTACCCCACAAGCGATGCGATGAAGCAGGCGGGTCTTGGTTCAAAGCCCTTCCGCACCCTTGTTGCCCGTGCTTTTGAGGCGTTGACTCCGGGCAAGGAGGAGAATCTCACTCCCTCCATGATTGCGAGTAACGCTCTGATGCCGCTTGCAGAGGCTTATCGTGAAATTCATTTTCCCTCTTCGCATGAGCAGCTTGCAAGGGCTCGTTACCGGATGAAATGGACAGAACTTTTTTATGCCCAGCTCCTTTTTGCCTTGCGCCACAGTGCAATCCGGCGGAACCGGGCGGCGGCAAAATTTACCCATTCCGGAGAGGTGACCCGAAAGCTCCATGCGAGTTTGCCGTACACCTTGACCGATGCCCAGAAAAATGCCATTCGCGAGATCTATCGTGACCTCAAAAGTGGCAGCCCGATGAACCGCCTTTTACAGGGTGATGTGGGTTCGGGCAAAACCATTGTGGCCATGTTTGCCATGGCACTTGCGGTCGATAACGGTTTGCAGTCGGCTTTCATGGCTCCCACTGAGATTCTGGCGGTGCAGCACTATCTGGTGATGAAGCGTTTTTTCAATCCGCTTGGTGTTGAGGTTGGCATGGTGACGGGAAAGCAAGGGAAAAAGGAGCGTCAGGCGGTGCTTGCGGCGCTCGGTTCGGGTGAGCTGCATATTGCGGTTGGTACTCATGCCATGATTGAGCCGGCGGTGAGCTACACCAGTCTTGGCCTTGTCATTATTGATGAGCAGCACCGCTTCGGCGTATTGCAGCGCAAGGCGTTGCAGGAGAAGGCTGTACACCCGCACGTGCTGTTGATGACGGCGACACCGATACCGAGAACACTCACTATGGGGGTTTTCGGTGATCTTGATGTCTCGATGATCCGCCAAAAGCCTGCCGGACGGGTAGCGGTCAGGACTATTGTGATTTCTGAAGCGGAAAAGGTAAAGGTGTATGGTTTTCTTCGTAAAGAGATTGCAGAAGGAAGACAGGGTTATATTGTCTATCCTCTTGTTGAGGAGTCGGAAAAAATGGATCTCAAGGCGGCGGTGGAGAGTTATCAGGAGCTTTCGGCCAACTATTTTGCCGATCTGCGCCTTGGATTGATTCATGGCCAACTGACGCCGGATGAGAAGGAGAGGGTGATGGAGCAGTTCCGGCGCCGCGAAATTGATCTGCTGGTGGGTACGACGGTTATTGAGGTTGGTGTTGATGTGCCGAATGCGACCGTCATGCTCATTGAGCACGCTGAGCGCTTTGGACTGGCCCAACTGCATCAACTCAGGGGGCGTGTTGGCCGGGGAGAGCACCGTTCCACCTGTTTTCTGCTTCATGCCAAAATGACGGCTGAGGCGCGCGAACGGCTTTCGGCGATGGAGTCAACGACGGACGGTTTTCTTATTTCTGAAATTGATGCTAAAATAAGGGGCGCAGGCAATATTCTCGGAAAAGAGCAGTCCGGGACATTGAGTGGATTACGGGTTGCCGATCTGAGCAAGGATTTTGATATCATGCAGTCGGCCCGCGCTGCGGCATTCCGGCTTGTCGAAGAGGATTGCCAGTTGCGGGATGCCGCGCACCGTTGTGTACGGGAGTGTTATTTGCATCATTACCATGACCGGTTCGCTCTGGCGGATATCGGGTAGTTTTTTTATAAAGAAGGGGAGCGAGCAGTGTGAAGATGGAGTGTAAAAGAGAGGCTGGCGGTGTGAGCGGTGGCATGGTTATTGAGGTGACCGGCTCGACATATATGGTTGTTACCGACGGGGGCGAAGAGTTCAGGTGCCGTACCACCCCCGGAACGAAGACGGAGAATGATTTTGCATCACTTGTTGCTGTCGGCGACCGGGTGGTGCTGAAAGAGACCGAAACAGGTACGGAGCTCTTTGAAGCGGTGATTACCCTTGTGGAGCGTCGCCGGAGTGCCCTGACCAGAAAAAGGGATCTGCGCCGGAACCGCAGCAAGGAGAAGGTGCAGGTGATTGCGGCTAACATTGATCAACTGGTGGTTGTGGTCTCGGCCTTTGACCCTCCCCTCAGTACCCGCCTGATTGACCGTTATCTGGTTTTTGCTGAATCGGAGCAGTTGAAGACGGTGATTGTCGTCAACAAGATGGATCTTGATGATTCGACCCAGACCCGGGAGCTGATGAAGCCCTATCACGCCCTGAATTACCGGATTCTTTATACGAGTGCCGAAGAGAAAAACGGCATGAGGGCTCTCCGTAAGGTGCTTGCTGGCAAGCTGTCGGCATTCAGTGGTCACTCGGGGGTGGGAAAATCAACCTTGATCAATGAGCTTTTCGGCTCGGAGCGGCTTAGGACGGGCGAAACCAATTGGAAGACTGGAAAAGGGCTCCATACCACAAGCAGCTCCATCATGCTCACACTTCCCCATGGAGGCTATATCATTGATACCCCGGGGATACGGGAGTTCAATCTTTCAGGGATTACCCGCGAAAACCTGCGCTTTTATTTCAAGGAGTTCCTCTCTGCTATGCAGGATTGTGCCTACTCTTCATGCTCGCATACGGTTGAGCCGGAGTGCGGTATTTTGAAGGCGGTTGAGTCGGGGCGTATTGATCCTGAGCGTTATGAAAGTTATCTTGCGATCTATGAAAGTATTGATCGCGACAGTTGACTTCTGTGCTTTTTTTGAGTATCCAGTTTTTACCATCCTGAACCATTCTGACCAATGATTCTTACCGTCAATCCGGCGACTGAAGAGGTGATTGCCGAATATCAGACCATGAACTCCGGCGAGATTGAAGAGATTATAGGGCAGTCCCATCATGATTTTCTTTTATGGAGAGAGGTGCCGCTGTTGGAGCGCAGTGCACTGATGCGGCGCATGGCCCAGCTTCTTCGTGAGCAGAAGGAGCGCCATGCAGCACTGATAAGCCGTGAAATGGGCAAGCCTCTTGCTCAGGCGCAGGCTGAAGTGGTGAAGTGCGCCTGGGTTTGCGACTTTTATGCTCAGCAGGCGCCACTTTTTTTAAAGCCGGAAGAGTGCGAGCTCGATGGCGGGGCAAGGGGAGTGGTGAGCTGTGAGCCGATTGGTACGGTTCTTGGCATTATGCCTTGGAATTTTCCCTTCTGGCAGGTCTTTCGCTTTGCAGCACCGGCCATCATGGCAGGCAATGCCGTTGTTGTCAAGCATTCGCCCAATGTGACTGGTTCGGCCATTGCCATTGAGGAGCTTTTCCGTGAGGCAGGTTTTCCTGATAATCTGTACCGTACCGTGCATCTTGCTTTGGAAGATGTTGATGCTCTGACCGGCTTTATGATTGATCATGCAGACGTCAAGGCGGTATCGGTGACGGGAAGTACTGCCGCAGGCCGCGCTGTTGCCGCCAAGGCGGGACGTGCCCTGAAAAAAAGTGTGCTTGAGCTGGGTGGCAGTGACCCTTACATCGTGCTTGATGATGCCGATCTTGCCCTGGCCGTTGAGCAGTGCATTGCGGCCCGTCTTTTGAACACCGGCCAGAGTTGCATCGCTGCCAAGCGCTTTATTGTGCACACCTCCGTTATGGATCAGTTTGAGGCACTTTTTTTGCATCGCATGAAGTCGGCCATTGTGGGCGATCCTTTTGATCCAGCGGTGGAGGTGGGGCCGATTGCGCGTCTTGATCTTCGCCAGCAGCTTCACGAACAGGTTTGCCGGAGTGTTGCAGAGGGAGCACGACTGCTTTGTGGTGGAGAAATCCCTTCCGGGAAAGGCTTTTTTTATCCCCCAACCACTCTTTCGGGGGTGCGCAAGGGGATGGCGGTTTACAGCGAGGAGACCTTCGGGCCGGTTGCAACCCTTATCGAAGCAATGGATGACCGGGAGGCTATCATGATTGCCAACGACACCCCTTATGGACTCGGTTCAGCCGTTTTTTCCGCCAATCGTGAGCGTGCACTTGCCATAGCCAACCAGCTCGATGTCGGGAGCTGTTTTATCAACAGCATGGTAAAATCTGATCCGCGTCTTCCTTTCGGCGGTGTTAAAGAGTCAGGATATGGTCGCGAGCTTGCAATCTACGGCATCAAAGAATTCGTCAATATTAAAACCGTTTTTATCATCGGCCGCTGACCCACCGTTTCTCAGATTATATATCCGTCGGGGCGGGGTCATCCCGCCCTGATTTCATCGGTGCCCGACGCAACAATCCCAGCTCAACCGATGGCGTCCCTGTCAGACTTGGCATGCAAAGAACCGGCCGGGTGTGAACGCACAAAAGCCTCTGCTTCAAGTGAGAAACAGAGGCTTTCAATGTTTATGCAGCGTACGCCTGACTTACATGGCAACAGCAAGATCCGACAGGTAGGTCTTGATTGACTGGTGTTTTCCAAGGCCAAGTTTTTTGTGCATTCTGTAGCGTATGCTTTCCATACCTCTTGTTGAGATGCCGACAGAGCGGCCAATCTCTCTGGTGTCGTAGTTCAGCTTCACAAGAAGGCTGATTCTCAGCTCACGCTGGTTGAGGTTGGCATGTTTTTTCTGCAATTTCGACAAAAAGACAGAGTCTGACTCAGTGAGCTCTATGTTCAGACGTTTTTCAATAGTTTCAGTCTCAATAAGGCTCAAACAGGAATCAGTCATCAACCTTTTGACAGCGGAATCTATTTCAAGGGCATGTATCTGGTCAAGAAGATTACGCAAGGAATTTGTCTTCTCTGCAATTGCCGTAGAAACCCTTGTCAGCTCCAGATCCTGATTTGCTATTCTGGTACGAAGAGCGGCAATCTCTTTTTCGTAATCCACATTGCTTTTATTGGTATTTTCTACTTGTGCGTTCATTTTATCATCCGGTTTATTCGATTTATGGTAACATCTTTACGCTGTTCAACGTCCCTGAAACGGCAGATTCTCTAAACAGCTTGAAGGAGTGCCGTATAAAATATGAGGGATCCTCCCAGCTCACCTCACTTTCACTGATTTCACGAAATTTATTTACCGCTACTCGATCACCTCAATTTCTGTTTTGTTTTCCGCAGAACATTAAAAACAGAACTACCCACTCTGCCAGAACAAGTCATTTTCTACTCACCGCCAACTCCTCAGCATCCGATGATCGACGTGTTACAGGCAGTAATATTCGTTTTTTTTTATAATAATGCAAAATATTTTTGTAGTTCTGTGTGAAAACACGTTTGCTTTTTGTGTTATACTCTCAACAGCTATTTGATTTATATATGGTCAAACGGTCAGTTTGTTAAAATGTACAGGTGCCTGAGCCATGAGGGTGCATTATTTGTTAGTCAAGATGTTCGATCATTACCGTTATCTTGCCAGCGTAATTAATCAGGAAGACTATTTGAGCTATTTTTATTTTTTTCAGTATGACGAAAAACATGTCCCGTTACCTGTTTATTTTTAATCCCGCAGCAGACAAGGGGCGTGCTTCGCGCAGGATTGCATGGCTAAAAGCTCTCCTCTCGGGAAGGCAAGACTCGGTTCTCTTCACGACAACTTATGCGGGACATGCGGGCGATATTGCTCGTTCTGAGACAGCGACAGGAACCTGTATGATTGCGTGCGGTGGAGATGGGACGCTTCATGAAGTGGTGAATGCCGTTGCAGGAAAAGGGGTCACGATCGGAATCTTACCGATCGGGTCGGCAAATGATTTTGTTAAAACACACTCGCCCCAAAACAGGATAGTCTCCGGGATTAACCATTTATTTGAAGTGGAGAGTAACGATGTTGATCTTGGCAGCGTTTTTTATGGCAATGCGAGGCATCGTTATTTTATCAATTCTCTGGGTATCGGTTTTACCGGAAGAATTGCAAAAAGCGTTCAACAGTCAACCTGGTTAAAAGGAGAGATCGTTTACGTTTATGCGCTTCTCAGCGTTCTTTTTGGTTACGAGCCTTTAATGATGGGGATCAAGATTACTCTTGAGGATTCTATCATCGAACTGCACGAGCCGGTTTTTGTTTTTTCTGTTTTGAATGGAAAAGTTGAGGGCGGTAAATTCAGGATAGCTCCGCATGCTGATTTAACGGACGGTTTACTCGATGTCTGTATTCTTAAGGCGGTGCCAAAACATCAGTTTTTTGGCTATGTGCTCAAATATCTTCGAGGCTCCCATATCAGCGATTCACAGGTTCTTTACTGCAAGGCGAAGAGTGTGGAGGTAACGCTCGACGCAGCGGAAGTTATGCATTTGGACGGGGAGGTCTATGATGATATTTTCGGCAGGATTGTGATTTCGGTTGTTCCAAACGGAATCTCTGTGCGATAGGCGTCCTAAAATGGAATCGGGAGCTCTGAAAAAAAGCTCTTGATTGACTGGTGTTTTCCAAGGCCAAGCTTTTTATGTATTCTGTAGCGGATACTTTCTATTCCTCTTGTCGACAGACCGATGGAACTGGCAATCTGTGATGTGTCGTAGTTCAACTTCACCAGCAGGCTTATTCTCAGTTCGCGAGAGCTGAGGTTAGGGAACTTTTTCTGCAGTGTGGATAAAAAAAGTGAATCGGACCTCCTCAGTTCGATGTCCGGTTGTTTGTCAATAACCGCTTTGTCAATAAGGTTCAGGCAGTAATTGGTGATGGTGCTTTTAACGCCGGGCTCAATTTCCAGTGAGCCTATCTGGTCAAGAAGATCACGCAACCTGCGTTTATTGTCTGTAATGACCGTCGTAAGTTTTGTCAGTTCCATATCCCGACTCTCAATTCTTTTTGTAAGAGCGGCTATTTCGTTTTCCATGTCGCGACTCGATTTTTTGTTCACCTCCGTTTGGGCATTTATTTTTATAACCATCTGGGTTATTCGATGTTCAAAATCCTGTTTAAGCAGTTGCAGCTCACTCTCTTTTTTTGCTTCCCTTGCGATAAGGTCAGAGCGCAAGGAGTCTATTGCCTTGAAAAATTGATAATAGTGGTGGTCAGGCGGTGGCGTTGTTATTTGCTCGTCAAGCATATCAAGCCAGGAGATCCGCGCAATCGCCTCAAGAAACCGTTTTTTTAATGCATGATCTGCAAGTATTTTCTCGGAGCAGTATTCCATGGATGCATGCTTTCCTCTCTTGAATGCAATGGTATACTCAATGGCCTTTTCATAGGTTTCGGCCAGTATGACGCAAATAGGTTCAGGAGCGATCGCGGCAAAAGTGTCTACGATTATGCGCATGGAGTCTGCAATATTGTAAAAACCTACGACTCCGAGAATCGGGCTCCAGTTAAAAATGAGATTGGTAATAGCCTGTTTGTATCCGAAGGTAATGCTGGAGATATGGGACAGATCGAACAGAATGTGAAACTGCTTGTTCAGGAGATCAGATTCGGTGAGCACAAGCTGCAACAGTTCGCTGTCCATAAAGTCAAGGACAATATTCTGCTCGTCGTTAACCTCAACCCAGGTGTGGATAATATTGCCATCAATCACACTCATCTCTTTGGTATATCCTGCAACAGGGTGATGGCTTTTCCAGTGGCTCTTTGATACGGTATCAAGGGCTCCTGTAACGGCAGTGTTCTGATGTGTCATTTGATCCGGCCCTTTTCTCGTGGATTGAGGTAAACTATACAGTGTTACATATGTTAAGGTACCTCTTGCGGCAGCTTTTGTCATGCTGAGGCTATAAACCCAAGTATTACTATTCGGATTTTTACCTACGGAGGCTAAGTTATGCTTTTTGCATCAATTTTTTAAAAAGGAGTGGCTTTATTAAAGACCGGGCAAGTTCACGGCTTTTTTTATATTCACTTGCAGGTTAGGGTGCAACGTTAAATGCTTCATAGATATAAAGGGCGTTTGCTTTATGCAGGTTGTCGTTTTTGAAGATACAAGGGTTTCGGAACTGAGGCCGCTCGTCAATCTTAAACCGGTATATGCTCTTCGTACTGGGTTTCGTTCCCTTCAGGAAAAGCTTGAGTCTTCGATAAGGGGAGAGGTGAAACTTACGTGGCATCTTCGCCGCTATCTTGCTCCCTTTTATGCTGAACAGCATCCTGACAGTGTGGTCAATCGGTTAGTAGAGCATGATGTGTTGCTGGTCAACGGGCGTATCGTTTTTGATGAGGCCGCCTCCAGAGCAGTCGTTGAAGGTGCCTTTGATTCAGGAACAGCCTATATGCAGGATGATGTTCTGCTCTTTGCAAGAGTGCCGGGCTCCCTGATTACCGATGACGAAGGTCTTTTGCCAGACCTGTTTGATACATCAGCCCTTGCCGGAGAGCTCATTACAGAGGCGGTTACGGGGTTCCGCGTTATCACTCATCTCTGGGATATGATAGCGTTTCATTCCGATGAGCTTCTGCGAGATGCTGAAACCCTTGAGCTTGGGCGTATTGAGGGGCAGGTCCACTCTTCCGCAGCAATGGTCAACCGTTCAAATATTTATGTTGCTCCTGGAGCTGTTGTTCGGGCGGGAGCGGTCCTTGATGCCGACGATGGTTTTGTGGCAGTCGGGGCTGGTTCGATTGTTGACCCGCAGGCTGTGCTGATGCAGAATGTTTTTCTTGCTCCATGGTCGAGGGTAAAAATAGGTGCAAAACTTTACAGCAATGTGGCTGTCGGGACAGCATCGAGAGTTGGCGGTGAAGTCGAGGATTCTCTTATTGAGCCATTTGTCAACAAGCAGCATGACGGTTTTCTTGGCCATTCGTACATTTCGTCATGGTGTAATCTTGGTGCGGGCACCAATACGAGTGATCTCAAGAATAACTACAGCCGGATAAAATTATTGCACAATGGTCGGTTGCAGCAGACAGGCATGCAGTTTCTTGGACTGCTGATGGGTGACCACAGCAAGTGCTCCATCAATTCGATGTTCAATACCGGAACCATTGTTGGAACAGGGGCGAACATTTTCGGCGGTGGATTTCCTCCAAAAGAGGTACCCTCTTTTGCGTGGGGTGGCGTTGATGGTTTTGAGCCTTATGAGATTGAAAAGGCTGTTGAAACAGCTCGAAGGGTTATGGAACGTCGCCAGGTTGTGATGAGCAGTCATTATGAGTCGATGTTCCGTTTTGTGGCTCGTACGCAGAGCTCGTCGCGGTTATTTGTCTAAATTTTAAGCATGAATATGCATGATTCTTGTTGTCGATAATTATGACTCTTTCACCTATAACCTGGTACAGTATATTGGAGAGTCGGGGGAGATGGTTGAGGTGTACCGCAACGATGAGCTTTCAGTAGAGGAGATAGTCGCGATGGCTCCCGACAAGATTGTTATTTCGCCCGGCCCGGGGACTCCAACTGATGCCGGTGTATCGGTACCGCTGATTCATGCTGTAAAGGGTAAAATTCCTCTTCTCGGGGTCTGTCTGGGCCATCAGTCGATCGGCGCTGCTTTGGGTGGAAATGTGGTGCGTGCGGCCAAGATCATGCATGGCAAGACCTCGCAGGTTTACCATGACAACCGAGGTATTTTTATTGGCGTTGACAATCCGTTTGTGGCAACAAGGTATCATTCACTCATCGTGGAACGCCAGACACTTCCGGAGACTCTTGTTATCCGTGCGTGGACTGAGGATGGCGTGATCATGGGGATGGATTCGGAGTCGCTTAAGCTTTATGGTGTTCAGTTTCATCCGGAATCTATCATGACCAGTGAGGGTAAAAAAATCATCCGGAATTTTCTTGAACTGTAGTCTATGATTGAGAGGGTATGCGTGTATGGATATATATCGCTGTTCTTCGGTAAAAGAGAATGATCGTGACGGCAATGGTTCTGTCCGGCGTGTTGGCTCAAGCCGTAAAACTGATTTTATGGCTGACGGATGGCGGGTTTTCAAAATTATGGCGGAGTTTGTCAGTGGTTTTCAGATGATGTCTGATGCAGCTCCTGCGGTTGCTGTTTTTGGCTCTACAAGGGTACCTGCCGACAGTCCTGAATATTGTCTTGCAGAGAAACTTGGCCGCCTGCTTGCCGCTGAAGGCTTTTCGGTGATCACCGGAGGTGGGCCGGGAGTTATGACTGCGGCAAATAAGGGAGCCAAAAAAGCAGGAGGTGCATCTATCGGTTTCAATATCAAGCTTCCAAACCAGCAGCGGCCCAATAAGTATATTGATCAAGATAAACTGCTCAGTTTTGACTATTTTTTTGTGCGCAAGGTGATGTTCATGAAATATGCACAGGCATTTATTGCCTTGCCCGGTGGTTTTGGCACGCTTGATGAGGTAATGGAAGCTGTTACATTGATACAGACGGGGAAGAGTGAACGTTTTCCGGTTATATTGGTAGGGAAACGTTATTGGGAGGGATTCTACCACTGGATTGAAGAGACGATGTGCCGTCAGAAGGGTTATATCTGTCCTGACGATCTTGAATTCATTTATCTTGAAGACTCTCCGGAAGAGGTCATCAAAATTATCAAAAGATTTTATCCTGACGGCTATTCTCTGAATTTTTAATGGAGGGATTGCTCTTTTTCAAGAGTCACTCCAGCCATTTCAGAAGTGAGCTGGTTTCAGTAACGTTCAGTTTTGCATCGGGTTTCCAGAGGTAATAGAGCCCTTGATGAGCAGTTCTGCCGGAAACGACGTCCCGGATTTCTCTTTTTTTGTTGTTCTTCCATGCTGAAAAATTCAGGGCATTCCGGCCTGAAGTGACGATGCCGGAGGCAAGCCAGGAGGCCGGAGCTATCCATGCCATGGCCGGCCAGCGGGTTTCGTTGGAATGGCAGTCATAGCAGCTCTTTTTCAGGGCACTTTTGATGAAGTTGGGAGCCTGCATGGGTGAAACCGATGGAGGGTTCAAGCGGCTCAGTGGTATGAACTGCATGAGCAAAAGCAGGAGAAGAGTCCAGCTTGTGATGGATTTAAACGAAAAAAACATTATTACCAAAAAACTGTGAGTGTTATTCCTGTCAATTTAAAAAGTGCGTTATCGTGATATTTCCCTGTGAAAAAGCTGTCTGGTACTACCTTCCCCAAATCAGGGCCGACCTTGCCATTGAACTCGTAAAAATCGGCATGACCCAATCGAAAGCAGCAAAGAAACTCGGAGTCACACCTGCCGCCGTCTCTCAGTATATTCATAAAAAGCGGGGCATGCAATCAGTGAAGAGCAGAAGTTACCGCAAGGAGATTGAGATGGCGGTCAAAAAAATCTGTGAAGAGGCCTCGACAGATGAGTTGCATCATCTTGTCTGCAACTGCTGTCGCCTGCTGCAAAAGGAGGATGAGCAGCATCCGTGTGGCAAATAAGGCTTGCAACGCTTACAGTTCCACAATAATATGTGCTTCAGTTGCATGTCCGATCAGTAGATTTTTCAGGGTATCAATCAGCTCCATGCCGTATTTGTTGATATAATAAAAGATGTTAATGAGTCGTTCCTGGGGCAATCCATCCGGAAAAAATGCGGTTTCTGCTTTCAGTATCTGCTCAAGAAGTTCTTCATGTTTGCGCCGGCTGGCTTTCCATGTTTTTTGTTCAATATTTTCAATAATTTTTGCCGATTGGGCCGTCGATGCGGCCAGCATCGGTTCAAGAGTGGTGTCTATCTTGGCAAGCACTGGCTCAAGGGAGGCAAACACCCGGCTGATCTCCATCTTTGCTTCTTCAAACAGAGCCTCAAGTTGAGGATTTTCAGCGATGCCAACCGCATTCTTTTTCAGTTGCTGCAGGTCACCGAATACGGCATTGTATATTTGTTTGCGCGAAACGCCTGGTTTTCCGATTACCTGGAGCAGTTTGTCCATGATGCGGCTTATTTTCGGTTCAACAAGTGTAAAGCTCCCTCTGGGAATGATAAACGGCATGGTGAGGCCAAAGTGCTCGTAATTTTTCCGGTACTGTGCAAGGTAGCTGATCTCTCCAGGTCCGGCAATGCAGGCAAAGGTCGGCAGGACGTAATCCTGGAGAATTGGCCTGAGGACGACGTTGGGGCTGAACTGTTCAGGGTGCTCCTGACAGAGTTCAAGCAGTTGGGGTTTTGAGTAGTACTGTTTTTCGGGTAAAATCGAGAAAGAGTTCTCTGTTGGATGTTCGATTTTTTGTCGCTGGCCAAGATGGTTGATATGAAAAAGATTGACTGATCTTGGTTTTGTTTGTGCATTATAGCCGAGATTTTCGAGGCGTGAACTTTGTGCAATCACATTATAGGAGGAGGTGGGCGAGGATGAGAGCTCTTGTAAAAAAATTTTGGATGAAAGCTTTTTGAACTCGGGATCCTGGCTTGAGAGCAGAATCAGCGGCTGTTCATGGAAGAGTCGCATCATGGTGCAGGCAAAGCTCATCTCGAAAGTATTTCCTTGAAAATAGTGCTCCCTGAGAATGGTCGAGACACTCTCTTTGTGGATGGAATCAGGCAGGAGCTGAAGAAATTCCTCGACGGTATCATGAATCTCCTCACCGAAGCAACTGTTGGCAACCATCTGATCCGCCATGCGTCGGTAAGGCTCCTGTTTGAAATGAACAACCTGGTTTTCAGAAAAAATCGCAGTGTGGGCCGATTCGTCAAAGTCATGGTCTTCACCTTCAAGCCAGAATATTGGCACAAAATCGTATTCAGGGAAAAGGGCTTTTTGGCGTTCTGCAAAAATAATGGCCGTCAGCGCTTTGTAGATGGTATAGATTGGACCGGTAAAGAGGCCGAGCTGCTGTCCGGTAACGATGGCCATGCATCGCGGGGAGCGAAGTTTTTCAATCTCCCGGAGGTGAAGTTCTGTGGCTCCGTAGCGGCTGTTTTGTTTCGAAAGGAGCCGTACAAGGGTGTCTCGGTCAAACGTTCTTGAACCAAGCAGTCCAAGTTGTCGATAGTAATCGGCCTCTCTCTGGTAATCAAGATGAAAGCATTCAGAAATCAGTTCCGAACGCTCTGGGCCCTCCGATGTATAGGCGCGGAAAAGCTTTGAAAATCCTTTTTTCGGTGTAAGGATCTGTTTGTAATCAAGCAGAAAAGTGTTCACAATATTATTTTTGCAGGTTCCATTGTTCAAGGGCGCCGATAAGCGCGTGGTTGGTCAGATCGCATGAGAGCGGTGTGACGGTCACATAATGGTGGCGTATGGCAAATTCATCCTCGTGCAGCGTATCATCGAGCAGACGCAGTGTACCATTGAGCCAGTAATAAGGGTTTCCAAACATATCGTTTCGTTCAATTGCCGACTCTTCCCAGCGTGAACGCCCCTGCCGGGTGATGACAATACCGGAAATCTGCGATTCCGCTACATTCGGAATATTGACCGAGAGAATAGTATCCGGCGGCAGCCCTTCAAGAAGCACTTTTTTTGCCAGTTTGCGTGCAAATTTTGCGGCATAGGTAAAATCGGCATGTTCATACGTTGTCAGAGAAAATGCAAGTGAGCTGATTCCCTGAATGGCTCCCTCAAGGGCTGCTGCGATGGTGCCCGAATAGAGTGTGTTCATAGCGGTATTGCTGCCGTAGTTTATACCCGAGACAATAAGGTCAGGCTTTGATGGCAGAATATGGCTCAGGGCAACCTTGATGCAGTCTACAGGGGTTCCTGAGACGGTATATCCAAAAAAACGTCCATTTTTCAGAAACTTCTTGATCCGCAGCGGAACGCCAAGAGTCATGGCATGACTCATCCCGCTGTGTGGTTCGGCAGGAGCAACAACCGTAACCCGCCCGATTTTTTTCATTGCCGCCGCCAGAACATGAATGCCTTCACCTTCAATGCCATCATCGTTACAGACCAGTATATGAGGTTTTTGCTGCGTATCAATGTTGTCCTGTTCCTGTGTCATGAGCATTTTTCCTGGTCTGATGTGGTCACGAAAGCTTCCCGGATGTCTTGATAATACAAAAAAGTGCTGCTCAAAAGTTATGGCCGATACTGAAATAAATGATTGTATCTGAAAATCTTAACGATGTTTGCTCAATAGCCAGATCTTCCTGGGGAAAGGTGAAAGCTTTTGAAACCGTTAATCTTGTCGGGCCGAGAGGGGTTTCCCAAATCATGCTGCTTCCAATGCCGTGAATAATACGGGTCGAAGAGATATCATTGAGCTCCTTCCAGACATTTCCGACATTGTAGTGCAGAAGCAGCGATACCGGAAAAATAATGGCAAATGATGGCTTGTAGCTCAACTGCAGTCCGGCAGCAACCATATTGTCGCAGGGGAGTTCGTTTTCTTTTAATCCGATGAAGCGCTGGCTCCACAAAGTGCCCTGCCCACCAAGAAAAAATTTCTCCGACAGGGGCAAGTTGTTGCTGCTCAAACCGAAGAGTCCTGAAAGCTGTAGCACTGTTTTGCTTCCGATCCGGATATTTTCTTCGTGGTTACCCGATGCTTGCCAGAAAATATTGCCATGATCAACCAGTGCAGGTGTCACCGAATATCTGAGGTTGGTATAGCTCCCTGACGTCGGAATCACTGGGTTGTCTCTTGAGTCAAGGGTAAACTGTGTGCCGATGGAGAGCATATTGGTTGTAGCTGTCGGCAGTGCAGTGCCAGAGCCCTTTTCAGCATAGGATTGGGAATTCTGCAAGGTCACATCGGCAACAAGTTTTCCGTTTTTCCGGATTCTTATACCGAAGGCCGGGCTGATACCATATTTCTGTATTCCATAATTTCTTGTGTTGTCTTTTGCATTGCGATTTTCAAAAGAATGCTCATCATAAAAGAGCCGTGAGGAGAAGGTCAGGTGTGATTGTCCGATGCGCGGCACATTAAACTCAAGGTTCAGGAGGTTACTTTTGCTTCCTGTTTTCAGCCAGCCGCCGATTGAGTTTGTTGTTCCTCCGAGGTTTTCGTTTCGGACATCAAGAAGAAACTGTGCATTGTTGGTCTCATCATAACGCAATCCAAGCCGGAGCACCGATGAGTTTTTTTCTTCAAGAGAAAATTTGAGCAGTGCACGTCCATCCTGGGTTGCTACCGCAGGAGAGTCTTCGGAAATGGATACACGGTTGAAGGCTCCTGTTTCGAAAAGATTATCGACGGACTCTTCGGCATGTCGAATGTTGAACGTGCGCGTTGTATCAATTTTTATTTCCCGCTTCACAGGAGTTATTTCTGTGATATTCTTGTCCTGGTCTATTTCGATGCTCTCCGGTTTTCCGGAAGAGAGCTTTACCTGAAGCGTAGAGCCGTCCATTCGAGAGCTTTCGATGGTAACAAGGCTGTATCCTTTTTTCCGGTATTTTTTTATCAGAGCTTCGAGTGCAGTTGTGCCAGTTGCATTGGTATAGAGTGTTTTCGTTATCGGCCTGAAACAGGATTCGATCTCCTCTTGCAAAAGCGTATCGGACGGCCCTCCGGCAACCGTGACTTTTTGTATTTCTGGCAGCGGTTCAAGGTGAAATTCTACGGCTTTGCGCTTGCTGTCCACTTTTGCGTAGACCCTGGTGAAGAGATCGGTTTCGAGCAGTTCCCGAAGGGTCTGAGTGAGGTTGGTTGCATTGCGGACAAGAGCCGAAACAACAAGGTAGTGCTCCCGGAATTCCGGACGATCTTCCGCGAAACAAATGGTTTTTGAGTATTTTCCGATTGCCATGCCGCCGACAAGTTTCTCTTCTATGCTGCGTTTTATCGTTCCGGCAAGAAGCTTTCCTTTTGAATATCCAGCATCCACAAGAGCTTTGATATCTGAAAAATCGGTTGCTTTATGTTCACTGAGGTCGGGAGCGATGACGATGTCAGCTTTTGCCAACTGAGCAGGATATTGCAGTTTGGTCAAAATGGTCATTGCCTGATCGGCAGCTTTCCAGGGAAGATCAAGTTCTCCGCTGGTCGCGTACATGCTGCCATGTGTATCAACGGCAATTTTATAGCGTGCGTTGATGGTCTCAAGTTCATCAACAGGAAGATTGGCAACGAGTCCACCATCAACGAGTTGGCGGCCGTCACGCTTGATCGGTTCAAAAAGAATCGGGACGGTGCTGCTTGCCCGCATTGCTTCTGAAAGAGAACCGGAGGTCAGCGTGATACGTTTTCCCGACACAAGGTCGGTCGATACAGCCCTGAAATTGACTGGAAGGGTTGAAAAATTACCGGAGGCCTTGTAGAGACTGTTTAAAGCCAGAAGATCGAGGGTTTCGGTCAGTTCCTGGGCAGAATTAAGCGATTTTGGAATCAACAGCTTCAGTTTATCGAAACGGATTGCGATGGATGCCCGGTCGCGGATCTTTTGCTGCTCAAGAAAGATGTTTGATCGAGAATAATCGTTATGGAGCGAAATCATCGATTGCCAGTTCAGGCGGTTGGCGATCTCTACAAGTTCATCCGGGCTGTATCCACAACTGTAGAGCCCGCCGATAATTGCCCCCATACTTGTGCCTGCAATAAAGTCAACAGGAACCCCCTCTTCATCAAGAGCTTTGAGCACACCTATCTGCGAAAGAGCGTTGGCACCACCGCCCGAGAGGGCAAGACCGACGCTTTTTCTTGCCGGCCTCATGGCATGGCTAATCACATAGCGACGCATGGGTAGTTTAAGTGTATCGGGATAGATAATGGAAAATGAGGCTGGTGAGGCAGCGGCATCCGCAGGCCCGGTCAATCCCGGCATGAGGGCTGCAATAAGTGACGCTATGCAAAAAATTGTTCTGACGTTCTTCAACAATGTTGCGGCTCCTGATTCGTAAACCTTTGATAAGTGCTCTTTCTTCCGGCTGCTTTTGAGAATCTCATACGGACTTCCTATCTTGAGCTTTAATGTATAACCTTTACACTTCATTTTGAAAATGGCTTGGTTCAAACGGGTAAAACCTTCAATACGTCCGACCGAAAAGCGTGATATGCCGGAAGGGTTGTGGTGGAAATGTGAAAAATGTGGAGCGGTGCTTCATAAAAAACAGTTTGAAGATCATTTCTTTACCTGTGCGGAGTGCGGTCACCATTTCAGAATTTCCCCTTATAAGTATTTTTCGATTCTTTTTGACGGCGACAAGTACTCCGAGTTTGATGATAACCTGCGTTCAGCCGACCCTCTCGGTTTTATTGATACAAAAAAATATCCTGACCGGGTACATGATACCATTGAAAAGAGCGGAAAAACTGAGGCATGCCGTAATGCTTATGGAGAGAGCGGCGGCAGCACTCTTGTTGTTTCAGCGATGGATTTCGGCTTTATCGGTGGCTCAATGGGCTCGGTGGTCGGTGAAAAAATAGCACGCGCCGTCGATAAGTCACTCGAGCTTGACGCTCCTCTTCTTGTGATTTCACAGTCGGGCGGAGCGAGGATGATGGAGGGCGCCTTCAGTCTCATGCAGATGGCCAAGACCGCCGCACGACTGACCCGGCTGAGCGAAAGAAAGCTTCCTTTTATCTCCCTGATGACCGATCCGACCATGGGCGGGATCAGTGCATCCTTCGCCATGCTTGGCGACATCAATATCAGCGAGCCGAAAGCCCTTATCGGATTTGCAGGCCCCAGGGTGATCCGCGATACCATCAAAAGGGATCTGCCTGAAGGGTTCCAGCGAGCCGAGTTTCTGCTTGAACATGGTTTTCTCGACCGAATCATTCATCGCCGCGATCTGAAAAGTGAGCTGGTCACCCTGCTTGCCATGCTGAAAGTTTAGCTCCAGGCAAGCGCAGAGGCCGTAACAGGGAATTGTGTCATGAAAATTTTTTTGATTTCATGGGCAATTTCCTGGTGTTCCAACTGTGTGCTTTTGTCGGTTCGTACTTCCAGATAGTGGATCCAGCTTCTCACCGAGCCCTTCATATAGAGCTTTGTCTGGGTAGCCATCGGCAGGAGTACCCGGGCGCACTCCTTGGCAATACCCTTTTCAAGAGCTTCGTTGTACGCTTCAAGTGTCAATCGGGCAATGCGTTCCTGTGCTTCATCAAACCACTCTCTTGTTTCTTCATCGAGATCGTTCAGCGAGTTTTGGCGGTTTTTGCTGTCCTGCCGTCTCGGCTTGTATCGCTCAATCTCCTGCGCTTTGGCATAGCGTTGTGAGAACTCCTGAAACTGAAAACTTTTGTGGCGAAGAATCTGTGGTGAAATGGCTCTTGAGGTCACAATTTCAACGGTCATATCCACCATTTCAAAAACACTCCAGTGCTTGTGCGCAATACAGTAGGCAAGCAGTTTTTCATAGTCGGGAGTCTCCTGGTGAGGGCTGGATACCCGTGCGCAATAGGCGATAAGTCCTTCGGGGGAGAGTGGCTGACTGTCAACCTGGATAAGGGGAGTGGTGACCGAGATGAGGCGTACCTGCATTATTGGTGTGTATTATTTACTGTTTACGTAGTTGACTGGATAGGAATGGCCTTTCTTGAAAAAATATAGGGAAATAGCTTCATTTTCCATCTTTTCACCCAAGATCGGGTATCTCTCTTTTTTTGCGAATTGAAACGGTAAGTCTTGATTTATTGTTGTCACTGCGTATTTTGAGCATCAGGACATAGAGTTCCAGTTGAGCTTTTCGGGCATGGCTCCCATGGGGCCGATCCGGTGTTGAATGACTTACCAATTTCAAACAAAAATAAAGTTATGGCAAATATTAATTTCGGTTTTGAGCACCATGCCAGAAAAATGTATTCAGGGGCGATAGAAGAGGGCATCACCAACACTCTTGTGCCCATGGTTATAGAAACTTCGGGGCGAGGCGAGCGGGCCTTCGATATTTTTTCACGCCTTTTACGTGAACGCATTATTTTTCTCGGCAGCGGAATTGACGAGCATGTGGCGGGGCTCATCATGGCTCAGCTTATTTTTCTTGAATCGGAAGATCCCGAACGCGATATCTACATCTATGTCAACTCACCGGGTGGAAGCGTCTCTGCCGGTCTCGGCATCTACGACACCATGCAGTATATCCGTCCTGAAGTTTCGACCGTCTGTGTCGGCATGGCGGCCAGCATGGGTGCATTTCTTCTTGCTAGTGGCGCAAAAGGCAAGCGCGCATCGCTTCCCCACTCAAGAATCATGATTCACCAGCCCTCCGGCGGCGCACATGGACAGGAGACCGACATTGTTATCCAGGCGCGCGAGATAGAGAAGATCCGCACGCTGCTCGACGAACTGCTTGCCAGCCATACCGGCAAGGATGTTCGCCAGATACGCGAAGATTCGGAAAGGGATCGCTGGATGAATGCTACGGAGGCGCTTGAGTACGGTATTATCGACGCCATTTTCCAGAAACGTCCCATGCCTGAAAAGAAGGACTAACCCCGACCGATGTTATCATGAGCGATCAGACCGAAATTTTTAATCTGGAAAAGAGTTACAATCATCACGACGTCGAAGAGCGGTGGGGAAGTGCGCACTGGGAGGCACTCGGCAGTTTCCACGCCGAAAGCTCCCGCGTGCTCGATACAGGCAAAACGCCCTATACCGTGCTTATGCCTCCGCCCAATGTGACCGGAAGTTTGACCCTCGGCCATGTACTGAACCATACCCTGCAGGATATATTTATCCGCTACAGCCGCATGACCGGCAAAGAGGCCTTGTGGCTTCCCGGTACCGATCATGCAGGCATTGCAACGCAGACGGTGGTCGAGCGCAAGCTGAAAAAAGAGGGGATTACCCGCCACGACCTTGGACGCAAGGAGTTCCTTGGCCATGTCTGGCAGTGGAGGGAGGAGTACGGCGATCTCATTCTGCGGCAACTGCGCAGGCTCGGCATCTCCTGTGACTGGCGGCGCAACCTCTTTACCATGGATGAGAGCGCCTCAAAAGCGGTCATCAACGCCTTCATCACCCTTTACCGTGACGGATTGATCTATCGTGGCACCCGTATTATCAACTGGTGCCCCGTTTCACAGACGGCACTCTCTGATGAAGAGGTGATTATGAAATCGCGCCGGGACAGTCTGGTCTATCTTCAGTATGCCCTTGTCAGCCATCCTGGTCGTTTCATTACCATTGCCACTGTCCGGCCCGAAACCATTCTTGCTGACGTTGCCATTGCCGTCAACCCCAACGATCCCCGCTATGCCGCTCTTGTCGGCGAGCTTGCCGTTGTGCCCATTGCCGGGCGCTATATTCCCATTATCGCTGACGACTATGTTGATATTGAGTTTGGTACCGGTGCGCTGAAAATCACTCCGGCGCACGACGCCAACGACTATGAGGTAGCCAAACGTCATAATCTCCCCATTCTCTCCGTTGTCGGCAAGGATGGCAAAATGACCGACGAGTATGGTTATGGCGGCATGGACCGCTTCGTTGCCCGCGAAAAAATTCTTGTTGACCTCGAAGAGCTTGGCAACCTTGTCCGTGTTGAGGAGTATGAACATAACGTAGGCTATTCCGAGCGGGCCGATGTGGTCGTTGAGCCCTATCTCTCCGAGCAGTGGTTTGTCAAAATGAAACCTCTGGCCGAAAGTGCCCTGCAGGTTGTCAATGATGGCGAAATACGCTTTCACCCCCCGCACTGGATCAATACCTACCGTCACTGGATGGGCAATATCCGCGACTGGTGCATCTCCCGTCAACTCTGGTGGGGGCATCGCATTCCGGCATGGTATGACGGTGAGGGCAAGGTTTGGGTGGCCGCATCCTACGAAGAGGCATGCCATCTTGCCGGTACCGATAAACTGGTACAGGACGATGATGTGCTCGACACCTGGTTCTCTTCCTGGCTCTGGCCGCTGACAACACTCGGCTGGACAGAGAAGCAGAGTGATAATGAAAATCTCAGGGCCTTTTATCCCACCGATACGCTGGTGACAGGCCCGGATATTATCTTTTTCTGGGTTGCAAGAATGGTGATGGCCGGGCTCTATTTCAAGGGGGCAGTTCCCTTCCGCGACGTCTATTTTACCAGCATCATCCGTGATATGAAGGGGCGCAAGCTCTCAAAGTCGCTCGGTAACTCGCCCGACCCGATCAAGGTGATGGACACCTACGGCACCGATGCCCTGCGTTTTACCATTATCTATATTGCCCCCCTCGGGCAGGATGTGCTCTTCGGTGAGGAAAAGTGCGAACTCGGTCGGAATTTTGCCACCAAAATATGGAACGCCTCCCGTCTTGTCTTCATGCAGCGCGAGAAATATTTCCGCGATCATGAAGAGTTTGCGGCCGTGTATCTGAACTTAGAGCCCCGTTCCGCAGCAGGTGATCTTGCCGGTAAGTGGCTGCTTGCCGGATATCATGACATGCTTGAACGCTACCACACCGCCTTCACACAATTCAGGGTCAACGACATTGTCAAAAATCTCTATGATTTTTTCTGGCGCGACTATTGCGACTGGTATCTGGAAGCTCTCAAAGTCAGGCTTGCAGGAGAGTTGACACGAGAAGAGGCTCAGCAGACGGTTTGCCTTGCAGTTTCTGTGCTTGAGGGTACACTCAAGGCGCTGCATCCGGTGATGCCCTTCATTACCGACGAGATATGGCATCAGGTGCTTCAGCGTTCACCGGAAGAGAGTGTTGCCTTATCGCCGATGCCTCTTTCCGACAGTGCACTTGCAGGCAGAGAACTTGGTGGTTTTTCCCTGATACAGGAACTGGTTACCGAGGTGAGGAGCCTCCGCTCACTTTTTGGTGTTCCTCATGGTATCCGGGCATCTGTGCTTTTCCGTCCGGGCACTGAGGAGGATCGACTGCTCATTGCAGCCAATCTTCCGCTGATTGCTGCGCTTGGTCAATGTATCCCGCAACTAATGGATGGTGGCGAGCGCCCGCCACATGCCGCAGGTTCCGTGGTTGCAGGCAATGAACTATTTGTGCTGCTGGAAGGGTTGATATCATTCGACAAGGAGCGTCTCAGGCTTCAGAAAGAGATTGATAATATCAGCTCCTATGTTTCCTCGCTGAAGAAAAAATTGTCAAGCGGAGGGTTCGCCAATAATGCACCACCAGATGTCATTGGTAAAGAGCGTGAAAAGCTCAGGGAGGCCGAGGAGACCCTCGAAAAACTTGGCAACAATCTTACTGTTCTCAGCGATTGATGAGGCAGGGATTGTTGTATTTCTTTGCCTCAGTCTGACGGTGTTGCTATGAGTGCGAAAAAATCTTTTCTTTAGAATTAGTGCGAATGAAATAATATATTCCGACTTTTCCGGCTTGTCATTGCTACCTGCATGCCGTCAGGAAAGTTAAAACGCTGAAGTTCGCAAGGAGAGAGTATACATGAGGCAACTCAAAATAAGCAAACAGATAACCAATCGGGAGAGTCTCTCGCTTGATCGTTATCTGCAGGAGATAGGAAAATATGATTTATTGACCGCTGAAGATGAGGTCAAGCTGACCAAAGCGATCAAAGAGGGTTTTGATATGCCGGTCGATACGACCGAATACAAGAGGGCGAAGCGTGCCCTCGACAAGTTGATCAAGGGTAACCTCCGCTTTGTGGTTTCTGTTGCAAAACAGTATCAGAATCAGGGTCTGACCCTGGGTGACCTGATCAATGAAGGAAATCTTGGTCTTATCAAGGCCGCGAAGCGGTTTGATGAAACCCGAGGTTTCAAGTTTATCTCCTATGCGGTCTGGTGGATTCGCCAGTCCATTCTTCAGGCTCTGGCCGAACAGTCGCGCATTGTAAGACTTCCGCTCAACAGGGTCGGAACCCTGAACAAGATCAGCAAGGCATACAGCCAGCTCGAGCAGGAATTTGAACGCGACCCGAACACCAGAGAGCTGGCAACCCTGCTTGAAATGGATTCACAGGACGTCGCCGACACCCTGAAAATCGCCGGACGCCATGTTTCCGTTGATGCACCGTTTGCACAGGGTGACGATAACCGTCTGCTCGATGTGCTGCAGAACGACGGCCACCTGCCCGATTACGGCCTGAACCGCGACTCACTCACCCTTGAGGTCGAGCGCTCACTCTCCGTCCTTGCCCCCCGTGAAGCAGACGTCATCAAGTCTTACTTCGGCATCGGCATGGATAACCCGCTTACGCTCGAAGAGATTGGCGAGAAGTTCCGCCTGACCCGCGAACGTGTACGCCAGATCAAGGAAAAGGCCATACGCAGGCTTCGCCAGTCGGCGTACAGCAAGATATTGAAGGAGTACATCGGAAGCTGATTGTCAGAGTGGAATTTGACTTCCAAAGGTTTATGGGTGTATAACCCTCTCACCAAAAAGGCATCGGCAACAACCCGGTGCCTTTTTGTTTTTTTCCAGCCCTGTAATATTCCGTTGTTGATGCAATCGCTTTGATCTCGACGGTTGTGCCAGGGGCAAAAAATCAACCCGCTGAAACGCTGTAAATTCAAGCCCTTCTGTATATTGATGCTCGGATATTTCTTGCTGCAGGTTGAGCGCTCTCTCTTGATGTTTGGCATGAATTTTTCAACCAAACGCCATTCCATTGAACTATGGTCAGTATAAATGACCATAACACTATAAAAATCGAATGATAGAAGAGATCAAAAAAATGCTTTGGGCCTCTGCAGACAAGTTGCGGGCCAACATGGACCCGGCAGAATACAAGCATATCGTTCTTGGCCTTATTTTCCTGAAATATATCTCCGACTCGTTTCAGACTCACCGAATGCAGCTCACCCTGCGCTTTCAGGACTCCGATGACGACTACTATCTCAGCGACACCAATCAAAGCTATCTTATTGAAGAGCTCGAAGACCGTGACTACTACCGGGAATCCAACGTCTTCTGGGTGCCCGAAGGAGCCCGCTGGGAGAGCATCCGCGCACAGGCCAAACAGCCCGACATTGGCAAACGCATAGACGAAGCGCTGACTCTTATTGAAATTGAAAACCCCAAACTCAAAGGCATTCTCGATAAACGCTACGCCCGCGTTCAGCTTCCTGACGGCAAACTCGGTGAACTGGTTGACCTTGTCTCCAAAATCGGCTTTGGCGAAACCGGTCAGAGCCCATCCGACCTGCTCGGTCAGGTCTACGAATACTTTATCGGCCAATTCGCCAGCGCCGAAGGCAAACGAGGTGGCCAGTTCTACACGCCGCCCAGTATTGTCAAAACACTGGTGGCCGTTCTTGCCCCCCATCAAGGGCAGGTTTACGACCCCTGCTGCGGCTCAAGCGGTATGTTTGTCCAGTCCGAAAAATTCATTGAATCCCACGGTGGCCGTATTGGCGACATCTCCATCTACGGTCAGGAGTCCAACCCGACCACATGGCGCCTTGCCGCCATGAACCTCGCCATTCGCGGCTACGACTACAACCTCGGTAAAGAGCCCGCCGACTCCTTCACCCGCGACCAGCACCCCGACCTCCGCGCCGACTTCATCATGGCCAACCCCCCCTTCAACATCTCCGACTGGTGGCACCAGAGTCTTGAAGGTGATCCCCGATGGGTGTATGGCACGCCGCCGCAAGGCAACGCCAACTACGCCTGGCTTCAACACATCCTGCACCACCTCAAGCCCACGGGCAGGGCGGGCATTGTGTTGGCCAACGGCTCCATGAGTTCAAACCAAAACAGCGAAGGCCAAATCCGCGCCGCCATGGTCGATGCCGATGTGGTGGAAGTGATGGTGGCCTTGCCCGGCCAGCTGTTCTTCAACACACAAATCCCCGCGTGCCTGTGGTTCTTGGCCAAGCAGAAAAAGCGCAAGGGCGAAGTGCTGTTCATCGACGCCCGCAAACAAGCCACCATGATCAGCCGGGTGCAAAGCGAGCTGACCGATGAAGTGATTGAGCGCATCAGCCAAACCGTGGCCGCGTGGCGCGAATCCCGTGATTGCGAGGCCGAAGGCCGCGGCAATCCACTCCCCACTTACCAAGACATCCCCGGCTTTTGCCGCAGCGTGCCCCTAGCCGAAATCGCCCAACACGGCCATGTGCTCACCCCC
>CAIJWE010000008.1 GCA_903824295.1 uncultured Chlorobiaceae bacterium
AGTTGCAGTTGGTGCATCGAATGCACTTTTACGGCAAACTAGAACAATACTTGACGCAAGAGCATTAGCGCCAGAACCGATCATTCTGTTACTAAGTTCGGTCCGCATAGGCCAGGTTCCACTTATAGCAAAACCAGCATCAATGACTGCGCCCAAAAAAGTATCCCAACCGGTATTTGTTGTACCATCATCTCCATCATTTTCTGCCTGCTTGAAAGCATAATAGGCAGTACCGCATAAGTTGCTATCGACTTGAATAAAAAGGGGTTCCATGGCAAACTCGATTTTGAGGAAAAGAGGAATAGCCATGAGAACCCATCAAGAATTGTACCCGGAAAAGAGAATTGTGTATAAATGTGAGTGGGAGAATTGTCCCCAGTGTGGTGAGCCCTTAACAACTGAATATACGAGTGGTTGGAAAACTGTTCAAACTATGAGTGGGACGTTCGCAATCGCCCAGCGACCGAAATGCTGTATGAATGCAGAATGTTCTGAGAGAGACAAGGTTATGAAGTCAGTGCGCTGGCAAGAAATTGCGCCTATGTGGTGTACGTATGGATATGATGTGATAGCGCAAATTGGTTGGCAACGACAGGTACAAAGACAAACTTTTTCTGAAATTTATCTTGATTTGCGAACGAGCGTGCGAATTAGCGAAGCCCAAGTACGGGCACTTTATACATACCGTTACCTACCATTACTGGCCTGCCATGAAAGGCACGAGATGGAAAAGCTGAAAACAATCGCCGATCAAGGAGGATTATGGTTCTCTCTGGATGGATTAGCACCTGAAGGAGGCGAAGCGCAGTTATGGTTGGCGCGAGAATTACATTGTGGTATCACATTGCGTTGTGGCTGGATGAGCCAGCAAGATCAAGTAGCCTTTGTGAATTTTCTGGAGCCGATTGCTCAATTGGGATTGCCAGTAACAGCAGTAATGAGCGACAAACAACGTGGATTGGTTCCCGCGGTAGCCCAGGTCTTCTCAAGTGCGAAGCATTCTTTTTGTCAGTTGCATTACCTTGGCAATGCGGCTGAACCAATTAGCGAAGCAGACGAAGCAATGAAAATCGAACTGCGTCAAAGCGTGCGCCAGGAAGTTGGAACATTAATACGGACAGAAAAGGTTGAAAAACAAGGCGTTTTGACCATCACCGGAGGAATTCCATCCCCAGTGATAACCCCGGAAGCCACTCCTGAGCCTATGATGCAAGAACAAGACGCTATTCTTCAGGATATCACCCGGCGTATCCGTTACCTGTTGACCTTGAAAGGGCGTCCGCCCTTCCGCCTGGCCGGTATTGAAATGTTTGAACGTTTGACTGAAGTCAAAATTTTCCTGGAGCATTTGATCACTCATCACACACACCCTCAATTGACACAGTTACTTCAAGGGTTGTGCGGGGCACTTCAACTGGTTCAAACCAAGTACTTACTTCTGCGCCAAGCAGCTGATTGGCTTGCACACATCGCAGACTTGCTAGATCCAACAGGAAAACCGTTGCGCTCATCTGAGCAAGTTCAGGAAGATATGCTTAATTATCTTGTAGAACTTGAAATCATCAGCAACCAACACCCTGACTTACAACCGTTCTTCCAAACTATCCTGAAAACCACCTTCAGCTATGCTTCCGGGTTATTTCACTGCTACGATTTACCCCAATTACCTCGCACCAACAACGCAAGAGAAAGCGACTTTCGTGATCTCAATCGACGTTTGTTGCGAACGACTGGGCAAAAAGGATTGACCCATCGCATTATTCAGCGTTGTGGGGCTTGGGAATTACTCCATCGCCCAGCTACTTTGCAAGCTACAATCCGGGCTCTCAACCACGTTGATCTCAAAGATTTCAAGGAAGAACAACAGCGAATTCGCCAACACCGTGATCGTTTCAGAATGCACACTCGTTCTGCTAAACAGTCCAGCGTTCAACTTGCCAAACTGGAGCAGCGTTGGGCGAATCTCCCACCCAACCTTGCATAGCAAGTTGTGCGGAACTGCCAATTTTGGCATCTTGGCCCCCGAAGTGCTGGGATGCTTGGCGGTGAGTGTGTTTGAATGATTTTTTTAATAATATC
>CAIJWE010000009.1 GCA_903824295.1 uncultured Chlorobiaceae bacterium
ACCTTTACTCCGACGGCTGGTCTTGCTTCTGGTTCTGCGAGCATTACGGTGGCTAATGCCTCCTATGTTGACGCAGCAGGGAATAACGGCAGTGCCGGCACAACCCCTTCAATCACCATCGACACGCTTGCGCCGACGGTAGCGATCACGAGCGACAAGAGTGCCCTGAAAACTGGTGAGACAGCCACCATCACCTTTACCTTCAGCGAAAATCCTCTTGCAACCTTTGATGCATCCGACATTACTGTATCCGGTGGCACACTCAGTGGCTTGACTACTACCGGCCTGATCCGCACAGCGACCTTTACTCCGACGGCTGGTCTTGCTTCTGGTTCTGCGAGCATTACGGTGGCTAATGCCTCCTATGTTGACGCAGCAGGGAATGGCGGCAGTGCCGGCACAACCCCCTCAATCACCATTGATACGCTTGCCCCGACGGTAACCATTACGAGCGACAAGAGTGATCTTCTTGCCGGTCAGACCGCGACGATCAGCTTTACCTTCAGTGAAAATCCCGGTTCAAGCTTTACGTTGGGAGATACTCTGGTCGAAGGCGGTACTCTTGGCTCCCTGAGCGGCAGCGGCCTTGTCCGTACAGCGCTCTTTACTCCGACTACGGGACTGGCCGCCGGTACAGCGAGCATTACAGTTCTTGATGCGAGTTATACGGACACGGCTCTTAACTCAGGCAGTGCCGGTACGACACCTTCTCTTACGCTCCATACTCTTGCTCCAACGGTAACGATAAGCGGTCTTGATATCAGTGCCGATACAGGCATCAGTGACACCGACTTTACTACCGCGACTGCCGCACAGACCATAACCGGCACACTGAGTGCTCCGCTTGGCGCAGAAAAGCTCTTTGGATCGGTAGATAACGGCGCTTCGTGGATTGATATCTCCACCAAGGTCAGTGGAACGGCGATTTCGTGGGACGGAGCAACCCTTTCAGGCAGCAGCACCATTAAGCTTGAGGTACGGGATGCTGCCGGTAATGCAGGTGCAGCAGCGACCCAGAGCTATGTGATTGATACGCTTGCCCCGACGGTAGCCATCAGCAGCAGTACAAGTGTGCTAACTGCAGGCCAGACCGCGACAATTACCTTTACTTTCAGCGAAGATCCCGGTTCAAGTTTTTCGGAGGCAGACATTGCGACGGTTAACGGCACTCTCGGCGCCCTGAGCGGCACCGGTCTGACCCGTACGGCGCTCTTTACTCCGACGGCAGGTCTCGCCTCCGTCGCAGCGAGCATTACGGTTGCCAATGCGAGCTACAGCGATGCTGCTGGAAATAACGGCAGTGCCGGTATAACACCCGCACTAACTGTTGCCACATCAACATCAAGCGGCGATGATGACGACGATGATGATGGCCATGATGGCGGCGATGATGACGATGATGATGGCCATGATGGCGGCGATGATGACAGCGATGATGACAGCGATGATGGCGAGGATATGCAGAATACAATTATTACTGGTACCAAGAAGGGCGACTCTCTTGATGGCAGAGGTGGAGATTACACCATGCAGGGTGGCGCAGGAAATGACACCTATATCGTCGATAGTGCCAGTGATCTTGTTCAGGAGTCGGCCAATCAAGGTACTGATACCGTAAGATCAAGTGTTACCAATACGCTGACAGAGAACGTTGAAAATCTGACGCTGACAGGCTCTGACGGAATCGATGGTACCGGTAACTCTCTGGCGAATATCATCATTGGCAACAGCGCGGGCAATATCCTTGATGGTGGAGTCGGTAAGGATACGATGCAGGGCGGCGCGGGTAACGACACCTATATGGTCGATGAAATCGGTGACATTGTGACAGAGTCGGCAAATAAGGGTGTGGATGGTGTCGAGTCGAGTGTAACCTGGACGCTTGGAGCCAATGTTGAAAACCTGAAGCTGACAGGCAGTAATGCAATAAATGGAACCGGTAATTCCCTTGCCAATACCATTATCGGTAACAGCGCGAGCAATATTCTTGATGGCAAGGCAGGCGTTGACAATTTGGATGGTGGCGAGGGTTCTGATCGTTATGTGGTTGGTTTGGCTACTGACCACCCGTCTCATGAGTTTGCCGACAGTGGACTGACCGGTATTGATGAGGTTCGATTCACCTCAACCACGGCGGGTACCCTCACCTTGTATTCGGAAGATACTGGTATTGAGAAAGTGGTCATCGGTACCGGGACAGCCGCATCGGCCGTTACTACGGGCACTACCGCGCTGAATGTGAATGCTTCTGCGGTGCTCAATGCCTTGTCAATAACCGGTAATGCTGGCGCAAACTCTCTGACAGGCACCGCTTTTGATGATATTCTTGATGGCGGCGCAGGAAATGATAAGCTGATTGGAGGCAAAGGCAATGATATCTTGTTTGGAGGCAAAGGTAACGACATTCTGACCGGTGGTGCCGATAGTGACTCTTTTGTCTTTAACACAGCGCCCAATGCCAGTTCGAACAGAGATACCATTACTGATTTTGCATCAGGGACGGATACCCTCCAGTTCAGCAAGAGTGTTTTTAAAGGTCTTGGCTCTACCGAGGGTGAGTTAACTCTGGATCAGTTCTGGTCAGATGCGGGAGTGACTACTGCCCATGACAGCAGTGACCGCCTTATTTACAACACCACGTCAGGCGCACTCTACTATGATGCGGATGGTTTCGGCGGAGTTGCCGCGGTGCAAGTGGCAATTATCGGGACATCTTCTCATCCCGGACTGCTTGCTTCGGACATCCATATTATTGCCTGAAATGAGGTAACTGGGTGACAGATATTATACCGGAAGGGATATGACGAGGGTGATATTCCTCCCGGTATTTGTCGTTTTTGCAAGCTCTCCTTCACTTCTCACGCTTATACATCTCTTCCGGCTTTCACTCAGAAGGCATATAAAAATATATCCCCTTGGAAGTGAGTGCATTATTTCGATTTTTTTAGCAAAATTTAAGCCTCCTTTAATAATGCTTTAAGCCATGAGAGGCTATCATGTTGGAGCGTTCACTGAGGGTTTTGCTATGAGACTTTAAGGTTTTAAGTTGGAAGTCGATAGCGGGAAGGTCTTTTTACAGCTTAAAAAGGTGGACAATGGAGATTTATCGTTTTGGATTTGATGCCATGGGGGGAAGTGGAGAGGTTGTTCTTGCATCAAAAAGCAAAGAAGAGGGGCTCTCCATAGCCAATCTTGTGCTTGAAGAGGTGGGGAGAATAGAGTTCAAGTACTCTCGTTATCGGCCCGAGAGCATTGTTTCCCGAATCAACGGAGCCGCAGGAAGTGACTTTGTCGAGTGTGATGAGGAGACGGCGTCACTCTTCGGGTATGCTGATACTCTGTATAAGATGAGTGATGGTTTGTTCGATATGACATCAGGGATCTTGCGTCATGCCTGGGATTTCAGCAAGGCTATCCTGCCTGAACCGGCAAAACTTTCTGAACTTCTTTCTCTTGTCGGCTGGAACAGGGTGGAGCGGCAGGGCAATGCCATTCGTCTGCCCGAGGCAGGTATGGAGATTGATTTTGGTGGAGTTGGCAAAGAGTATGCCGCTGACCGGGCTGCGGCAGTTGTTGCTGCAAAGGGGGGGCGGCATGGTTATGTGAACCTGGCGGGTGACATCAGGCTTGTTGGTCCCAAGCCTGATGGTTCGCCATGGATTATCGGGATTCAGGATCCGCGCCACAAGGAGCTTACGATTGCTTCGATTCCACTCCATAGCGGAGCGTTGGCGACAAGCGGTGACTATGAGCGTTTTTTTGAAGTGGAAGGCAATCGTTACTGCCACATTATCCACCCCCGGACGGGATATCCGGTGACTTACTGGCGATCAGTCACGGTTGTCGCTCCTTTGGCGATCACAGCCGGAAGTTGCACAACGATTGCAATGCTGAAAGGGGTTGATGCTTTGGCTTTTTTGGAGGATTCAGGGATGGGGTACCTCGCCGTTGACCAATCCGGCAAGATTTATCATAAAAACACGTAATTTCTGCATCTGGCGTAACTTAATAACTTTTATTTTTATGCGAACAAAGATGAACCATCCAGTACTGAGGCGCGCTGCCGCTCTTTTTGCTGTTATTCTGTCACTCTGTTTCAGGGTAAGCAGCGCTTCTTCGGCTGAATTTCTTGATCCTGAACAGGCGTTCAAGATCACGGCTGAGCTGAACAGTTCCCGTACGGTTTTGCTGCACTGGGAGATTGCCAAAGGGTACAAACTCTATCGCGACAAGGTGACGGTCGGTGTCGAAAGCGGCAAGGCTGAAGTAAAGGCCCCTGTACTGCCGAAGGGGATCACCATAACGGATCCTTCAACCAATGAAAAAATTGCCATCTATCATGACCGCCTGAACGTTGATGTGCCTCTTGTCAAAGCTGACGGCCCCTTTACGCTGAGTGTTGTCTATCAGGGGTGTTCTGAGGATGGCCTTTGTTATCCTCCTATAACAAAGCTTTTTAAGGTTAATCCTTCCACGCCGGGTCTGCTGGTGGCAGATGGTGGGCAGGCAGATGCTCCTGCTCCTGCGAGCGATGGTGCTGTTGAAGCCGGAAAACCGGCACCTGCGGCTCCTTTGGCTGTTGATGCTGCTGCTCCTTCGAAAGCGGGCGCTGCGGACAATGACCTCTCTCTGGCAACAGCCACCCTTGCCGGGGGAAGTTTATGGCAAATTGCTCTTGCGTTTCTTGCTTTCGGACTGTTGCTGTCGTTTACTCCCTGCGTTTTGCCGATGGTGCCGATTCTCTCTTCAATCATTGTGGGCGAGGGAGATGTTACCCGCCGTCGCAGTTTTCTGATGGCGCTCGCCTATTGTCTCGGTATGGCGTTGGTCTATACGTCGCTTGGTGTTGCTGCCGGGCTTGCTGGTGAAGGGCTTGCCGGAGCTTTGCAGAAACCATGGGTTCTGGTGCTCTTTGCGTTGCTGCTTGTTCTTCTCTCTCTCTCCATGTTTGATGTTTATCAGTTGCAGTTGCCAACCTCCCTGCAAAGCAAGCTTGGCAAGGCATCAGGTGGCTTGAAGCGTGGGCGTTTTTTTGGGGTCTTTTTTATGGGAGCCTTGTCGGCTCTTATTGTGGGCCCTTGTGTTGCTGCGCCGCTTGCCGGAACCCTTGTCTATATCAGCCAGACGCGTGACGTGCTTCTTGGTGGGTTGGCTCTCTTTTCGATGGCCATGGGAATGAGTGTGCCGTTGCTGCTTGTCGGCCTTTCTGCCGGCAGTTTGCTGCCCAAGGCCGGTGCATGGATGATCGGCGTGAAATATGTGTTCGGGCTTCTGTTGATAGCGGTTGCCATCTGGATGGTTTCACCAATTCTGCCGGCTCCGGCTGTCATGCTTGCCTGGGGTGCTTTTGCTATTCTCTGTGCAGTTTTTCTCGGTGTTTTCGATGCGTCAGCCGCTAAACCGACGATTGCTCTCCGCTTTGGCAAAACCTTTGGTATTGTTCTTTTTGTTATCGGGTTACTCGAACTTGTAGGAGCTGCTGCCGGTGGAAGCAATCCGCTTGAACCGCTTGAACAGATTCGTGGTACATCGACGGCTGTTTCAGGAGAGGTGAAGGGAGTCAATTTTACCCGTATCCGAACGGTAGCGGAGCTCGATCAGGCACTGCTCTCCGCCAAAAAACCGGTCATGCTCGATTTCTATGCCGATTGGTGTGTTGCCTGCAAGGAGATGGATCGCTTTACCTTTCATGACCCCAAGGTTATTGAGCAGCTTGGGAACCTGACGCTGCTGCAGGTCGATGTGACCGCCAATAGTGAGGATGATCGTGCACTCATGAAGCGTTTCGGCCTTTTTGGCCCTCCAGGTATGATCTTTTTTGATTCTAAAGGACAGGAGATTGCGGAAAGCCGGGTCGTGGGTGTTCTTGAGGCTCGTGCGTTTTTTGATCATGTCAGCAAGTTTGTAACGGGCAAGTAAGAAGGGCGCCCGTTAGACCATCGCTCCCCGCTCACTTCCAGCAGGTACTCCCGCAGTTTTGCATAAAGCTGCGGGAGTACCTGCTGGAGTCCCGCTCCGCTCAATGGTTGCTACTGGATTTATCCGTAAAGAGAGGCTTAGCAGTGCACATGAATATCTTGCACGCTCAGCCCTCTCTTTTACAGGATGGCCGCAGTTTCATTGTATGCCTCAATACGAACATTTGCCACTCCGCTTCTGACAAGTCCGATCTCTCTGGCTGCCGCTGGCGAAACGTCGATAATTCTTCCATGCCGGTATGGACCCCGGTCGTTGATGCGTACGACAACAGTTTTGCCATTTTCAAGATTGATAACCTTGACCGTGGTTCCGAAAGGAAGGGTGCGGTGTGCCGCAGTGAAGTGGCTGAGGCTGAAATATTCGCCATTGGCTGTTTTTCTTCCCTGGAATTTGCGGGCATAGTATGAGGCTTTCCCTTCGTCAACAAGCGCACTCCTTTCCGGGAACGTTGTCTGTGCGCCTGTTGACGACGCTGGATTTGCATCGTTATTTTCGGGAAACCACTGTATCCCGGATGTAGCTGGATTACGAAGTGCTCCTGTTTCTTCCGCAGGGAGAATATCCGGATTCAGTGTGGCGCAAAGCATTATCGCAAAGAGCGCACGAAGAACCGTTCCGGATTGAAATCGTTTTTTTTTCGTCATCATACAAAAAAGGTTACGAGCGTTTTGTAAAACGTTGTCATCTCGACCGTTTCAGAAACGGTCGTTGATCTTGTATTTTTGATGATCAGCCAGCGATAAAAGCTGATTGGCCTGAAGTGAGTGCTTCGAGTTTTACTCTGGCAGTTCCGGATTTTATGAGTCCGATCTCTTTTGCTGCGCTTGTCGACAAATCAATGATTCGACCTTTAACAAACGGGCCCCGGTCGTTGATGCGAACAATGACATCCTTTCCATTTCGCAGATTGGTTACTCTTACCCATGTGCCGAATGGCAGGGAGGGATGAGCCGCAGTCAGTTTGTCCATGTTGAATGTTTCGCCATTGGCGGTCTTGTGACCGTGAAACTGATGTGCGTAAAATGACGCCCGGCCTTCGGTAACGGCAAACCGAGCCTTTTTTTGCGTTTGAGGGGCCTCTTTTGAAAGAAAGGCGGGGCGGAGGGAGGCCTCAGCAGAGTTGTAGATTGGGTTATAGTGTGTGGCGATTCCCGAAAAACCGGCACGTCCCTGACTTGCACCGAGGGCGATGGTGATCAGGATTGCAACAAATGACAAGGAAAAAAATTGTGTTTCATGCTTCATACACTCATGGTTTAAATCCGCTGTTCCTGTAAAGGCTCGTTATTCAGGAACAGGTAAAAAATGAATTAAAATCATTATGCTATTCAGTGATGCTTAGTCCTCCAATATAGAGAAAATATCACAAAGCAAGAAATATCTGCCTGAGAGCTTGTCTGTAAAAGGGTTATTGCGCTTTTTTGGCGTGTTTTATTTGTGATTGTGCCCGTTCTTATCGTTTATGCGGCTCACTCTCCTGTTTGATATATGGTGAGTTGTACCGTATGTTTTGACTCATTATTGTGAATAAATATTCATTATGTTTTATGGGCGACGTTGTCCGGACTCTTTTATTTTGATGCGTCAAGCTCTTTTCCAGAAGCAGATCCACGGTTTCTTCGATTTAGAACTTATTGTCTATATTGACGGGTGTATTTTTCAGGTCAGACAACGACAACTTTTTTTGTTCAATACGGTTTTCATTTTCCCTCGTTGATTTATGTCAAAAATATCAGAAGAGGTCGGGTTAGAAAATAAATCAGGGCAATCAGGCATGAAACGGCTTGCAGGGCTCTCTCTTGCAGCTCTCGGAGTGGTGTTTGGCGATATCGGTACCAGTCCTCTGTATGCGGTGCGGGAGTGTTTTCATGGTGAGTATGGCATTCCCATCACACAGGGCAATGTTCTTGGTGTTCTCTCCCTGCTTGTTTGGTCACTTCTCTTGATTGTCAGTCTGAAATATCTAACCTTTATCATGAAAGCCGATAACGATGGGGAGGGTGGTATTCTTGCCCTTACAGCCCTCATTATTACGCAAAGCAAGAAAAAGGGTTATGAGCGCTGGTTTCTCGTGGTCATCGGCTTGTTTGGAGCAGCACTGCTCTATGGTGATGGTATGATTACCCCGGCCATTTCTGTTCTCAGTGCGGTCGAGGGTGTGCAGATCATCGCTCCGGCATTCAAGGATCTTGTGATACCGGTTACCATTCTTGTTCTTTTTGGACTTTTTTTCTTTCAGCATCATGGAACTGCAAGAGTCGGCGCCCTGTTCGGCCCGATTATTTTTGTCTGGTTTGTGGTTATAGGGTTACTTGGTCTTGCTGAAATTATTCGCTTCCCGCAGATCCTGCAGGCCATTCTGCCCTGGTATGGGATCTCCTTTCTTTTAAGCAATCACCTTCAGGGTTTTATGGTTCTTGGAGCGGTTTTCCTCTCGGTTACGGGTGCTGAGGCGCTCTATGCCGACATGGGCCATTTTGGAAAAAAGCCGATCCGCCTTACCTGGGTTTTGCTGGTGCTGCCCGCATTGCTTCTGAACTATTTTGGACAGGGTGCGCTGCTGCTTGCTTTTCCTGGGCAGTCGCATCATCCCTTTTATGCTCTTGTGCCCTCCTGGGCAATGATTCCGATGGTGATTCTTTCGACGTTGGCAACCATTATTGCATCGCAGGCGCTGATTACCGGCGTTTATTCACTGACCCAGCAGGCAATTCAGCTCGGCTATCTGCCCCGTTTGACTGTGACGCATACCTCAGCCAAGCATATCGGGCAGATTTATGTTCCTGCGGCAAACTGGGCATTGATGATCGCGACCATTACGTTGGTTGCCGGTTTCGGTTCGTCAAGCAAGCTTGCTGCGGCTTATGGTGTTGCGGTAACGGCAACCATGCTGATTTCGACGATCCTCTTCTATTATGTCGCACGCGATCTCTGGCAGTGGAACAAGATTGCCCTCAATGTGCTGATCGGCTTTTTTGCCATTATTGACCTCTCCTTTTTCGGAGCAAGTATAACCAAGCTTTTTCAGGGTGCATGGTTTCCATTGGCAATCGGCCTGGTGATCTTTACTCTTATGCTTACCTGGAAGCAGGGACGCAGCCTTCTGTTGCAGCAGTTGAAGGATCGTACCTTGACGGTCGAAGAGTTTATGCAGAGCCTTTCCTTGCAGCAGCCTTATCGGGTGAATGGTCAGGCGGTCTATCTGACGGCTAATCCGGACGTTGTTCCTGTTGCCATGCTCCATAATTTGCGTCATAACAAGGTTATGCATTCGGAGGTAGCCCTTTTTCATTTCAGTACGGAGCGGGTACCGAGGGTTCCCAACAGTCAGAAGGTGGAGGTGACCAAACTGGGTGATGGCTTTTTTAAGGTTGTTGCACGGTACGGATTTTTGGAATATCCCAATATCCGACAAGTCATAGCCCTCGCAAATCATCAGGGGCTTCATTTCAGGCCCGAGGCGATCAGCTTTTTCCTGAGTCGGGAGAAAATTGTTGCCGGGCTGAAGTCGAAAATGATTTTGTGGCGCAAAAAACTTTTTGCCTTGATGTCCCGTAATGCTCTCAGTGCAACGGCATACTACGATCTCCCCTCTGGTCAGGTGATTGAGATAGGGGTTCTGGTGCAGATATGAGCGATGGTGCAGTTGTTATGAGTCCAGCCAGCAGGGAGGTGATGGATGTTTGATCTTTTGCAGCAAATTGTTCATAATCCGCTGCCGTCATTACTGATTATTGGCAATCTGATTATTATCGAGAGTCTTCTCTCGGTTGATAATGCGGCGGTGCTGGCCACCATGGTCATGGATTTACCGCCGAAACAACGGGCAGCAGCATTAAAGTATGGCATTATAGGAGCTTATTTTTTTCGCGGAATCTGTCTCTTTTTCGCCTCTTTTCTGGTGCAAATCTGGTGGCTGAAGCCGATTGGTGGTATTTATCTTCTTTACCTCGTCTGGGCCTGGCTGAAGGGTCGAATGACACCTCAAAAGGAGGATGATTATTTCGACAAGCAGAGTAACTGGTTTTATCGATTGGTATCAGGCCCGTTAGGGGTATTCTGGTCGACAGTACTTCTTATCGAAATGATGGATCTTGCATTTTCGATCGACAATATTTTTGCAGCGGTAGCATTTACCGACAATCTGGTACTGATCTGTATCGGGGTTTTTATTGGAATTCTTGCAATGCGATTTGTTGCTCAGTGGTTTGTCGGGCTTATGGAACGCTATCCGTTTCTTGAAACGTGCGCATTTATGGTTATCGGCCTGCTTGGACTTAAACTGTCACTCTCGATTGTAGAGCACTTTTATCCTGGCGTCGCTTTTATCAGATTTATGGAGGGTACGGAGGGAGACATTATTACCTCAGGAGTGACGGTTGCCATTTTTGTTGTTCCTGTGCTTGCAAGCGTCCTGGTCAACATTTCTCGAAAAGAGCGTTCCTGATTCGGTAAAATAAATGTTGTCCGTCACCGTATGGCTCGTTATATTTTGTATACTATGTATATATGGGTTATATATATGCGTGTATCGGTTTGGCAGCGTACAAGTATATCTGATGGTGTGGCTTTTTTTTTATTGTTTTGATCAACGAACAGCGCTTATCGATGTCTTCAAATACCGGATTCAGTCAAAGGCTCAGGGAGTATATTCTGCAAAAGCATGGTTCAATCAACTCGTTTTGCAAAACAGTCGGGATAAAATATCCGGCACAGATGACTCCTTATCTTCAGGGAAAATGCCGTCCCGGTAAAAAAATGCTTGAACGGCTCAAAAAAGATGGTGCGGATATACAGTGGTTGCAGAGCGGTCAGATGAAGGATTATCCATTGGCTTCGCTCAGCAGTGCAATGGCATTCTCCCGATCACGCATGGATATCGATAACTTGTTCCGCCAGGTACATCTGAATGTTGGGGGTGGCAGTGACCGCTACAAGCCTGTGATTGAGGCTTATGCACTTATTGATCATTCTGAACGTCTCGTTGATATGACCGGATCAATTGAAGCCTTTTTAGGGTATGAACCCAATGCCTTGTCAGAGGTAAGACTGGAGTCGCTGATTCATCACGATGATTATCAGCTTGTCAAGAGCATGTTGCAGCGACAACGGCAGGATGACAATATTGTGACCCTTCATTCGAGATTTAAAAATGGTGAAGGCCTCTATGTCGGGGTCGAGTGGTGCCTCTATATAAAATGCAAGCCGATGTCAGATTTGAGAGAGTATACCATGATTTTGAGGAGGTCGAGCAGTTAACTGCTTGCTACTCCTTGCTTGTTTATTCTGTTGTTTTGCTGTCGAGGGGTATTGCATTGAGCCACCCTTGGGAAAATTTGTTTATTCCATTTTTATTTGTATTAACCAGAACAGGTAACAGTTGTTCATAATGTCCGGTCAAACCGGAAAGGAGGTCATGGTGATACAGTTCAGGGTTGGAGACAAGATTATCTATCATAAGCCAAAAAGATCATTTCACCCGGGTCCGAGAGCAAAACAGGTCTATCCTCTTGAGCATGGGGAGGCCTATCATTATGTGGTTGACAAGTTCTGGACCGTTGACAAGGTTAATGATGACGGAACACTTGATGTGGTTACCAGAACAGGCAAAAAAAACAAGCTGCAGACCAGCGATCCGAATATCACAAAAGCTCATCTGTTTCAGCATATTCTCTATCGCAAGCGCTTTCTCTGTTTGAACGAAGTGTCATGACCGGCTTGGCCCTTGTGCCGGTTTGGAAAGCGTTTCGTGAACTGCCATATTACAGCTTGATTGTTACTCTTGAGTTATCTTCAAAAATTTTGCACCTCTCAGGGTCGCCCAACTTGACGTTGCCTGTTGGCCGGACGGAAGAGTTGTTTGGGAAGAGAGTGCTGCATTGGTGAAATTGGCATCCATGATGTTGGCGCCTTTCATGTTTGCTCCTTCAAGATTTGCCCCTTCAAGATCTGCTTCAAAGAGGGAGGCTCCTTCAAGATTTGCTCCGCTCAGGTTTGCATTGGTGAGCGTAGCCCGGTAAAGAACGGCGTTGGAGAGATTGCTTTTGCTGAGATCGGCACCTTTGAGAAATGCTCGATCAAGGTTAGCGCCCTGAAGGTTCGCTCCCTGCATTCGTGCAGATTTCATATCCGCTCTGTGGAAATTGGCATTGTGGAGATCGGCTCCGGCCATGTCGGCATTGTTGAGAGCACGGTTTTCAAAGTTTGGCTTGCCGGAAACCTTCGATTGCTTTTTTCTCTTTGTGACCGTTTTTTCTGTTATTCCGCTATTTGGTGTACCGATACCATTTTCATGAACAGAAGGGTTCGCAGAAAGTGGTGTTTCATAGGTTATTGGTGCGCTTTCGGCTTCCCTGACAAATTGCGCGTTGTGCAGAGCACTCCATTGTGCGGTTGCTTTTTCTCCTGATGGCAGAATGGTGTTGTTTGAGAGCGTGGCCCCATTGAGATTTGCCTGTTGCACAAAGAGTGCCCCTTTCAGGTTTGCTCCACTCAGGTTAGCCCCCGTAAAATTTGCTTCGAAAAGAGTGGTGTTTGCCAGGTTGGCTCTCGAAAAATCCACATTTTCAGCCATAACCCATCGTAGATTTGCATCCTGAAGGTTTGCTCCGGTGAACATTGCGCCTTTCATGAATGATCCATTAAGATTGGTCTGAACAAGGCATGCTCCCGAGAGGTTACTCTTTTTGAGATTGGCCTTTTTTATCAACGCCATCATAAGGTTTGCTCCTTTCAGGTCAGCCAGGTCAAGCGTGGCTCCGCTGAGTTCCGCATTGATTAAAACAGTTTTGCTGAGATCAGCTCCCGTCAGGTTGGCATCTTCAAGTTCCGCCTCTTCGAGGTCAAAAGTTTCACCGGGTCTGGCCATACGCATGGAATTCCATTCTGAAACACTTTTTTTCAGCGTATTGAGAGCCTCCTGATCGTAAGCTGAGGCCGTCTGGCAGGTAGAGAGTGCCAAACCAAGAAAGAGTGCGACCACCTTATGCTCTATCTGTTTCATGATGTTGTTGATGATTGATGATTTGCAGGCCCTCTCCCGGCAGTCTGCCCAGCAGGGGCGCAATGTTATACCCAAAAGTTATGAAATTTTGGCTCCATAAAGAAACTTTATTGCAATCATAAGTGGTTGATATAGTAATATGTTATTAAGGTATCTCGGTTTCATTTTTTTTTAGGAGTGTTTGATGGAGCGCCAAAGTGTATACAGTGGAAAAGTCCTTGTGGCCGGTGCGACGGGCAAAACAGGGCAGTGGGTGGTGAGACGTCTTCTGTATTACGGTGTTGCCGTAAGAGTTTTTTCGAGGCAGAGCGACAAGGCGCTTGCTCTTTTTGGCGAGAATGTTGAAATCGTGACGGGCAAGATACAAAGCACTGTTGATGTCGCTCGTGCGGTTGAGGGGTGTGATGCGGTGATTTCTGCGCTTGGTTCGAGCTCATACTCTGGAGAGTCTTCACCCGCCAGTGTCGACCGGGATGGGGTGATAAGGCTTGTTGATGAGGCTGCCAAAGCGGGGGTAAAGCATTTCGGGCTTGTCAGCTCTCTTGCTGTTACCAGATGGTATCATCCGTTGAATCTTTTTGCTGGTGTGCTGCTGAAAAAATGGGAAGCTGAAGAGCAGGTAAGGAAGGTGTTTTCACAGGAATCACACTCTTATACTATTGTCCGGCCCGGTGGGTTGAAGGATGGAGAACCTTTGCGTCACAAGCTTCTCGTAGATAGTGGTGACCGGTTGTGGAGCGGTTGGATCAACCGATCGGATGTTGCAGAGTTGCTTGTGCTCTCTTTGTGGGTTGAAAGTGCAAAAAACAAAACCTTCGAAGTGGTCAACGACATTGAGCAAGAGCAGTCGACTCTTGCTCAATACTATGATCAGCTTCCGAAGTAGCCGGTTCTTTTGACGCATTTTGCCGGTCTGCGATTTTGTTACAGATTCTCGATCGCCTGGATCAGTTCCTGGCCGCTGAAAGGTTTTTTGAGTGTGGTGTTTGCCCCGAGAGCATCGGCTATGACGAGATAGTTTTCGGGGCTCACTTTTCCGCCGCCTGAGATTGCAATGATTTTTATTGCCGGGTACTGTTGCCGGACTTCAATAATGGTTTCAATTCCTTCCTTTTCGGGCATGATGAGGTCGGTAATCATCACGGATACGTCACGGTGCTCCTGTAAAAGCTGCAGGCCGCTCATGCCGTTATCAGCCTCTATAACACTGTATTTTTTTCTCTGCAGCGTCATGCTGATAAATTTTCTGACGGCAGCGTCATCGTCGATAACAAGAATTTTCATAAGGGTTTGTTTGAATGGGTTTAAAGAATTACGTCATTAATTGCCGTGGCCAGTTGTGTCATAGTCACTGGTTTTTTCAGGAATTGTGAGATTCCATACTTGGAGAGAGTAGAGGTTTCCTCAATATCCTTTTCGTAGCCCGTCATCATAAGCACTGGCAGGTGCGGGCTGATTTTGTGCAGCTCTTCGGCAAGCTCAATACCGGTCATTTCAGGCATGGTCAAATCAGTAATGAGAAGGTTGAACTGTTCCGGGTTTTTCCGGAACAGTTCAAGGGCCTGCAAGGGTGAACTCATTGCCTGAATTTTGAAACCGAGTTTTGTAATCATTATCGTCATGATCCTGAGTACTGCAGTCTCGTCATCAACAAAGAGGATGCTGCCATATCCTTTTGTACAGATTTTCGTTACGGTTGCCGTCTCGGCTTGTTTGCCGGCTATGGGAAGATAAACGTGAAAGGTGGTGCCTTTTTCTAAACGACTCTCAACAGCAACTTCTCCGCCAAAACTTGTGACAATACCATGGACGACTGAAAGGCCGAGGCCACTTCCTTTATCGACAGATTTTGTGGTAAAGAATGGCTCGAAAATACGCTCTATGGTGCGCTCATCCATTCCTGTTCCTGTATCGGAGATGCTCAGTTTTACATAGCTCTCTGCGTGAAGTTTCGGAATCAGTTTTTTCAGGCTGTTGCTGGGAATAATCTCTTTGAGTTGAATCGTCAGCAGGCCGCCCGATGTTTCCATGGCATGGAATGCATTGGTGCAAAGATTGATAATGACCTGGTGGATTTGCGATGAATCGGCAAGGATATTGCGGCAGGTGCTGTCGAGATGCTTTTCGATGGTGATCGTCGACGGTATTGATGGCCGGAGAAGTTTCAGCGCCTCATCGACAATGTCCTGAACGCTGACAATAGCCGGTGTACTATCCTGTACCTTGCTAAATGTCAGGATTTGTGCAACAAGATTTTTTGCACGCTCGGCCGCCTTGAAAATTTCGTTAAAATATTCTTGCTGGAATTCATCGCTGCCCTCAATGAGCATGCCCATTTCAGCATAGCCAAGGATAGGGGTGAGAATATTGTTGAAATCATGCGCTATACCGCCCGCCAGTGTTCCTATGGTTTCAAGACGCTGCGTTCTTCGGAGATTTAATTCGAGTATCTGGTGCTCTTTTTGTGCCATGATGCGTTCAGTAACATCAAACAGTATGCCGTCTATCCCGGTGAATTTGCCGCTTGGTAAAAAAACAGAGGTTTTTCGGTCTTCCACCCATTTGACGGAACCGTTTTTCAGGATGATGCGGTAAAGAAGAGTTTTGGATGATCTTGCCGCCTTCAGACTCCTGTTTGATGCAATAACCATATCCCGCTCTTCCGGATGAACCATTCTGGCTGTTGCAAACATTTCACGCTCAAACTCTTCATTGGTATAATCGCTCAAAAAATCACTGATGAGTGAGAGCAGTGTTGTTTTGCCCTCTTCATTGGTTTGATAGACAGCTCCCGGAATATTGTTGATCACGGCTTGAAACTCCTCGATGATCCTTTTTTGCACTTCAGCGCGTCTTAAGGCCTCTTCCGTTTTTTTCAGTTCAGTAAGGTCAACGACGAGGCCGCGCATTCCCTTGACCAGATCGTTCTCAATGATTGGCAGACTGTAGACCTGGCAAGGAAAGGTACTTCCATCTTTTCTGAGGGCAGTGTATATCTCGGAAACATGGGCTCCCTTTTTTATCGCATCAAAATGACGCATTGCTTTTTCAGCATCCTCTGGAATACAGAAATTAATGGCGTACACTTTTTTGTCGCTGCTCTCGGGGGTGTAGCCGAAAACGTCGAAACTTTTGGCGTTCGAATAGTTCAAGGCGCCCTTTTCATCAGTCTCGAAGAGGGTGAGTGGCAAGAGTTCGGTCAACTCCCTGAACCGTTTTTCGCTCTCCCGCAAGGTTTTTTCCGACAGTATCCGCTCAGAAAAATCGCGGCTGATGCCGAAGAGAACAGGCTTGTTGTTCCATATCCCCCTTGTAATTATTGTTTCGACAGGTATAAGGTTTCCTGAACTGGTTTTTAACGGAACAAAACAGGATTTGCAGGTTCCTGCAAGCATCCCCTCAATACTTGCCCTTGCCTTGTCCCACTGCTCTTCCGGGTGAAAATCGAGCACATGTTTTTTGAGAACAGCTTCTGCAGAATAGCCCAATTTTTTTCCGACAGCGGCATTTGTGTGAATGATGTTGCCCTCCATGTTGACAATGAAGAGCAAGTCGTCAATGGTGTCGAAGAGCGATTCAAGGTTGCTTTTTGCTTCAGCAATTGCCTCTTCCTGACGAGCCTGCATGATGGCCGATCCGATATGCGAGGTAATGGTTTCGAGCCCTTTTCGGGAAAATTCCGGAACCTGGTTCAGCGTGTGCGAAGCGACGTTGAGGCTGGCAATAACCTCGCCGCGATAGGTTATCGGGAGAATGGCAATGGCCCTCAGTTGTTCCTTCTCAAGTCTGGTGCTACTTTTCAGACCAAGTTCGTTAAATCGGTGATAAATTGGTTTTCCTTTCAAAATCAGTCGGGCATTTTCGGAGTCGAAGCTGTATGATTCCGAATGATCAACGAACGATTGCGGTAACCCTTCATGAATGGTAAGGGAGATTGTTTCATCATTGCGGTTGACCAGATAAATCCCTCCGCAATCCAGCCCGGAGGCAAAAATGGCGGCCTGAAGACAGGTTTGCAGAGTTTCCCTGACAGTGGATGAGCGGTTGAGTTTGATGGCAAGATCAAGTTCCGCCTGGAAAAAGTGTTCAATAGTTTTGCGTTGCAGTGCATTGGCAATGATACCTCCGGCAAGCCTCAGGATGGAAATCGTTTCGGGATGCCACTCCCGCTCTTGTGTTACGGCATCAAAACCGATATAACCGAAAGAGAGTGAGCCTGCGACAAGTGGAATGACAATCAGCGATTTGATACCCTGCGATTCAAGGATCTCTTTTTCAGCCGATGCTTCCTTCTCCATATCGGCGATTCGGGGAAGATGGATGATGTGGTTGTTTCTGATTTGTTCCATCCACCAGGGAAAGTTGCTTGTTTCAATCTTTTTCAGTTCGTCGATTGCCGGTTTAATGCCTTCTGCACACCATTCATGGGTGTTGTCCATCAGGCGAAGATCGTCATGGAACTGGAAGATGTAGCTTCGGTCGGCCTTGACAAATCCACCGATGAGCTTGAGCGTGTCAGAAATCACCTCATCAATATGGTCGAAGGGAAGGTTGATGAAATGATTCGCGAGTGATGTTACCAGACGTTCGAATTTGCGACTGTGGGCAAGTGCCTCATCCGCATGTTTTCGTATGGAGATATCCTGATGGGAGCCGACCATGCGGAGCGCATTGCCGGCAGTGTCGCGTTCGAAGACCTTTCCCCGGTCGAGCAGCCAGACCCAGTGGCCCAGTTTGTGGCGCATCCGGAGTTCTATTTCATAAAAAGTGCTTTTTCTGGCAAAATGCTCTTCAAGCAGTTGGGTTGAACGGGGCAGATCATCTGGATGACAGAGCGATATCCAGGTGTTGATCGTGATCGGTTGAAGCTCATCAAGGCTGTAGCCGACAATCGAGGCCCACTTATCATTGATGATCAGCTCTCCGGTCTTCACATTCCAGTCCCAGTATGCGGCCTGCGTTCCTTCCACAACCATGCCGAGCATCATGTTTTGTGCTTCAAGAGCGTGGAGCTTTTTTTTGAGAGCAGCATTTTCCGTTAGCAGTTGCTCTTGTCGCGATTGTAATTCTGGGCTTTCTTTTTGCATGATGCGTTACCGATTCACTCCTCCTGCCGAACAAGCTCTTTTTATCATTGTTTGTTGTTCTTTGTGCGGCACTGTAAAATTTCGTTTTTTCCGGGCAACTCCTTTTTTAACAGAGAAGAGTTGCCCGGAAAAATATCGGTCAAAGCAAGGCTTTTGCTCTATTCGTTGTTCTTTGCCCTCTGGAAGATAGGGTGGTTTTTTTCATAATAAAGTTATTTCCTCTGGATCACCTTTTTTTTGAAGAAGCTCATATCAATACCGGTGGTCACCACAATATTTACCAGAACAGAGACGGTGATGTACCAGGTCCATGCAAGTCCAAAAAATTTAAGCAGAAAGACGATGCCCATGCTTGCAACAAGTCCTATGCCGAGACTTGCAGGATGAAATGCCCTTTTGCTTTTTGAGAGGAGAAAGAGTCCCAGCAGGCCACCATAGGTGAATGATGCGATTTCAAGGCCAACCATGATAATTGCCTTGTCTCCTGCATCAAACATGAGTGCAATGATGATAAGCAGGATCGCCCAGAAGAGGCTGATCAGCCGTGACATGCCAAGAGAGCTCTTTCCGCCCAGAATATCATTTACTGTGGAGGAGGCAAGGGCGTTGATGGCCGAACTGTGTGTAGACATGGCTGCTGACAGGACGCCAGCAATCAGCAATCCTTTCAAGCCAGTCGGAAGATAGTGGACAATAAAAAAGGCAAATTCCCGGTCTTTTTCCATGGGTGCTCCATGCATGAATATCGAGAGCAGGGAGCCTACGAGAAGAAATACTGAAAACTGGAAAAAAACAAAAATGCCGCTTCCTATCATCGCTTTTTTGGCTGATTTCAGATTTTTGCAGCCGAGAACGCGCTGTACCATCATGTGGTCGACTCCGTGCGATGAGAGCGAAAGCAGAATGCCGCCTATAAATGCGCTGAAAAAGGCAAATGGGTTCGTTAAAATATGCGGATCCGGACTTATGATGGTGAGTTTGCCGGAGTTGGCAAGCGAGGTCACGATATCGGGAATACCCATGTTTATGCTTTGAAGCAGGAAGTGGATGGAGAGGATGCCTCCGAGAAGGTAAAGGGCAAACTGAAAGCTTTCAAGCCAGACCACAGCCTTGATGCCTCCTGAAAGAGTGTAGACCAGAGTGACAACACCGATGATCATGACTGAGAGAGGTAACGACCAGCCAGTGACCACCTGTACAACCACGCCAGCGGCCAGAAACCTGATGGCATCGCCAAGGGTTCTGGTAACGAGAAAAATCACGGCAGCAAGTTTCTGCATGCCGGGGCCAAAACGGATACCGATGATTTCATAGATAGAGCTGACACCATGTTTGAAATACATGGGCAGGAGTATGAAACTGACCAAAATTCTTCCGATGATATAGCCCATGGCAAGTTGCAGGAAACTCCAGTCACCGCGAAAAGCAAGACCGGGAACGCTGACGAAGGTGAGTACCGAGGTTTCTGAAGCGACTATGGAGAGCATTGAGACTATCCATGGCAGAGTATGACCACCGACAAAATAGTCACGGTTATTTTTGTTGCTTTTACCATGCCAGAGACCGAACAGGGTATTGCCGGCAAGAAACAGAATGATAATGGCAAGATCGATAGTCTGCATGAGCTTTTCCAGGGAGATTAATAAAACGGTCTTATTGAGATATTCTTTGATTCGCTGTATTTGCTTGATCTCTGGACTCTGTTATTCGTAAAGGTGAAAATCGGCCTTGACTCTCAAAAATTCAGCTTCGTCACCTCTCCATGAGCTGAGGAGAAGGTCGGTATCGCACCCCTTCAGTATGGAGGTGCGGATGGTGGAACTTCCAGCCAGAAGATCGAATGCCGGTATGGTATCGTTGAATTCGTAAACGCCGTTTAAGAATTCCAACTCTTCAGGATAGAGTTCATTGAGTGCAGCAGTCATGGCCACGCCGGTGGCGAAGGAGCGAAAGCGGGAGTGGTCGGTGACCTGAAGCCAGATACCGCCGATAACAGAGCCGCAGAACTTGTGAAATGTCGGTTTGAACCATACCGGGCGAAAAAGAACCCCTTCGAGGTCGTATTCCCGGCATCGAAGGGCAAGGTCGTCAGGCTTTATGAAGGGAGCTCCGGAGAGCTGGAAGGGGGTTGTTGTCCCTCTTCCTTCAGAGGCGTTTATTCCTTCAAAAAGGCACATACCGGGATACACCTCTGCTGTGGCAAAGGTCGGCATGTTCGGGGAGGGTGGAATCCAGGGGAGGCCTGTTTCAGGAAAAAGCATTGAGCGTTGCCATCCCTCCATTTTGATGACGCTGAGATTGATATCGAGTTTTTTTATGTCTTGGTAGAACAGAGCCAGTTCACCAGCGGTCAAGCCATGCCGTACCGGTACTGGAAAAATTCCGACAAATGAGCGGAATGCCGGGTCGAGCAGTGGTCCTTCAACGATGGAGCCTCCCAGCGGATTCGGGCGGTCGAGCACCATGATTTCGAGATCCATGCCGGAGACCGCTTCCATGAAGAGCGCAAGAGTATTGATGTAGGTGTAATAGCGGGAGCCGACATCCTGAATATCAAAGAGGATAAGGTCAAGATCGTCGAGCAGGGCCTTGTCGGGAAGGAGTGACTCTGCCGAGTCGCCGTAAAGACTGACCATTTCACAGCCCAATTCCGGCTGGTAGTTTACGGCAATCTGGTCCTGTTCGGTCGCAAAGAGGCCGTGTTCGGGAGAAAAAATCATTTTGACCTGGACTCCCCTCTCTTTCAGTGCGTTCCATGAGTATTGCAGGTCAGGGGTTACGGAGCTCTGATTGACGATCAGTCCGATCTTCCTGTTTTGAAAACGCTCACTCATCCTGAGCAGGATATCCAGTCCTGTTGCGATCAGCTCTGTTTCCTGTTTTGTTTCGTTTTTTCCATGATGGTGATAGTCCAGGGGTCAACAATGGCATTCAGAATGGTGCTTCCGGGTTTGATCGTTACTCCCGGAAGAAGTACGGAGTTTGTGATGGTACACCCCGCTCCGATGGTGCATCCCTTGCCGATGACGGAGCCTGAGAGCGTGGCATCGGGGCTGATGAGCGCATCCGGAGAGATCGAATGCGGAGCATGGCCAATTGCAAGTTGCATTGGTTTTGCAAGGCCGGTCACTCTGGAGTTTGGATAAATATTTGCAAGCCAGTAGTTCTGCATAGTTCCGATGTCCATCCAAAGGCCCTCGTGCCGATAAAAGCTTAATCCTCCGTTATCAATAAGTCCTGTGAAGCCGGTGTCAACAATTCCCGAAAATTCGGCTTTCAAAAAACGGAATATTTTGGGACTCAGTATTGCGGCTCCTGTATAGATAAACGACGAAAGAAGGCCGGTATGGCGCAGGTTTCTGAAGTCTTTTACCAATCCATCCTCAACGCCGACATATCCTATGCTGGTTGCTTCAGGTGTTTCAAAAAGGGTCAGTGTCCCGCCGCATCCTGAGAGCCGATGCTGTTGCATGAGTGCCTTGAAGTCAATATCGGTAATAATATCGCTGTTGACCAGTATAAAGTCGTCATCATTGAGCAGCTTTTCACATTTTTTCAGTCCTCCCCCGGTGCCGAGAATAACGGGCTCCTCTGAAAAAATGAAGGTCAGCCCTGCAAATTCGCGGGATTCAATGCATTGCCTGATAGCCTGACCGTGATGATGGATGTTGCAGATAATTTCGGTTATTCCTGCCTGTTTTAATAGAAAAAAAGTATAGAAGAGGCTCGGAATATTGAGAACAGGAATCAGTGGTTTTGGAGTGTGATCGGTCAAAGGGGTCAGACGGGTACCAAGACCTGCGGCCAGAACAAATGCTTTCATTGTCCGATTCCTTCAAAAAGTATCTGCATGAGTTGTCCTGCTTTTTTGAGTTCGACTCTTGCTTCAATATAATCAGGGAGATAGGCCAACGTCGGCGCAATCGAGTGCTCGAAGCTCCTGTTTTTTGCGATTCTGGTCTGGTAGCAAAAGGTTCCAATCGCCTTGACATTTCGCTGAAAGGCCATGATATCAAAATAGAAGAGGTTTTCGTCGAAGCTCATCGTGGTTAATTCGTTGTTCAAGAGTGCCTGATAGTGGTATGCTTTTAATTCATCAGTCAACGACGGATCAAGCTGAACATAGGAATCTTTTATCAGGGAGACTGCGTCGTATTGAGGCAGACCCATGCGGGCATCCTGAAAGTCAATAATTACGGGCTTGTTCTGGTGAATAAGGATATTTCGGCTGTGAAAATCCCGGTGGTTAAGGACAAAGTGTTGTGGCTTGACAAGGAGCTCTGCAATGAGTTCAAACTCATATCGTAATTTCCCGATCAATTCCTTGTCAAATGTTGGAGCAAAGTAGTCGAGCAGACCGTACTTGATAAAGAAATCAAATTCAAACATGAGCTTTTTTTTATCAAAACTGATGCTGAAAGGAATCTTGTTGTTGTGCCCGCTTATTGCCTGAAGCTGGACAAGAATATCAATAATCTCCCTGTAACGGTCAGGAATAGTCTGCTCTCTTGATGAATTGAAGAGGTTCTGCAAGAGCAGATCACCGCAGTCTTCAAGAAGCAGGATGTTTTTTTCAGCATCAACGGCCATGATTGCCGGCACAGGAAGAGCGTGTCGGGATAGCAGTGCGTGTACGACCAGAAAGGGATAGGTGTCAACCGATGAGCTGTTCAGTGCCTGATCATAACAGGCCACGGCAGAGTTATTGATTCCTGTAACGCGGAAATATTGACGACTTGAAGCATCGCCCTGTATTTTTGTAATGGAAAGTGGCTTGCTGCAACAGGTACTGAAGAGAGCCGCGATATTTTTTTGGATGGTCATACGGCAACTTCGAAAAATCTTTTGCGGAAAACAAAAAAGGCACCCTATACAGAAGGTATAAGGTGCCTTTCGCGTAAAAAACGCTTACTTTTTAGGAGCAAAAGCTGCTGAAACGCTCTGTAACACCTGATTCAGCGTACCTACCAGGTTGCTGACAAGATCGATCGCTGTTTTGCTAAGAGGCTCAATAAGCCCGGTGGCAGTTTTGATTCCGCCGGTCAGTAATTCAACCTGCTGCTGGGCAAGCTTCCCCAAGGTCTCCAAAAGGTTGGTGATTGCGCCAGATACGTCATTGCTTGTTCCGTTTGACATGGCTATCCTTGTTTAACGTTATTGGAAAGGAGTGTTATTGATAAACTGTCATTCCACCATTTTCCTGCACAAATTCTTCCGCAATTTAAAATATTTTCAATTGCAGAGCAAATAGAAAAAAGATAGGCGGGTTGGGGAGTGTTCAGACTGTTGCTGTGCTGGTTAACAGGAGTTGGCGTCGTCCTGGTATCTAAAAAACTCTTATATTGGGTTCGTAGGTGTGTGGCTTTCTGTGCGCTACGATTAAGTTTTCCCCAATTCAGGTAATTTTGTGATTTTTTTCATCAATCGACACTGTAGCTCAAAACGAAAATAATCAAGAACGGTGGTGGTTTTTGTGAGTTGCGGTGATTTTTACAGTATAAAAATATGAAAGCTATCATTTTATATGACAGTAAATCCTCAAATGGTTCTACTGAGGCAGTCATCGATGCTATCGGACTCGAGCTGGTGGATGCCGGGTTTTATGTGGAAAAAGCAAAATGCAGGGCGATGGCTGACTACAGTTTTGTTCAGGATTTTGATCTTGTCATTCTTGGTGCGCCGGTTTACTATTTTATTGTTGCTTCACAGCTTTTGGGGGCGTTGATTCATGGTAACCTGAAAAAAAATCTTAAGAGGAAAAAAATTGCACTCTTCCTGACATGCGGAAGCACTCCGTCTACGGCCGCGGTGCTTTATCTGCCGCAGTTGAAAATTCATTTGATCCGCAATAAAATTCTTGCTGAAACAATTTTTCCGCCTGATGTTCTTTCAGATGGCGATGCTATTGAGCTGTTTGTTGAGGATGTGCTTTATCAATATAATAAACGCCCGAAATCCAGAGCTCTGTCTGCGAAGTGGACCGATGAGGCTCAGGAATGGTTTCAGTCCATGCCCTCCTTTATGCAGGGGAAATTCAGAACCATGGCTGAAGAGTATGCCGAGGAGAGGGGATACAAGGAGATTACCCTTGCCGTGCTTGAAGAGGCAAGGGATAACCTTGGCGGCACATAGTGCTAAGCCAACTGGGCCGATAATGATGCTGAGCCAGAATGCTCGGCTTAGTTTGTTTTTTTATTGGCAGAGTGCTTTCCGATAAACTTGTTCAGGAGGATGACTATGGTAATGCCTGAAAAAAAAAAGAGGACAGGAGCGAAGAGGGAGGTGTATTGCGTGAGTTCTTGCATGGTTGTTCGAATGGATAGTTTCAGGATAGTTCTTTTCTGATGTTGTGATGGCGTTCAAAGGTGTCAGGCTTCAATCAACAGTGCTTGTGGCTTAAGAGCTTCGCGATGAGTTCCCCTTGGCTGGTCAGAGTCTCTCATCACGTGAAATTACAAAATTCACCCTGCTTTAAAAGCTTTTTCATGATGGGTAAACTCCTGGAGTTTTTCTTTTTGCTTATATTAACGCCGTTGCGGAATCAGCGTCTTGAACGTTCACGAAGCTTCTGGCGCTTTGACGGTGACTAAAGAAGGTGTAAATTTCTTTTTTATTTACAACGGTTCTATTAAATGGTAGTTGCGGCTTATGGGACTGGAACAGGTACGGGAGACGCATCCGCTTGTTTATAAGCACTTTAGTCTGATCGCTGATGGTCAAAAGTATTTTGAGCAAATCCTTGAAATAGATCGGTATTGGGATCTGGCCAACAGTTGCGTATCTCTGGACGTGGTTTTTGACGGTGAGATGATGCCGACAGGTGTTGAGATCAGCGGAGAGTATGATGTCGTTTACGCAGGAGGAACTCTGGCTCTTTTTCATGCCGCGGTTATGGCTGAAAAGTACCATCGTTCAGTTCTTGTTTTTGACAGAAATGTTCCCGGAAAGTCAACGCGTGACTGGAATATATCAAGGAGTGAGCTGAAAAACCTGGAAGAGACGGGTGTTTTTTCAGCAGATGAAATAGAACGCAGTATCGTATGCCGTTATAAAACGGGCTGGGCCGAGTTTTTTGTAGAGGATGGCCGAAAAAAACGACTCTATCTTGACAGTGTGCTTGATTGTGCGGTTGATGCCGATGCACTGCTGGATCTTGCGAAACAAAAAATTTTTGCAGTAGCGGGCAATCAGGTAGTAAGTTGCCTTACCTTTAAACGCTGCTTTCAGTTTCCGGGTCATGTTGTTGTTGAAGTTGAAGATCGGAAACATGAAAAATTCTACTATAAAGCTCGACTTTTTGCTGATGCCATGGGGGTTTCTTCCCCTGTTGCCAGGCAGTTGAACAACGGACAGCCACAAACTCATGTTTGCCCTACGGTTGGCACTCTTGCTTCCGGTCTGGAGGGGGTTAATGAAGAGATTGGTGAAATACTTGTCAGCCTTGAGCCTGCAGATCACAGTTCCGGAAATGGGCGCCAGTTAATATGGGAAGGGTTTCCTGCAGGAAAAAAGCAGTACACGACCTACCTTTTTTTTTATGACACTCTTGATTCGTGTAACGATAAGAGTCTTCTTGGATTGTTTGAAACCTATTTCACAAAACTTCCCTCCTATAAAAATCCGGGAGCTGATTTTGTGATTCACCGACCTGTTTTTGGCATTATACCGGCATATTTTCATGATGGTTTTACCTTGGCTCGCGAAGTTGCCGACGACAATATTCTTATGATCGGCGATGCTGCTGCTCTTGGTTCTCCCTTGACTTTTTGTGGCTTTGGTTCATTTGTTCGTAATATCAAGTTATTGACTGCCGGGGTGGAGCGTCTTTTGCAGAATGGTCAACTGCAGAAAGCCACTCTTGAGCGGGTGAACGCCTACGAGCCCAATGTGGCCACCATGGCAAACCTCATGAAGTATATGTGCTACAGCAAAGAGACTGATAGCCGTAACTTTGTCAATGAAATGATGAATGAAGTGATGATCGTGCTTGACCGTCTTCCACCCCGTTATCGTGAATCACTGTTCCGCGATACGATGGATCTTGCTGATCTTTTTGTTGTCGGAGTTCATGTTGCCTGCAGCTATCCTGGAATTTTAAGGGCAACGGCGAGCAAGCTTGGTTTGAATGGATCGATTGGTATGATAAAAAATATGATTGGCTGGGCTCTCTCGTCGAAATCCATGAGAAATTAATACTTTTTTAAACCTCTTAATTGCGTAATGATCATGGCAAAAGATGAAAAAAACGGCGGATTTTTTTCCAAATTCAAAAAAAGTGAAGCATCTTCTGAAGCCACCCCATCAACGGCGCCAAGCCGTGGAGTTGCTTCGACACCTGAAAGCAGGAACTCCGTGGTGAGCGGTGCGTTGTCCAAAACTGCTGCTGCTCCTGAGCCTGTTGAGGATTCGTCATTGTCTGAGCCCCTTATTGATACGGTTGAAGCCTTCAATGTTTACTGCCGATCTCTGGTTGAAATTGGCACCTCGCAGTTGATGGTTGTTGATCAGGTACTTGGTATGCTTTCCAATTCGCTCAATAAAATTATTGATGGCTCTGGAACAAAAGAGTAGGTCGTCTCTTTCAGTTTTTTTTCGAGAAAAGGTTAATGGTTCAGCCACCATTTCCTTGCTAATACGGTAAGCCATAGATCTTATGATGGATAATCAACAGTATCTGGTACCGGAGAGAGCTGTCAAGCCTGCGGCAGCAATTATCAGCGGAGCATTTCTCCTCTCACCATTGGGGATACCTTTTTTTGTTCGCGGAGTACCGCGGATATTGCTTGCTGGCCTTGGCGGATTTCTGGCTGGAAATGTTGTGGACAAGGTTTCTTGTAAGTTTGCTGAAAATTTGGGGCAGGTTATGCAGCAAAGGTCGACCAAGAGTTGATCGCTGATAGTGGCAAATAGCTCATTGATCCATAGTCAACTTGCCATTGAATCAGGAACTCTCAATCCGTGCCGAATGTTTGAAAGCTTTATAAATATTCGTCCGGATTCAGGTTCTTCAATTTTTTTTCGTACATCAATGGAAGTTGTTGGCAAAAGTAAAGCGCATGTTGTGCTTGATTCATGTTTTCATGAGTCGATCCTTTATTTCTCTGATCATGAAAAGCTGCTGAAGTGTAATCCTTATTGCAGTCACGTCAAGTATTTAATGGATCGCGATATTTTTCAGTGGATTTTTCAGGTGGATGATCCCCGAAACAATCCGATTACTGCGGTGTTTTTTGTCCGCCAATTGGAGGAGGTTTTTTCGTTTGATGACAGTTACGGACAGCAGATGGCCGCCAGAGTGAAAAACAGAGCGCATCTCAATGGCAATGGAAAGCGGATTCGCTGGGAGGCGGTTCACGATCATCCCGAAATTGAACTTATCTCTCCCAACTCCTTTATCGGGCAGGCAAGTTCTGAAATATGCCTGCTGCATCAGCATGATGGTCGGACATCGGTCTATTTTGATACCAATATTGCTCTTGATTTTGATCTGTCGTTTCCTCTCAACCTTATGCCGGAAGGTCTTTTGAAGTTTATGAGTGAGGCGGTCATGTCGCAAATCATGCAGCAGGCAACAGAAAGTATGCTTTGCCAGATTCAGTCGGATATCTGCTGTACGTCGGCTGAACTTGCTGTAGAGGGTGGTAAAAAATAGGGTCGAGTTTCGTGCGGTTGTTTTTGCATCACGCTCTGTGTCGCATTGAAAAAAGTTGCGAGCATTATTTTTTTTTATATTTTATATACCTGTAGGGGGTATAGGTATTGTGGGCCATTAGATCCGATTATTATGATTAAAACTGAACGGGACATGCAAGATGTGATTCTGAGGTTGAAACGGGTTGCCGGTCAGGTTGAGGGACTGGTCAGGATGATTGAAAGGGAAGAGGAGTGTTCCCAGATTATTACGCAGTTTCAGGCGGCAAAGGCTGCTTTGGACAACACCTTTTCATTGGTACTTCACCGAAACCTTAAGGAGTGCGTGAGTAATGATGACTCAAAAAGTGTTGAAAAGATTTTGAAGCTCATCTCTAAACAATAAAAGAACATGAAAATATACAAGGCGTTGATCGGTTTCTGTGTGGCAGGCGCTCTTGCCTCACCGCTTCAGGCAAAAACTGGTGACAGAACAATGCGGCTCTCGCTTGCTGACGCCATTACTATGGCTCGTCAAAACAACTTCACGGTAAAGGCCGCCAAAAGCAGGGTTGATCAGGCTCAGGCGAGGGTGGTTCAGACCCGGCAGTCATATTTGCCGAAAGTGACGTTGTCGGAGACGCTTGTTGTGACCAATGACCCCGGGGCAGCACTGGTTTTCAAGTTGCAGCAGAACGTCGTGCAGCAGAGTGATTTTATGCCTGAAAAGCTTAATAATGCTGATGTTATCAATGATTTTACTACATCTCTCCAGGTAATGCAGCCGGTTTACAATGCGGATGCTTCAATAGGCAGGACTATGGCCTTAACCGCCAGAAAAGGTCAGGAGCTTATGGCCCTGCGCACTGAAGAGAGTGTTGGACTTCAGGTCAGCAAAGTCTATTACGGGCTTATTCTTGCCCGAAAAAACATAGCGGCAGTTGATCAGTCGATAAAAACCATGCAGGCGCACAGCAATGATGCGGCCAAAGGTTATCGAGCCGGGTTGCTGACAAAATCTGATAAGCTTTCAACGGATGTGAGGCTTGCTGAGCTTCAGGAGCAGAAACTTCTGCTGCATGACGAGATAAAAAATGGAACAGAGGTTCTGGCTGTGCTGCTGAATCTTGAGCCGGGCGTAAACATTGTGCCGACAGGTGATTTTGTTGTTGATAATCAGTTGCCAGACGGAGATAAAAATTACGTGTCGGAAAACCGCGCTGATCTCAAGGCTCTTGAAGCTTTTCGACAGGTTGCTGCCAACCAGGAAGAAATTGTTCACGCATCAAGGCTTCCGCGCCTGAACGCCTTCGTGCAGACCAACCTGCACAGTAACAATATTTTTGGCGGTGGTTCCAGTTGGGCGCTTGGCATGAATATGCAGTGGAATATTTATGATGGTATGGCCACGGCGGGTCGTGCTCAGGAGGCCAAAGCTCAGGTGCGTGAGGCGATGTACAACTATGAGGCGGCAAAGAGCAACAGTCTGGCTGAGGTGAGCCGGTCGCTCAGGTCGCTCAAAACCGCTAAAGCAAGAATAGCTGTTGCCCGAAAATCTCTGGAGGCGGCAAAGGTAAGTCTTGATTTTATCGGTGAGCAGTTTAAGACAGGCATGGCGATGACCTTTGAGCTTTTGATGAGGGAGCAGGCCTATACCTACGCCAGAATGAGGTTGAACCAGGCCTCCTATGATTATTGCGTTTCAAGAAGTGAGTTTGAATATTACGGTGGGAACTGACAGGCTTTTTTAACTGAAGCAGAATAATGCTATGCGTGTGGATATAAAAAAGATTTTTTTTCCTCTTCTGGTTGCTCTTCCCTTGCTGTTTGCAGGGTGTGGCAATCGTGAGCCGGAGTCGATAAAGAGCGGGCAAAAGGTATCTCTTGCTGCTGCCGTGAGTGTTGTTGCCGTTCGTAGTGCGTTTGTGGCCGGGGGCAACGAGGTGCTGCTGGTGCCTGCATCGGCAATTTTCCGTAAAGGGGAGCTTACCGCTGTTTTTGTTGTCGGGGCTGATAACCGCCTCTCGGTACGATGGATCAGTACAGGGCGTTTCATGCAGGGCTATCTTGTTGTTCTTGGCGGTCTGGATAAAGGAGAGTTTGTGGTGGGAGTTTATAGTCCTGAGCTTGTTGAAGGTGTAACGGTAATAAAAAGTGTGACTGCGGAGGATCAAACCAATGAATGAAGGTATTGCTGGTAAACTTGCCAAACAGTTTATCAATTCAAAGATTACGCCACTTTTGATGGTGGCCTCTCTCTTGGTGGGTATTATGGCGACATTCATGACGCCGAGAGAGGAAGAGCCACAGATTGTGGTGCCGATGGTTGATCTCTATATCCCCTATCCGGGAGCAACTCCCGCCGAGGTGGAATCACGTGTTGCCAAGTCGGTTGAGCGTACCTTGACTGAAATTCCCGGAGTTGATTATGTCTATTCAACCTCTATGCCCGACTTTGCGGTGGTGACTGTCCGTTATAAGGTAGGTGAGGATGCTGAAAAAAGTATGGTCAAATTGTGGTCGACACTGATGAAAAATATGGACAAGATGCCGCCAGGTGTCCAGTTTCCTTTGATGAAAAAGGTGTCGATAGACGATGTTCCTGTGCTTAATCTCACTTTTTGGAGCAAGACGAAAGATCCTTTTGAGCTTCGTAAAACCGCAGTCGGGGTGGCTGATGAGTTAAAAAAAATCAAGAGTATTGGTGATGTTGACATAAAGGGAGGGTTGAAACGTCAGGTGAAGATTGTGCTTGACAAGGAAAAACTGCGGCAGTTCAATGTCAGCCCCCTGCAGATTGCCCGCCAGGTACAGATGGCCAACAGCCAGATGACCTCCGGTGATTTCAAGCAGATGAACCAGGAGATCATTGTCCGATCAGGAAGGTTTCTTGAAAGTGCCAGTGATGTTGGCAATATCGTTGTCGGAATCTATGGTGCATCACCGGTTTATCTGCGCGATGTTGCGAGCGTTGTTGACGGGCCTGAAGAGGTAAATAATTATAACTTTTTCGGATGGGCGGCTGCGGCTCCGAAAGGTTCCGTGTCAGGAGAGTACCCTGCGGTGACGCTGACGGTGGCCAAGCGCCAGGGAAGTGACGCCTCCAAGCTTGCCGACAAGGTGCTTGCAAGGGTTGAAGAGCTGAAGAAAAGTTCTATTCCTGCCGGAGTGACGGTGTCCGAAACGAGGAACTATGGAGCAACGGCAACCGACAAGGTCACGACCCTTCTGGAGCATCTGCTTATGGCCGTTGTTGCGGTAACGATCGTTGTTGGCTTTTTTCTTGGATGGCGCGGGGCTCTTGTGGTACTTGCCTCGGTACCGATCACCTTTGCCCTTACTCTGTTAATCTACTATCTGCTCGATTATTCACTCAACAGGGTGACTCTGTTTGCCCTGATCTTTGTGACCGGTATTGTTGTTGATGACTCGATCATCATTGCCGAGAACATTCATCGTCACTTCGCCATGAAGCGGCAACCCAAATTGCAGGCCGCAATCACCGCCATTAATGAGGTGGGTAACCCGACTATTCTGGCAACTTTTACGGTTATTGCCGCCGTCTTGCCGATGGTCTTTGTTTCTGGTCTCATGGGTCCCTACATGAGCCCGATGCCGATCGGTGCTTCGCTGGCAATGATTTTTTCGCTTCTCGTTGCCTTGATTGCAACTCCGTGGCTCTCTTTCCGTCTTCTTAAAACTGAGGCGGGACATCACGAAGAGTATGATATTACCAAGACCGGCTATTACAAGATTTTCAACACGATTCTCAGTCCATTCATCGAGAGCAGTTTCAAGCGCTGGGTTGCGTTTGGTGTGGTCGGGCTCATGCTTGTCGGAGCCATTGCGCTGGTGCCGCTTAAGGCTGTACAGATGAAGATGCTTCCGTTTGACAACAAGAATGAGTTCCAGGTGATTGTTGACATGCCCGAAGGCACCGCACTTGAGCAGACGGCAAGGGTGACCAAGGAGATTTCAGCCTATCTGAAAACAGTGCCGGAAGTTCTCAGTTATCAGTACTATGTGGGTACCAATGCGCCCATCAATTTCAACGGTCTTGTGCGCCATTACTACCTGCGTCAGGCAAAGAACATGGGCGATATTCAGGTTAACCTCATTCCAAAGGATGAACGCAAGTCGCAGAGTCATGATATTGCCAAAAAGGTAAGGGCTGGAGTACAGCAGATTGCCATGCGCTATAACGCGAATGCCAAGATTGTTGAAATTCCACCGGGCCCGCCGGTTCTTTCTACGCTTGTTGCTGAAATTTATGGTCCGTCGCAGGAGCAGCAGATTGCTTTGGCCAAACAGGTCAAAAAGGTTTTTGAGGAGACTCCCGGGGTGGTCGATGTTGACTGGATGGTGGAGGCTGACCAGAAGGTCTACAATCTGGTTGTCAACAAAGAGCGCGCCGCATTCCGCGGTGTCACAGCCGAACAGATTGCCCAGACGCTGCGCATGTCGCTCGCGGGCATGGATGTTGGGGTACTGCATACGGACAAGGAACTTGAACCGGTCATGATTCAAGTGCGTTTACCGCAGTCCGGCAGGACTTCCCTGCAGGATCTTTCCGGTATTTTTGTGCAGTCACAGGGTATGGGAACCTTGACAACCCGTTTGCGTGCCGGTGAGATGATTCCACTTTCAGAACTGGTGACGGTTGAGGAAAAAATTCAGGACAAAAGCATTTTCCGCAAGGATCTTCGCCGGGTGGTCTATGTAACGGCTGATGTTGCCGGGGCGACGGAGAGCCCGGTCTATGCCATGCTCGATATGGATAAAAAGATCGAATCGCTTAAGGTTCCGGGAGGATACCGTGTCACTCCTCTGTATACGGCAAACCCGACATCAGAGGAGAAGTTGTCGATGAAATGGGATGGGGAGTGGCAGATTACCTTTGAAGTTTTCAGGGATCTTGGCACCGCTTTTGCTGTTGTTCTTGTGATTATTTATCTCTTGATCATCGGATGGTTCCAATCCTTCAAGACTCCGCTGATCATGATGATTGCCATTCCTCTCAGTCTTGTAGGCATTATTCCCGGTCATCTGCTGCATGGCGCTTTTTTTACAGCAACAAGCATGATCGGCATGATTGCCCTTGCTGGTATTATGGTGCGCAACTCGGTACTGCTGATTGATTTTATCCAGATTCGCAGGGCGGAAGGCGCTGATCTCAAGCAGGCGGTCATTGAGTCCGCTGCGGTTCGTACCCGGCCGATTATTCTGACCTCAGGTGCCGTTGTGATCGGCTCAATAGTCATGCTTTTTGATCCGATTTTTCAGGGTCTTGCCATTTCGCTGATCTGGGGTGGTGTTCTTTCAACCATTCTCACGCTCGTCGTTGTGCCGATTGTTTATTATATGGTTGAGAAGAAATCGGCAAAACTGTAGAGGAGGCACATCACATGATCGTTGAACAATTTCGTACCGGTGGCGACAGGAACTTCGGTTATCTTGTCGCCGATGAGCTTTCCCGGGAAGCTCTGGTTATTGACGCCTCATTCAATCCTGACATGATTGTGCGGTTTGCCGTTGAAAGGGGTTTTGTGATTCGTTACATATTTTCATCACATGGCCATGACGATCACACCAATGGCAACGCCGCCATAAGGCTGTTGACCGCAGTTTCCCCTTTGCTCTATGGCGATACCTGTCCCCGGACTGGTATTACCGTAGAGGATGGGGCCCTTTTTCCTCTTGGCTCTCTTCAGGCGCGTATTTTCCATACTCCCGGCCATACCCGGGATTCCATCTGCATCCATATCGGGAAAGCTCTTTTTACCGGTGATACCCTCTTTACGGGAAAGGTGGGGGGCACGAGCACTGAAGAGCAGGCACGTGATGAATATCTCTCGCTGCAAAAGCTGATGCTGCTGCCCGGCGAGACAAAAATTTATCCCGGACATGATTACGGTACCTCGCCCATCTCAACCGTCAGCACAGAGCGAGTTTCCAACCCTTTTCTGCTTCAGGGTGATTTCAATGCTTTTTTTGCCTTGAAACAGAACTGGATAACGTATAAAAAAATGCATGGAATTGTATGATTTCTCTTTTTGAGAGAGGAGTTTTTGCAATTATGTTGTTTTTTTTTATAAATTAATTTATCACGTCAATTTTAGGGATTACACTCTGGCTTCCCTCCCTTTTTCTGCTTTATGATATAAAATCGGTAGCTCGTTGTTTTGTGTGCCGAACGATAAAAAATCGGTATTATCTGTTTTTTTAATCTTTAGTAACCTGATGACTATGGATCAGCTTATAACATTACGTACCCTGCCGGTATCTGCTCTTATGCAGAAAGAGTTTCACATAATCAAGGGAAGCTGTACGGTAGCCGAGGCTTTGCAGATTATGAAACGGAGCAAAGAGAGCGGCCTTATCGTTGAGCCTCGTAATGAGGACGATTGCTACGGCATTGTGACCGAGAAAGATATTCTTGAAAAAGTGATTGATCCGGGGGAGGATGTTCATCGCGATCCATGGAATACTCCTGTTTTTCAGATTATGAGTAAGCCGGTTATCAGTGTCAATCCAAGCCTTCGCATCAAGTATGCTCTTCGCCTGATGAAGCGGAGCAATATCAGGCGTCTTACTGTCATGGAAAACAATAAAATTCTTGGTCTCCTCAATATGACGGATGTGCTTCATGCTGTTGAGGAACTTCCTGTTCATGATGATCATGTAGCCCTTTAGCAGTCAGGGTACCTTTTCCTGCTTTCCTTAGTATTACCAGAAAGACCAATTTCAATGAGCGGGGCGCTTGCCGGTTGCAGTGCCCTGCCATTTAATCAGTGAGGCTCCCTCAATAGCGTCACAAGGAGATTTGAGCGTATGAAACCATTTGATATCGTTATTGTCGGAGGCGGTGGGGCCGGGCTCTATGCCGCCATGGAGGCAATGAAAACCAATCCGGCACTGAATATCGCCGTTCTCTCCAAAGTCTATCCCAACCGTTCACATACTTCTGCAGCTCAGGGCGGCGCCAACGCTGCGCTTGGTAACAAGGCCAAGGATGATACGGTTGAGATGCACATTTTTGATACCATCAAGGGGAGTGATTACCTTGCCGATCAGGATGCTGTTGATGTGCTTTGCTCGGAAGCGCCAAAAATCATTCGTGAACTTGAAAATATGGGGACGCCGTGGTCAAGGCTTGAGGACAGCACCATAGCCCAGAGACCTTTCGGCGGAGCCGGGCGTCCACGCTGTTGTTACTGTTCGGATAAAACGGGCCATACCATTCTGCAGACGCTCTATGAACAGTGTTTGAGAAAAGGTGTCCTTTTTTTCAATGAGTATTTTGCTTTGAACCTTTCGGTCAGCGGAAGCTGTTCGAACGGGCTGATTGCTATGAATATGAAGAGCGGCAAGGTTGAAGCTTTTCCGGCCAAAACGGTGATTTTTGCTACCGGCGGTTATGCCAAAATGTACTGGAACCGGTCAAGCAATGCTGCTGGTAATACTGGTGACGGTCAGGCCATCGCCTACCGGGCAGGCATACCAATGAAAGATATGGAGTTTGTACAGTTTCATCCCACTGGCTTGAGAAAGAGCGGTCTGCTTGTGACTGAAGGTGCAAGAGGTGAGGGTGGTTACCTGTTGAACAAGGATGGCGAGCGTTTCATGGCACGCTACGCGCCTGAAAAGATGGAGCTTGGCCCCCGTGATCTCGTCTCTCGATCGCTTGAAACGGAAATTCTCCAGGGAAGGGGATTTGACAGTCCTGCAGGTAAATATCTTCATCTTGATCTGACTCATCTCGGAGCGGATCTTATCAAATCGCGGTTGCCCCAGATTCGGGAAATGTCGATGAACTTTGAAGGTGTTGACCCTATTGAGGAGCCAATTCCTGTCAGACCGACTGCTCATTACTCAATGGGAGGAATTGATACCGATAACCAGACCCGGACGGTCATGGGTGGCGTCTATGCTGCTGGTGAGTGTGGCTGTGTCTCGGTTCATGGCGCAAATCGCCTTGGCGGAAATTCGCTGCTTGATATTCTGGTGTTTGGTCGTATTGCCGGTCGCACGGCGGCTGAGGAGGCTGGGAGATTTACACCTGGTACGATATCGGAAGCCGAGCTGCATGCGCAGTTGCAAGAGGTCAGGGGAGGAATGCAGTCTGCTGGTCGCTATGAACGGTATGGCGAGTTGCGTGAAGAGCTTGGCCAGACGCTGGCACTCAACGTCGGTATTTTCAGGGAATCCTCCCTGTTGCAGAAAGGGATCGAGGATATTGCGGAGCTGAAAGAGCGGTTCAAAAAAGTCCGTATTTTTGATACAAGTGATGTATTCAATACGAACCTTATGCAGGTGCTTGAACTGAAAAATATGCTTGATCTGGCTGAAACTGTTGCAGCGGGTGCTTTTGCCCGTGAGGAAAGCCGTGGCTCTCATACCCGGATCGATTTTCCGGTACGGGATGATGCGAAGTGGCACAAGCATACGTTGACTACCCTGGTCAATGGTAAAGTCACTCTTGGTGAAAAACCTGTGACTATGGGTCGTTATGAACTCCAGGAAAGAACTTATTAACTATTTCGCTTATGACGTTGCCAGCAGCTCAGCATACAGAAGGGAAAAAAAATGTAACCTTCCGGGTTTTTCGTTTCAATCCACAGGTTGACAGCAAGCCATATTTTGATGATTATACTATTCCTGTAGAGAGGGGTATTACGGTGCTCAGGTCGTTGAATTATATCAAGGAGCATATTGATGGATCGGTCAGCTTCAGAGCCTTCTGTCAGGCAGGAATCTGTGGATCCTGCAGTATGAGGGTGAATGGACTTTCCCAGCTTGCCTGTACGACGCAGGTATGGGATGTGCTTGCCAAAAGCAGGGAGCCTGGTATCATCAAGGTTGAGCCGTTGCGTAACCTGCCGCTCATCAAAGACCTGATAGTTGATATGGATCCGCTTGTCGGCAAGATGGTGCACTACTCGAATTGGATCGACTCAACTATGCCTGAGGCCAAGATGGGTATAAAGGAGTTTCTGATTTCCGAAGAGGAGTTCCTTCGTTATGATAAGGCGACCGACTGTATTCTTTGCGCTTCATGTGTTTCTGAATGCAGCATTTTACGGGCGAACAAGGAGTATGTCTCTCCTGCCGTATTGCTGAAATCATACCGTATGAGTGTAGACAGTCGCGACTCCATGCATGAGCAGCGTCTTGCTGAACTGGTGAAGGACCATGGTGTCTGGGATTGTACGCACTGTTATCGCTGTCAGGAGTCGTGTGTGAAGAGTATTCCGATCATGGATGCCATTCATGGGCTACGTGAAGATGCCATTGAGAGCAGGGGCAAGCATGACACCAGTGGCTCCAAACATGCGGAAGCCTTTATGACGGATATTGAAAAGAAAGGCAAGTTGATTGAGGCGACCCTTCCCATACGCACCAATGGCGTGGTCTGGACGTTGCAGAACCTTTTGCCGATGGCCATGAAAATGATCATGAAGCGCCGTACGCCGCCGCCGCCACCGCTGGTAAAGTCGGTCAAAGGAATAAAGATATTCAGGACGATGTTCAGGGAGATGACCGAACATGTAAAGCAGGATCAGAAATCTCATAAAAAATAACAGGGGAGAACTGCTCGATGAAGCGATATGCATATTACCTGAGCTGTATCAATGAGTCCATGACCAAAGAGGTGGATCGTTCGATTGAACTCTGGCAGAAAGATCTTGGAATCGAGCTTGTCAAGCTCCACGAGGGTACCTGCTGCGGGGGAAGTAACCTTGAGTATGTCAGTCCAAAACATTTTGCGTTGGTCAATGGACGCAATATTGCCCTTGCCGAAAAGATGGGGCTTGACCTTATTGTCTCCTGCAATACCTGCCTGATGACGATTCGTACGGCAAAGAAAAAGCTTGATGAAACACCGGAACTGAAGCGTGAGATCAATGAGATTTTGAAAAAGGAGGGGCTCGAATACCGAGGCACTGCAGAGGTGCGCCATCTGCTCTGGGTACTGGTCGATGATGTCGGGCTTGATACCATTCGTGAGAAGGTGAAGGTGCCGTTGAAAAACTATCGGATAGCCCCTTTTTATGGTTGTCACATCCTTCGGCCATCGACGGTTCTTGGTCACGACAACCCTCGTGATCCATCCTCGCTTGACCAGTTGATTGAGGCGTTAGGCGGTCAAACCATTCCCTATACTCACAAAAATCGTTGTTGCGGATTTCATACACTGCTGGTTGCTGAGCAAGAGTCACTTAATGTGGCGGCAGAGGCACTTCAGGAAGCCATTGATTCGAAAGCCGATTTTATTGTGACCCCCTGCCCGCTCTGCCACACGTCACTTGACGGCTATCAGGCCAAGGCACTCAAAAATGCAGGTGTTGAGAACTCTATTCCTGTTTTTCATATTTCCGAAATGATCGGTCTTGCACTGGGATACAGTGCCAAACAGCTTGGTATTAAACGCCACATTGTCTGCTGAGTATGCTTCAGGGAGTCGAGGGGCTGATTTTTTGGTGGACGATCTTTCGGGAAAGTTTTAAAAAAGGCTGAAAAAACGTAACTTTGCACTTTTACTTTGCTCTCAGCCGGGGAATTACCGGATGATCTGACAGGCCTCTTGTTTTGTTAACCCATCAAATTATTGCATTGCATGCTCAAAAATGATCTTTTTCTTCGGGCACTAAAACGCCAGCCATGTTCCAGAACACCAATCTGGGTGATGCGTCAGGCCGGTCGTTATTTGCCGGAGTACCGTGCTGTGAGAGAAAAAACCGATTTTTTAACCCTCTGTAAAACCCCGGAACTGGCAACCGAGGTAACCATTCAGCCTGTTGAACTGATGGGTGTGGATGCGGCTATTATTTTTTCAGATATTCTTGTGATCAATGAAGCCATGGGCATGAATGTCGAGATTATCGAATCCAAAGGGATTAAGCTCACCCCGCCGATTCGCTGCCAGGCTGATATCGACAAGCTGATTGTTCCGGACATTGATGAAAAGCTCGGTTATGTGATGGATGCGCTCAGAATGACCAAAAGAGAGCTCGATAACCGTGTCCCTCTTATCGGATTTACCGGTGCTGCATGGACTCTCTTTACCTATGCTGTTGAAGGCGGCGGATCGAAAAACTATGCCTACGCCAAGAAGATGATGTATCGTGAACCGGCGATGGCCCACTCACTGCTCAGAAAGATCTCCAGTGTTATCACTGCCTACGTGCTGAAGCAGATCGAAGCTGGGGCTGATGCCATCCAGATTTTTGACTCATGGGCAAGCGCTCTTTCTGAAGATGATTACCGTGTATACGCTCTTCCTTACATCAAGGAGACGGTGCAGGCAATCAAGGCAAAATATCCTGATACTCCGGTAATTGTTTTCTCAAAAGATTGCAACACCATTCTTTCCGAAATTGCCGATACCGGCTGCGATGCCATGGGTCTTGGCTGGGGCATCGATATTGGCAAGGCACGCACTGAACTCGGTGATCGTGTTGCCCTGCAGGGTAACCTTGATCCGACGGTGCTCTATGGTACACCTGAACTGATCAAGTCCGAAGCCTCCAAGATTCTTCGCTCTTTCGGTCAGCATACCGAACATTCCGGTCATGTTTTTAACCTCGGTCATGGCATTCTGCCTGATATGGATCCGGAAAACCTGAAACTGCTTGTTGAATTTGTCAAGGAAGAGAGCGCCCAGTACCACTAAGCGCCTTTTTTTTATTGCTTCTTGACTCCGTCTTATGTTTTGCATGAGGCGGAGTTTTTTTTTGGAAAGGATTTTTTCTGAATCGAACGAAGAAGTATCGTGGTTGACAGGACGTGATACCGTCATCCACAGACAGTAGTTCCGCTTTTTCATTATATTGGAGAAAGGGAATTCGTTACGGGTTTTAAAATTTATTGTTATGATCAAGGAATGTGGCTGTTCCGACGGGCTTTGTGACCGTACCCGTTATGAGGAGGTGGTGCTCGATACCATGCTTTACAGTGCACAGCTCAAGGAGAGGGTTGCGCGGCAGAACAGTGCTGTGATTGTTGCCATGGCGCGTATGATTGCCGGTACTTTTGAGGATGGCGGAAAGGTGCTGCTTTGTGGCAATGGAGGCAGTGCGGCTGATGCCCAGCATCTGGCAACGGAGTTGACTATCCGTTATCGCAGCAGTGTGGAGCGTCCGGCACTTCCGGCAATAGCGCTCTCTACCGATACCTCTGCTCTGACGGCGGGGGCCAATGACCTCGGCTATGATGCCGTATTTGCTCGGCTTGTGGAGGCTTATGGCCGGGAAGGTGATATTTTGCTGGGTCTCTCAACCAGCGGGAACAGCCAGAGTGTGGTCAATGCCCTCACCTTCGCGCAGCAGCAGGGGATGAAAACGATTGCTTTGCTTGGGGGGAGTGGTGGCCGGCTGAAAGGGTTGGCCGATCTTGAAATTATTGTGCCCCATTCAGGTTCTGCTGACCGGGTGCAGGAGTGCCATATCACGATTGGCCATGTTCTTATTGATCTTGTGGAGCGGATGCTCGGCTATTGTCGTTCGTAAAAATAATTCAAACAGATAATTGTTATGCAAGTGAAGCAGATTGAAGGAGTATTGAGCGCTGGTGATATCCGTTTTGCGCTTGTGGTTGCACGTTTTAACGATTTTATAGGGCAGAAGCTTGTTGAGGGTGCGGTTGATTGTATCCGCCGCCATGGAGGTTCGGAGGAGCAGATTGCCATCTATCGTTGCCCGGGCGCATTTGAGCTGCCGATGGTGGCCAAAAAGGTAGCTCTGAGTGGCAAGTATGATGCCATTATTACGCTTGGAGTCATTATCAGGGGTTCCACGCCCCATTTTGATGTCCTTGCCGCCGAAGCGACCAAAGGGATTGCTCAGGTCGCCCTTGATACCATGATTCCAATTGCTTTTGGAGTTTTGACCACGGAAAATCTTGAGCAGGCCATAGAGCGTGCAGGAACGAAAGCGGGCAATAAAGGCTTCGATGCTGCCATGACGGCCATCGAGATGGTAAATCTTTACCGCCAGATTTAGTTGTTCTGGTAGCGGTTAAAATTGGTTTTGATCACTTCGGAGCAGGTGGCCATAAGCTCTTCAACAGTGTCGAACTGAGATGGCAGGATCGGTTTGTCGATAATGATCTTTATTGTTCCCCTGTTGATTTTCAGGCTCTTTTTTGGCGTGATCAGATGGCTGCCGATAATGGTAACAGGCAGTACGGGAGCACCTCCTATACGAGCAACGCGGAATGCTCCGCGCTTGAACGGGAGGAGTTCTCCGGTTGCAGAGCGGGTACCTTCGGGGAAAATATGGAGCGAGTGGCCGCTTTTCAGTACCTCTGCTGCCGCAAAGAGGCTTTTCAGCGCGGCCCTGTTTTGTCCCCGTTTGATCATGACGTAGCCAGCCTGCCTGAGTGCCCGGCCCAACAATGGTATTTTTCCAAGCTCCTCTTTTGCCATAAAGCGCAGGTCGAGGTTCATGGCGCCGAGAAGCAGAGGGATATCGGCCATGCCGGCATGATTGCTGATGACAAGATAGTTCTGTTTCATGTTGTAATTTTCACGGCCGGTTACCTCGATGGTGATACCAAAAATTTTTGCGCTGAGTCGGCCCCACCATGCGGCTATTCTATGAAAGCTGCTGCCTGATGGGTCGAAGAGATTGATCAGCAGGGCAATGAGTATCCCGAAAAACATGATCGGTATCAGGATAAAAAGGAACAAGAGTGTTCTGTAGTTCATTCCGTACTCAGTAAAGGGTTACTGGTCGAGTCCGTTGAGAAAAGAGGCAAGCTCTTTATACTCGGAACTGATCAGGGTGGCACATTTCTTTTTTTCCATGAGCTCCTGAAGGTTTTCGGGGATACCGATCTTCTGGCCCAGAGCGCTCTCTATTGCATCAAGAAATTTTACTGGATGGGCGGTCGAAAGCGCTATACCAGCATGCTCCGTATTGCTTTCAATGTCCCTGAAGCGTTCAAGGGCACGATATGCTACGGCGGTATGCGGATCTATGACATAGTTAAAACGTTTATGGACTGACTGGATTGTGGCAATGGTCTCTTCATCCGAAACAGCAATGCCGGTGATATCCTTTGCCATGGAGTCATGGTCGTTGTGGTAGAAATATCTCAGTCGGGCAAAATTGCTCGGGTTGCCGACGTCCATTGCTGTTGAAAGGGTGGTGATGGTTGGACGTGGCTCGTAGCGCCCTTCGTCAATATAACGGGTCACGCTGTCGTTGGCGTTTGACGCGGCAATAAAGTGACCTATGGGGAAGCCCATCCGTTTTGCAAGCACGCCCGCAGTGAGGTTTCCGTAGTTGCCGCTTGGGACGGAAAAGAGAGGGTTGTGGAAGCCGAATCGCTCCTTGAGCTGCATGGTTGCCCATGCGTAATAGAAAGATTGGGGAATCAGCCGTGAGATATTGATCGAGTTGGCCGAGGTGAGCGTCAGGGATTTGTTCAGGCATGGATCGACAAAGGCCTGTTTTACCATGCGCTGGCAGTCGTCGAAATCGCCCTCTACTTCAAGGGCGTAAACATTACCTCCGGCGGTGGTGAGTTGCTGTTCCTGCAGGCGGCTTACCTTTCCCGAGGGATAGAGCAGCACAACCCTTGTGTTGGCAATACCCTGAAAGCCGTAAGCGACGGCACTTCCCGTATCTCCTGATGTGGCAACAAGGATGGTAATCAACTTCTCCTCCTCTGCGGCAAAATAACCGGTCAGCCGGGCCAGAAAGCGTGCGCCGTAATCCTTGAAGGCGAGTGTCGGTCCGCAGAAAAGCTCTTCGATAAAGGTATTTTGGTCGAGCTGGACAATCGGCGTGTCGAAGGTATAGCAGCTTTCGATGATATCGCTGAGCTGGTCGGGGGGGACGCTGCCGTCGACAAATTTCTTTGCGATGGCAAAGGCGATGTTATTGAAGCTTGCCCCTTCGAGGAGCGCGATTTCATCCGGCGAGAAGCGGGGAATTTCGGAGGGGATATAGAGCCCGCCATCGGGCGCAAGCCCTTCAAGCGTTGCTTTTTTTATGGAAACAGGTATTGATGATTTATTGGTGCTGAAGTAGATCATTGGTCGTACGGTTCCTGATTAATGGCTGTTACACTATTCTGGCGCCTTCTTTGCAGATCGGCGATACCCACAGGTCTGACTTAAGGCGGGCTTTGCAGTGAAGGAATGCCTCTTTCATGGCCAGTCCAACTGCAAGGGCCGTTTTTTCAGAGGATGAAAAGGCAAAAATTGAGGGGCCGGAGCCTGCAATGCTGCATCCAAGGGCGCCGCTGTCAAGAGCGGCCTGCTTTACTTCAAAAAAACCAGGGATGAGCGGAGCACGTTTCGGCTCGGCGATAACATCTACCAGAGAGCGTCCGATAAGATCATAGTCGGAAGTGAGCAGGCCGGCAACAAGAGCGCCGACATTGCCCCATTGCTCAGTTGCGGTTTTGAGCGAAATCTCCTTGGGCAGCACCGAACGGGCGTAGGCCGTACGCAGTTCCGTATGCGGGTGAACCAGGGAGCAGTAGAGGTGTTCGGGTGAGGGAATCGTAATGAGATCAAGAGGAGTGTAGCTTCGAATCAGCACGAAGTTGCCAAGAATTGCCGGCGCGGCGTTGTCGGCATGGGCAGAGCCGCAGGCGACCCGCTCGCCTTCAATAGCAAAGTGTACCAGTTCCATTTTCGAACAGGGGTTGCCCATCAGTTCGTTTGCGGCGATCAGTGCGGCTGCAGCGCTTGCGGCGCTGCTACCCATACCGCTGCTGAGCGGCAAATGTTTTTTGAGCTCAAGAGAAATATGACCGGTAAAATCGATCTGTTTGTGGGTGCGGATATATTCGAGAAATTTCAGAACAACAAAGCTTGATGTGTTTTTTTTTGGGTCAAGCGGCAGCGCCCCACCATCGCCCGTGATGCAGGCAATTGAAACCGGAGAACCGGTGTTTGGTTGATCGGAAAGCGTCAGAAATACTTCATCACCGGGTTCGGTAATGGCAAATCCCAAGACATCAAAGCCACATGCAACGTTTCCGACGGTTGCTGAAGCGAATCCTCTGACAGTTTTCATACTGTTTTCTTCGGGCAAAATTCCTGTAGGTGTTGGTGCAGGGTTAAAGTCAGGAAAAGGAAGCTATCCAAATGAGAGAGAGAATTTGAATAACTAAAAGCTTTTCATTAAATTCAGGTTTTATCTTTTGGAATGGAAAACAGCCCGAGTTGGACTTAAAAAGAAGGTAAGCAGAATCTTTCTCTTTTCTTAACAAATAACCAAGCGGAATAAGATATGTCTACAACAGTCAGGCCTGATGAGGTTTCATCCATACTTCGCAAGCAGCTTGCCGGTTTTGAGTCTGAAGCAGAGGTATATGATGTGGGAACAGTGCTGCAGGTCGGTGACGGTATTGCTCGTGTGTATGGTTTATCGAAGGTTGCTGCAGGCGAACTTCTGGAGTTTCCCAACAAAGTGATGGGAATGGCTTTAAACCTTGAAGAGGACAATGTCGGCGCTGTATTATTTGGTGAATCAAATCTGGTAAAAGAGGGTGACAGGGTTAAAAGAACCAGTATTCTGGCCTCAATCCCTGTTGGTGAAGCCATGCTTGGCCGGGTCATCAATCCTCTTGGTGAGCCAATTGATGGCAAGGGAACCATCGAGACCGATATTCGTCTTCCTCTCGAACGCCGTGCTCCCGGAGTCATTTACCGTAAATCAGTGCATGAGCCGCTGCAGACAGGTCTCAAGGCCATCGACTCCATGATTCCGATTGGCCGTGGACAGCGCGAACTGATCATTGGTGATCGTCAGACAGGAAAGACGGCTGTGGCGATTGATACCATCATCAACCAGAAGGGCAAGGGCGTTTTTTGTATCTATGTCGCTATCGGCCTGAAAGGTTCGACTGTGGCTCAGGTCGTCAATACCCTGGAGAAGTATGATGCGATGTCGTACACCACCGTTATTTCAGCAACGGCATCCGATCCTGCACCGTTGCAGTTTATCGCTCCGTTTGCCGGTGCTACCCTTGGTGAATATTTCCGCGATACGGGTCGTCATGCACTTGTTGTTTATGATGATCTTTCCAAACAGGCTGTTGCCTACCGTCAGGTCTCTCTGCTCCTTCGCCGTCCGCCGGGACGTGAAGCCTATCCTGGCGACGTTTTTTACTTACACTCCCGTCTGCTTGAAAGAGCTGCGAAGATAACGGATGATATTGAGGTCGCAAGAAGAATGAACGATCTTCCTGATGTTCTCAAACCGCTGGTCAAGGGAGGCGGAAGTCTTACGGCATTGCCGGTTATTGAAACCCAGGCTGGTGACGTTTCGGCCTATATTCCGACCAATGTGATCTCCATCACTGATGGTCAGATCTTTCTTGAATCGAACCTCTTCAACTCTGGTCAGAGACCGGCTATCAACGTCGGTATCTCGGTCTCCCGTGTTGGTGGAAGTGCCCAGATCAAGGCTATGAAGAAGGTTGCGGGTACCTTGCGTCTCGACCTTGCGCAGTTCCGTGAACTTGAGGCCTTCTCAAAATTCGGTTCCGATCTTGATAAAACCACCAAGGCACAGCTCGACAGGGGTGCAAGACTTGTTGAAATCCTCAAGCAGGGGCAGTATATTCCGATGCCGGTTGAAAAACAGGTTGCCATTATTTTCCTTGGTACCCAGGGGCTGCTTGACTCGGTTGATTTGCGTTTTATCCGTAAGTTCGAGGAAGAGTTCCTCAGTATGCTTGAGATCAAGCACAATGACATGCTCGCAAAAATTGCAGAGAGTGGTGCGCTTGAAGCTGATGCTGCCGGGAAGCTCAAGGAGATTGCAGTCAAATTTGTGACAGCTTTCAAGGAAAAGAACAAGGCGTAAGAGAGAGGTGACGCAGGTTTTTCAAGCAATTTTAACAGTCCCGTAATACATGCCTACATTAAAGGATATACGTGTACGAATCAAGGGGGTAAAGTCGACACAGCAGGTCACCAAGGCAATGAAGATGGTGGCCGCTGCGAAGCTCAGAAGGGCCCAGGAACGGGCTGTCATGGCCCGGCCTTATGCCAAGAAGCTGAAGGAGATGCTTGGTTCCCTCTCTGCTAAGGTCGATACTTCACTCAACCCTCTGCTTTCCCCTCGTCCGGAGGTTAACAGGGTTCTTGTGATTCTTGTTACTGCCGACAGGGGTTTGTGCGGTGCGTTCAATACCAATGCCATCAAGCTTGCGCATAAAATCATTCATGAGGATTATGCCGCCATTCACAGCAAGGGCGGAGTCAGCCTTATTTGTGCCGGCAGTCGCGGGTTTGATTTTTACAGGAAGAGGGAGTACAAGATTGTCAAGGGTTACACGGCCGTTTTCCAACACCTTGATTTCAGTACGGCAAAAGAGATTGCCGATATCGCCTCGGGGATGTATCTGCGTGGCGAGGTTGACAGGGTGGTCGTTGCCTATAATGAATTCAAGTCAGTGCTTGCGCCGAACTTGAGAGAAGAGGTGATTCTGCCTATTGCTCCTGAAGTTTCAGACAAGGAGAGCAGCAGTGATTATATTTATGAGCCTTCACCGGCAGCTATTGTCGACGTTCTGGTACCCAAGCATCTCAATACACAGATATGGAGAATGATGCTTGAGTCGAATGCTGCAGAGCAGGCGGCCCGTATGTCGGCGATGGATTCGGCTACTGAAAATGCCAAAGAGCTTATGCGGACGCTCAATATCAGTTACAACCGTGCACGGCAGGCGGCGATCACGACTGAGTTGAGTGAAATCGTTTCAGGTGCTGATGCCTTGACAAACTGATTGTTTTTTTGCTGTTATTTTTTACGTAAAGCGCCTGCAAGGGCGCTTTTTTTTTGCTGCACTCATTACCACTCATTCGGGAAATGATTTATATTTTATAAGTTGTTGGCGTTGGTTGTTCACTCTCTTTTCATATTCAATTCACAGGCATGGGCAGGAGCATGAAGATATACAAGTTTGGAGGTACTTCTCTGGGGTCAGCCGGGCGAATTAAAAAAGTTGCTGATATTATTGCCGGTGCGCTGCATGAAGGCAAGTTGATTGTGGTGGTTTCGGCTATCCATCGCGTTACGGATCTTTTGCTTGAGTCAGTCACAAAAGCTTGCAGCGGCGAGAGTGATTATCGCAGCACACTCGAAGAAGTTGACCACCTTCATTTCTCAATAGCCCGTGATCTTTTTGCGGGTACGCTGCTTGACGATGTCACTCTCTCCCTTCGTTCAGAACTTTCAGAGCTGAATGATATCGTGCAGGGCGTTTTTCTGCTCAGGGAGCTCTCTGAAAAAAGCCAGGCGGCGGTGCTTGGTTTTGGTGAACGACTTTCCGCCATTATGGTCAGCCGTTACCTGCAGGAGCGAGGTCTTGCATCATTTTCTCTTGATGCCCGCAAACTGATTGTTACCGATGCCAATTATGCAGATGCCCGTGTCGATATTCATGCCTCCGAACTGCACATCAAAAAAAATCTTGCCTCTTTTGATGGCGTGCCTGTCGTGACCGGATTTATCGCCGCAGCGCCAGATGGTTCATCGACGACGCTGGGTCGTGGCGGTTCTGATTATACCGCATCTCTTCTTGGTGCAGCACTTGGTGCCAAAGAAATCTGGATATGGAGTGATGTCGATGGCTTTTTCAGTGCGGATCCAAAACGGGTTCGGGATGCCCAGATTTTACCCCATATCAGTTATTCGGAGGCAATGGAGCTCTCTCATGCCGGAGCGCGGGTGCTTCATCCTCTTGCGGTTCAACCTGCCATGAAAGCGGGTATCCCCCTGCTGATCAAAAACTCTTTCAACCCGGAGGCAAAAGGTACACGCATTGAGTCTGCAACTCATACCGGTTTCAACCGTACACTGCCGGTAACAGGATTGACCTCAATTAACAAAGTTGTGCTTTTGAACCTGTCGGGCAGTGGTATGGCTGGTGTTCCTGGTGTTGCGTCACGCCTGTTCAGTTGCCTGGCCCGCCACAGAATCAATATCATATTTATATCACAAGCCTCTTCTGAGCAGTCCATCACCCTTGCCATCAACCCTTCCCAGGCGGTAAAAGCAAAAAAAATACTTGAGGAGGTGTTCAGTGCGGAGATCGCATCCCGTCAGATTGAGCCTCTTGTGATTCGTCGCAATCTCGCCCTTATCGCTGTGGTTGGTAATAATATGTCGGGCCATCCGGGCGTCTCCGCCCAACTGTTTGAAACGCTTGGCAAAAACGGTATCAATGTCATTGCGGTTGCGCAGGGTGCCAATGAGATGAATATCTCTCTGGTTATTGATGCCCATGATGAGGACAAGGCGCTGAATTGCATTCATGAATCGTTTTTTCTTTCACAGCGCAAGGTGCATCTTTTTATTGCCGGCACCGGTACGATTGCAAAAAGCCTGATTGGCCAGATCAGTGCCCATCGACTCAATCTGCAGGAGGATAATGACCTCGATGTGGTGGTTTGCGGGATGGCCAATACGCGCGAAATTGCCATCGACAGTAACGGTATCGACCTTCAGAACTGGCAGGCGGCCCTTTTACCAAGAGCTGATCATCCGGGCATTGAAGGCTATCTGCAGCTCATCAGGGAGAGAAATCTTCATAATACCATTTTTGTTGACTGCACGGCCAGTGCAAGGGTTGCTGAAATTTATCCGGATCTGCTGCTTGCCAATATTTCTGTGGTGACGGCCAACAAACTCGGTATGGCTGGCCCCTGGCCCCTTTACCGGAGCATACGGGATGCCCAGAAGAAAAGTAATGCCCGTTTTCTCTATGAAACCAATGTTGGCGCCGGATTGCCGATCATTAACACGCTGAATGACTTGAAAAACAGCGGTGACAAGATTATCAGTATTGAGGGTGTTCTGTCGGGTACGTTGAGCTTCATTTTCAATGAACTGCGCAAAGGGGGGCGTTTCAGTGAAATTGTCCGTCGTGCCCAGGAGGCGGGCTATACCGAGCCTGATCCGCGGGATGATCTTTCCGGGGCTGATTTTGCGCGGAAATTTCTTATTCTTGGTCGTGAACTTGGCTTTACGCTTGAGTATGGTGATGTTGTCTGTGAGAGCCTTGTGCCACCGGAGTATCAAGGTGAAATGACGGTTACGGAGTTTCTTGACCGCTTGTCGGGTGTAGACGGGTGGTATGCCGACGCAATGAAAGAGGCCGCAAAAGAGGGGATGACGATTGCCTATGCCGGTGAAATCAGGGATGGCAAAGCTTCCATCGGGGTGAAGAGGGTTTCGCTGGCAAGTCCAATCGCCGGCCTCAGCGGATCTGAAAATATGGTGGTTTTTACTACTGAGCGTTATCGGGCAACTCCGCTTGTTGTACGCGGTCCAGGTGCAGGCGGGGAGGTGACAGCAGGCGGTGTTTTTGCCGATATCCTGCGAATTGCAAGTTATCTTGTTTGAGGAGAAGAGACCATGCGTGCAGAGATTGTTTCTGTCGGAGATGAGTTGCTGAAAGGGCAGAGGGTCAATACTAATGCAGCATTTATGGCCGCAGCTCTTGCCGGTATTGGTGTGCCGGTTGGCCGGGTTGTTGCCTGTTCCGATGGTGAAGAGGATATTGCCGCGGTGTTTGCCGAATCGCTTGAACGGGCAGACATGGTGCTTGTTACAGGAGGTCTCGGGCCGACACGCGATGATCGAACCAAACAGGCGGTTCAGCAACTCCTCGGAAGAGGGCTTGAGCTGAGCGAGGAGGCTTTTGCCAATCTTACCGCCCGGTTAGACCAGAGAGGAATTGAGATGACGGCGACACTCCGAGATCAGGCAATGGTGATTGAAGGCTCTCATGTTATTGTCAACACGAAGGGAACTGCTGCGGGGATGATTCTTTGTTGCCCGGATCGCTTTCAGAACCACTACCTGGTACTTATGCCCGGTGTGCCGTCCGAAATGAAGGCCATGATGGAACTCACGGTTCTTCCATGGTTTGCGGCACTTTCAGATACCGTTATTCGTCATACACCAATTAAAACACTTGGTATCGGTGAAACGACGCTTGCCGAAATGATTGTCGATATTGAAGATGCCCTTCCCGCCGGGACAACTCTCGCCTATCTGCCTCATGCTGCGGGGGTCACCCTGATGATCAGCAGCATTGGCCAAGAGCGGGAGGTGGTTGAGCGTGATAACTGCATGGTTGTTGATGCCATTGCCCTGAGGGCCGGAAAATGTATCTATGCTACCAGTGAGGTGTCGCTTGAAGCCACAATTGGCGCGATGCTTGCCACCAGAGGGCTGACGGTTGCTGTTGCTGAGTCATGCACTGGCGGCCTTGTTGCAAGCCGCTTGACCGATGTGCCGGGTTCGTCATCATATTTTCTTCAGGGTTTTGTGGTCTACAGCAATCAGGCAAAAGAGAGAACTCTCGGAGTGCCTGAGGAGGTCATTGACAGGTTCGGAGCGGTGAGTGAAGAGGTTGCGCGGGCAATGGCCGTTGGGTGCCTTGAAAAAAGCGGGGCCGATTTTGCCCTTTCGACCACGGGTATTGCCGGCCCTTCGGGGGGCTCCTTGGAAAAGCCGGTTGGCACACTTTGCCTGGCCATTGCCAAAAAAACTTCAGGTATTTTGTACTCCAAAACACTTCGGATGCATGGAGATCGGGAGTTGAACAAGCTCCGTTTCAGCGAAGCGGTTCTTCGTGAACTTTGGGAATGTTTGCAACAGGATTAACTCCTGTTCTTCTCGCAGGTGCTTACCAATAGCAAGATTTCTCATCATTTTTATAAAAGGCATTTGTTTTATCGATACCTTGACTTGACAGAAAAAATAGTAGGGTCTTTTGCGAATAAATCGGATGTATGAGGGCGAATGGCAAGAATAGCAAGGTTACCGGATAGAGTTGCGAACAAAATTTCCGCAGGTGAGGTTGTTCAGCGCCCGGCATCGGTTGTCAAGGAGCTTCTTGAAAATTCCATTGATGCCGGAGCCAGTCGCATAACGGTTGCCATCAAGGATGCCGGCAAAGAGCTGATCCGGATTGTGGATAATGGTGCGGGAATGGTGCGGGAAGATGCTCTTTTGTGTGTTGAACGTTTTGCAACCAGCAAAATTACCGGGGTTGAGGATCTCGAATCGTTGCAAAGCCTCGGCTTCAGGGGAGAAGCGCTTGCGAGTATCTCTTCGGTTTCGCATTTCGAACTGAAAACCCGCACGGAAAAAGAGACGCTCGGTTTGAGGTTTCGCTATGAGGGAGGAGTGCTCGTTGAGGAGTCAGGGGTACAAGGGGAGCAGGGTACGACCATCAGTGTCAGAAATCTCTTTTATAATGTTCCCGCCCGCCGCAAGTTTTTGAAGTCGAACGCGACCGAGTACAACCATATTTTTGAGATTGTCAAGTCCTTTGCGCTTGCCTACCCTGAAATTGAGTGGCGGATGTATAGTGATGACGAGGAGCTTTTTCATCTGAAGCGGCCTGATATTCTGGAGCGGCTCAATGTGTTTTATGGTGATGATTTTGCTGCGGGCATGATTGAGCTTTCAGAGGAGAATGATTACCTCTCCATCAAGGGTTTTTTGGGCAAGCCTGCAATGCAGAAACGCAGGAAACTCGATCAGTATTTTTTTATCAATCGTCGTCTTGTTCAGAACAGGATGCTCTCACAGGCTGTTCAGCAGGCTTATGGTGATTTGCTCGTTGAGCGCCAAACCCCTTTTGTACTGCTTTTTCTTGCCATAGACCCTTCACGGGTTGATGTGAATATGCATCCTGCAAAGCTTGAAATCCGTTTTGATGATGAGCGCAATGTGCGTAACATGTTTTATCCGGTTGTCAAGCGGGCCATTCAGTTGCACGATTTCTCTCCTGATCTGGCCGTTACAGAGCGTGACCAGCTCCGTCCCGGTCAGAATCTGGATTCGCCGCTCAGAACCTTCTCATTCCCTGATATTCCGCATCGTTCTATTACAACAGGTGCTCTCTACCAGAATTACCGTGAAGGGGCATTTGCTGAATCGGCCACATCACGCCACTCACCAGAACTGTTTTCGCACCCGGTGAGTGCCGGACACGCTTTACCGACAGGCGGGTTTCGGGAAGCAGATGAGGTGCTTTCATCTATTCTGCTTGCTCCTCTCTATGATGACGATGAGGTTCCAAACCCGAAAAATTCTGAACCCAAAATATGGCAACTGCATAACAAGTATCTGATTTGCCAGATCAAGACCGGTCTGATGATTATTGATCAGCATGTGGCACATGAACGGGTGCTTTATGAACGTGCCGTTGATGTCATGACTCAGAATGTACCAAACTCACAGCAACTGCTTTTTCCCCAGAAAGTTGAGTTTCGTCCGTGGGAGTATGAAATCTTTGATGAGATCCGTGAAGATCTCTACAGGCTTGGTTTTAATCTGAGGCTCTTTGGCAATAAAACCATCATGATTGAGGGGGTACCCCAGGATGTCAAACCGGGCACCGAAGTGACGATTTTGCAGGATATGATTGCCGAATATCAGGACAATGCATCAAAACTCAAGCTCGAAAAGCGTGATAATCTCGCCAAGTCCTATTCGTGCCGAAATGCCATTATGGCGGGGCAGAAACTTTCACTTGAAGAGATGCGCTCCCTCATCGACAACCTTTTTGCTACCAGAGAACCCTACTCTTGCCCGCATGGAAGACCGGTCATTATCAAGCTTTCACTCGACCAGCTTGACAAGATGTTTGGAAGAAAATAAGGGAGAGGTGGTTGCATGTTTGCCTAAAAAGAGTAAATTCACAACCATGCCCTTGTAGCTCAGTGGATAGAGCAACAGTTTCCTAAACTGTAGGTCGGCGGTTCGAGTCTGCCCGAGGGCACTTATCTTTAAGCTGCCTCTGTTTCAAGAACATCTCTCGTCTCCCTTTTATTTGCCGTTAAAGCTTGTCAGCCATGAGTATGAAGCGTTTCAGAACTCTTTTCACCATTCTGTTGCTGCTCTTTGTTGCCGATATCGCGCGCTATCTGGTTTATCCTGATGTCGGTCAGCTTGTGGAGAAAAATCCCGTAAAAACGGCTTTTATGGAGTCGCGTGAAGCCCAGTGGCAACGTGACGGGCTCAAGGATAAAAAAATTCAGCAGAAATGGGTCTCTCTCGGTCAGGTTTCCCAGAATCTTATCAAGGCAGTTTTGATTGGTGAGGACGACAAGTTCTGGCATCATGAGGGGTTTGATTATCAGGCGATTGAGCGGGCTATAGAGAAAAACATTATGGCGAAGAAATTCAAGATGGGTGGCAGTACCATCAGCCAGCAGCTTGCCAAAAATCTCTACCTCTCTCCCTCAAAAAATCCGGTACGCAAAATCAAGGAGGCTATTCTTACCTGGAGACTGGAAAAAACGCTCTCCAAACGCCGGATTCTTGAACTCTATGTCAATGTTGCCGAATGGGGTGACGGTATTTTCGGTATTGGTCAGGCAGCTCGTCATTACTACGGTGTCAGTGCGGCCAGATTGACGGCACGACAGGCATCAAAACTTGCGGCGATACTTCCGAACCCGATTCTTTACTCCCCAACAGGTTCATCCCGCTACGTCCGCAATCGTTCCAATATCATCTATGCCATCATGCGAAAGAGAGGAGTTGTTGTGCCTGATTACAGGGAGGTTATGACTCTTACTCCCGATACCACAGCGGTTGTTGATTCTGTTGTGATTGGCGTTCCTGAGTATCTGCTTGAGCAGGCAGCTTCATCAGACAGCAGTGCAAGCAAGGGCTCAGGTGGTGATGGAAATTTTCAAGAAGGGCAGGGAGGTGAAACAATGCCTGAAAAAACTTCAGAGAGCGGAAGTCAGGGTGCGCCCTGATTGTACTCGTGGGGCGCACCGCCGCTTCATCCAGTTTTTTTGCAGAAGGGTATGAAGCCCCTACAGAAGTCAGTTACTCCAGTTCAAACAGAGACTTGTCAACTCCGCATACGGGGCAGACCCAGTCGTCGGGAATCTCTTCGAAGGGGGTTCCCGGTGCTACACCGCCGTCAGGATCACCGACTTCGGGATCATAAACATAACCACATGGTACACAGATCCACTTTTTCATTGATAATTTTCCGTTTTAAATGAAGAAGATATAAAGCATAAATATTTACGGGCGATAAAACGCCATGATGACAGTACAAAGCGATATGGACGGTTAAACGTTCATTGACCAACTTTAAAAAGCTACAAGAGATAAACCAGCATGGCACAATCACCCTATTCGAAATTTGACAATTCTGAACTGATTCTGCGTGATGAACTTGCCATCGACCGGACAATCCTCGCAAATGAACGAACCCTGCTTGCCTACCTGCGCTCAGGTGTTTCATTGGTCATCGCAGGAGTTTCCATGATGCACTTCTCACAGACTGGCTGGTTTCAGGCTGTCGGAGTTGCATGTATCCCGCTCGGTATCGTCACCGCCATTTTCGGCGGTGCCCGCTACCGTATCATTAACCGCTCCATTTCTGCTGTCAGGCGGCAGTTACCAAAGCGCAACGATTAATACCATCCCCTTAACTTCATCGCTTCGGCTACCCGCTCGATGGCGACGATGTAGGCTCCAAGCCGGTTATGGACATCATACTTGCGGGATGCTTTGTGTACCGCACTGAAGGCAGTTTTCATCTTTTTTTCAAGGCGTTTGTGTACCTCATCCTCTTCCCAGTAGTATCCATAAGAGTTTTGTACCATTTCGAACCAGGAGACGGTTACACCACCGGCATTACAGAGAAAATCAGGAATCACGTAGCATCCATTTTTGTATAGAATATCGTCTGCTTCAGGTGTTGTCGGGCCGTTGGCCAGTTCAGCGATAATTTTGGCCTTGACTCTCTGTGCGTTATTTCCGGTGATAACTTCTTCAAGCGCAGAGGGAAAAAGCACGTCAACGTCAAGTTCAAGCAGCGCTTCATTGGAGATGTACTCAGCTTCCGGAAAACCGGCGACAGAGCCGGTCTGCTCTTTGTGGGCCAGAACGTTCTCGTACCATAATCCATCAGGATTGTAGATGCCCCCTTTTGAGTCTGAAACGGCGACAACTTTCATGCCGAGCAGCTCTACGGCAAGCTTGTGGGCAAACGAACCTGCGTTGCCATATCCCTGAATAGCCGCGGTTTTGCCTTTAATATCGATGCCAAGTTCATCGGCAGCATCACGAACACAATAGATGCCGCCTCTTGCTGTGGCGTCACCTCTGCCGGCAGAACCGCCAAGTGCAAGCGGTTTTCCGGTGATGACACCAAACTCATTGTTTCCCTGCATCATGGAATATTCGTCGGCCATCCATGCCATGATTTGCGGTGTCGTGTAGACATCAGGGGCCGGGATATCCTTTTTCGGGCCAAGAATGCCGCCGACCTGGCGGATATAGGCGCGTGATAACCGTTCCAGTTCACCAGCAGACATGCTTTTCGGATCGCAGATAATGCCGCCTTTGCCACCGCCGAGGGGAATATCCAGGACAGAGGTTTTCCAGGTCATCCAGGCACCAAGTGCCCTTACCGTATCAATTGTTTCATCAGGGTGAAAGCGAATTCCCCCTTTATTCGGTCCACGGGCATCGTTATACTGAACCCGAAAGCCATGAAAGATTTTTGTTTTTCCGTTGTCCATTTTTACTGGCAGGGTAACATGAAGTTCCCGTAAAGGCCAGCGGAGAAGTTCATGCGCTGCCGGGTCAAGCTCCATGACGGCCGCAGCCTCATCAAGTTGACGTTGCGCTGTTTTGAAAGGGTTTACTCCTGATTGTGGTTCGTTCTCTTTTCTTTGACTCATGGCGATGTTCTGTTAGTTGATGAATCGAACGGCGCAAAGATACGTTGGCAGACTCCCGGTGAAAAGCGTACGGTGCGATCAGCGGAAGTTACAAAAAGGTATGAAATTTTTTTCGACCTGTTTTTAATTATTCGATAACGGACCTGTGTCTCAATTGGGAGAATGGCATTCAACGTTGGTTCATTCCTTGTGGCAGAATTGACGGGTGCGTATGCCAAATTTCAGTCAAGAGTGATGCTGCCCTCGTAGATGATTTTTGCCGGGCCGGCAAGAAAAATATCTTGCATATCTTCGCTGAAGTGCACTTCAAGGGTGTCTCCGCTTTTTACGGTAACCTGCACGGTGGTGGCGCTGATTTTTCCGAGGCGATAGCTCATCAGGGCTGCGGCAACTGCGCCTGTCCCGCAGGCAAGGGTCTCCTCTTCGACACCTCGTTCAAAGGTACGGAGAACAAGAGAGCTCGGGGAGGTGATTTCGATAAAGTTGACATTGGTGCCTCCCGGAAAGATGTCGGTTCTGTGGCGGATGCTCTTCCCGGCTTCGTTCACATTGACGGCGTCCAGATTGGATGTATAAATAATGGCATGGGGAGAGCCGGTATTGACCGCATGGCAGCACTCACCGTCAATATCAAGCTCACTCATGAATCCTTCGGGTGGAAGCATTTTCAGTTTGACACGTTCTGACCCGATAACCCAGCCGTCGTAGCGGTTGCCGTTTGCCTCAAAGGTATAAGCGTTGCCGGAAGCCGCAGGAATTCCGATGGCGGATGCGAAATAGACGGCACACCTGCCTCCGTTACCGCACATTGAGCCAAGAAAACCATCTGCATTATGGTATTTCATGCTGAACGAATACTCTGCGGAGGGTTCGATGAGGATAAGCCCATCCGCCCCTATCCCTGTTCTTCTGGTGCAGAGCTTTTGAATCTGTAATGGAGAAAGGTGGATAGATTGGTGCATGTTGTCAATGATAATAAAATCATTGCCTGCTCCGGAAAGTTTGCTGAACGTGATCTTCATGCGGTTAAACGTATTCGTGATTGAAGGGTTCCCGGTTGTTGCAACTTGCTGGATGAAGGGGTGAATCATGGGTTGCAACACGTGCTTTCATGCACTATAATAGAACAATAGCGCATCAATGCGGATGTAAAAAATTTATTATTAAATAATTTTTCTTATTTTATTCACTGTTGTACGTGGTGGTTTGTCTGGGAAAATATCTGAATCAAGCTTATTTTTATCTGTTTTTCTATAGATTTTGAGCCTGTCGCTCGTCTCTTATTGCGTTTTGAACTGCAAAAAAGCTTACAGGTTCATATGTGATTTTTCCGCTGAAGTCGTTATTTATTTATTTTATAGTAATTTATAACGCGACAGTGTTCTTTTTGGTTTCTTCAAC
>CAIJWE010000010.1 GCA_903824295.1 uncultured Chlorobiaceae bacterium
CAGTGATGCCTTTTATAACGATTTACCGAGCATACAGGGTATTGATGTTCTTCATTTCAGCGTTCTCCACTTTCGGCTGACATTCAAGCTCCGGGACCGTAGCGTGGCTTTAAGGCTTTGCGTCTCCGATAGCACCGTATCAGGCTTGTTGGACTATCTCGGAAGATTGCATACTTCGGCTTTGGCTTTACGACGTTCTATGTCTTCAGCCACTGCACTGTGCACACATATCTTGTTGACCGGGTTCAGATAGGTCCCGAGAGACTTGGCAATAACCAGTGCAACCGGAATATTGATAATTGTCACGAACTGGGCGACTATTTGAAAAACCGCGATTAGCGCAAGCATGAGGCCAAGAGGAAAGTAGATAAGCATCACAAGAGAGGAGTAAGCTTTCCATAGTAGATTTTGTTTCACATTGAGATCAGATTTACTGATCATCTCATGCCCGAATGGTGCGAAGAGAAATTTGCCATACTCCATTAAACCGAGGCCAATTGGAGCCGCAACGACCGTTACGGTAAAAATAAGCCCTAACAGATAGACAAGAATAGCACTGACAAAACCGAAAAACGGGAAGTGCCACAAAATATTGCCAAGCGTTTTCACAAAATCTCCCTTAACGTTTTAAATCGTTTTATTTTCAAAAGAAGGAACATCAACAAGCCAACAGGGATCAATCCGCTTATCTGCTCGCCTGATTAAGAAAACTTCTTTTCAAGGTATAACAAAAAATTGCAGGGCATCAAACATTTTGCTCCCCCTACCCTTCCAATTGAACAATCGGACCGAGCAGCTCAACGGCAAGGGGTGCCGGCACCATTGCGTGCGAAAAGGGATAATTTTATAACCTCAGGTAGATAACATCAGGTAATACCTTAAGGAGCCATGCGACTGCACACCAACGCTTTGTCACACAGGCATGGTTCTTTCTGCTTTTGATGACCCTGAAAATTTGCTGCGCCGCTTTCTCTGCTGGCGCCACCCAAAACAGACCTTCACCTTGTGCCATGGCTGTATCAACAAAACCAGGCAGAATCTCTGTCACGGTAATTGACAAGTGTAACTTGACCACCTTTTTTCTCAGCCCTTCCAGATAATTCGAGACAAAAGCCTTTGATGCAGCATAGGCAGGGCTGCTCTCACCACCCCTCAGGGCGGCAATAGATGAAATACCAACCAAATGGCCTGACCCTTGCGCAATGAAGTGTTCCATTGCCACATTTGCCATAGCAGCAAAGCCCGTGACATTGACGCTGATTGCAGATATCTCTTTTTCCCATTCAAGATCGGTATTGATGAATCCGACACCTGAACTTATGACAACAAGATCAACTCCATTCATCTGATGAATAAGTTCCTGGAGAAGATGCATCGCCTGGGATGATTGAGACACATCGATTTGCTTCGTGAACGAAGAGACTGCGACTTCTTGCTGGAGGCTTAACAAAAGATCGATACGCCTGCCAACAAGTCCAAGGGAATAACCGTTTTTTGCGAGCACCTTTGCAAGCTCCCGGCCGATTCCGGATGATGCCCCGATAATAATCGCTTTATGCACAAACATTCATTTTAACCATGCAGAAAGGAGTGGGGTTGAGCGCCCACTCTTTTTGGTGGGGGCTTAACCAAAATACGGCCACATTTTCATCGTCCGCCTGTTGAAGTATAACAAACAATTGCAGGTCATCAAACACTCGGCCTACCCTCCTCTTCCGCTTGACCTATCGGCATGAGCCGGTGAACTTCAGAGTCTGCGCACCCTGTACACCCGATAAATCCGGACCTTCCGCTTGACCTACCGGTATAAGCCGGTGAACTTCCAGCATCCGTCCCTCCGGACGACTTCCCGTATGCAAATATCCGATTTTCTGAAAATAGCTCATGCCATTTACCAGTAATTGCCGTTATTGAAGGAAACAATTCGGCGAATCAAACCGCAACACATCTCCGACATGAAAACGGACCCTATCTACATATTCCGCAAAACCTGGGCCACTTACCAGAAGGTCATCAGCAACAATCTCATGTTTCACCGCGAAACCCTGGCTGCTGTCAGGAAGTTGCTGAATAGCCTCCCAGGAGCGCTCAATATTCTCGACCTGGGATGCGGAGATGCCACCCATATCGGCAAAATACTGAATCCCGGTCAAGTGGCGGAGTACTGCGGATGCGATCTTTCTCCGTACGCTCTCGATGTTGCTCGAAAGAATCTGGAGCCGCTGGGAATCCGTGTAAATCTGCTCTGCCGGGACATGGTCGCCGTGCTGAAGGAGGCTCCCGAAAACCATTTTGACGTGGTGTACTCCGGCTATGCCTTGCACCACCTCTCTACCGAGCAAAAACAGACTTTTTTCACCCAGTGCAAGCGAGCCCTTCGCAAAAACGGTTGCGTCATCCTGGTCGATGTCATGCTCGAAGAGCAGCAGGCCCGACCGGCATATCTTGATAGTTACAACAAAATGGTGGCAACGCGTTGGGAGGCCCTGACCACTCACGAACGGGATCAGGTACAGGAGCACATAAGAAACTGCGATTTCCCCGAAACTCCGACCGCAGTCCAGACTCTGGCCAGCAACGCCGGACTGACGACCAGCCGGAGGCTCGAAAAATATACATGGCATGAAGCATGGTGTTATTCGGCATAAAATGGGGGTGCCTCAGAAGATATGCCTCATAAAATCTGACGCGGGCCCCGTACCGGCCTGAATTTTACTAAAGTAGACAATATTATGGCTTTATAAAAAAAACACATCCATTTCTTCAGTGATCAAGAACCCCTGATACAAAACGCGACCGTTGCTCTCCATATTCGTAAGAATGGGGCTCCATCAGTCCTGGAATAGAACGGGTTGTATGCTTCGTCTGTGCCATAAAACGACTATTCAAGAAATCTTTCGTACAATATATTTTGTATGAAAACTTACAAAGAATATCGAACTCAAGAATGATTGTAAAATTTAACACAAGAACTTTTTCAATCATTTGCACAATGCAGAATTCAAACAAAAGGATCAAAAACACCAACTAATTGCATCAAAACAATCATTTACCCATCAATAACCATTATGGGTTTATGGCAATAGTTATAGAATAACATGATTCTGAAAGAACAGAAACAATATGTATTGCTATTATTCTATAAAGACAGATTGATTACAATACAACAGAAACCATAAAACGAACAACGGATCAACAGATCAAAAAAAACTTAACAATCTCCAAAGATTTTCCTCTAAAGCCCCTCTGTGATGGCAGCTCCCCCCCGCTGATAGCACGTTACTGGTCGAACAAACAAGCGGAAAACCTCTCTTCCCCATGGCAAAGAAAATTATTAACTGATTTTATTTAATAATCTTAAAAAATTTTAATACAATCTATAATGAAATCAAGTATTCTATAACTATTTCAGTCTTTCCATATAAAAATATTTACATCATAACAGAATACTGTTTTTCATGATCACTGTATTGCAATATTGGTGTAATGTCATTATGTTATACAGAGTTCATTAAAGCTTTTCTTCAGGAACACAATAATTCATGACTCCATGAAAATAATTGCCATGATATCGCAGAAAGGCGGGGCAGGCAAAACTACACTGGCCATCAACCTTGCAGTTGCGGCTGAAAGCCAGGGGCATTCGTGTGTTGTTATTGATATCGACCCTCAGGGCAGTGCGATGGGGTGGCAAGACACCCGCACAAAAGAGAGTCCCGTCGTTATTTCAGCACAGCCGGTACGCATTAATGCAATCCTTCAAACAGCGCACGAGCATGGGGCCGATCTGGTTATTATCGACACGGCACCTCACTCGGATGCCGCTGCATTGCAGGTGGCACGGGCTGCGGATTTGGTGATTATCCCCTGCAAGCCGTCAATTCTTGATTTGCGTGCCATTGCCACTTCGGTCGATATTGCTGCAATGGCAAAAAAACCGGCGGTTGCCATTCTTAATTCAGTTCCGCCAAGAGGCTCTCTCACTGAGGAGGCTCTTGAGGCAATAAAATGTTATGACCTGAAAATTATCCCTGAATATCTGGGCCAACGAGCCGCGTTTGTCCACTCTTTAACGGTAGGGCTGGGTGTTATTGAATATGAGCCTGCGGGAAAAGCTGCCCAGGAGATACAGAGCGTATATCAGTGGATTTGCCGCTTTATCGATATCAAAAAATAATTTACCGAGAACGGAGCATACCATGCAAAAAAAAACAAGCCTTGCCTCAGCATTGCGCCAGTCATCAGATAGCCAAAAAGAGGGTGTCGTACCCGAAAAAGCCGCCATTCAGCCTGCCGAGAAAACACGAACGATTTCACCAACACCATCAAACCGTATTGGAAAAAAGTCCATCACCGGCTGGTTTGATGCGGATGTTCTGAAACAATTGAAAATGATCGGTCTGGACAAGGATATGTCCATTCAGCAGATGGTCGGAGAGGCGCTGAACGATTTTTTCGCAAAAAACGGAAGACCGCAGATCGCCCGTTAACGTGGGAATCTGAAACTGAAAAGAGAAACAGTGCTGCAAAAACCAGAATTTTGATAAAACGCATTATAATGTTAAAATAGAAAACGTACTCTTTCGAAAAGCTTTTCCAGCAACCAAAAACAAAAAAATTCAGGAGAACCCGATTATGTCTCGTTTCGTTTCAGCAGCACTTTGTACCGTTTTTGTTGTTTCAGCACTCTCTATCGACGCCAAGGCTGCCTATAATGCCGCTGCAGGAAAAGCTGTGTATGATACTGGTTGTGCTACCTGCCATAAGACCGGCCTGATGGGTGCACCAAAATTGGGTGATAAGGCGGCATGGGCCCCCCGTATTGCTCAGGGCGAGGCTAAGCTTGTCAGTAAATCAATCGTAGGCTTCAAGGGCGCTAAAGGGATCATGCCACCAAAAGGAGGCAATACAAAACTTACCCCTCTTCAGGTCGGCAATGCTACCGCCTATATGGTTCAGCAGAGTAAGTAATCTTTCCTTAACAAACCTTTTAACAGGAAGCAAGCAATGGAACGGAATATCGGAAAATCCGACAGAATAATCCGGTCAGTCATCGGCGTTGCGGTTATTCTTGCAGGCGTCATAACCCAGTCCTGGTGGGGTGCAATTGGAGTTATTCCGCTTCTGACTTCATTGGCAGGATTTTGTCCTCTCTATACCCTGCTGAAGATTTCGACCTGTAAAACGTTTGAGGAGCAAAAAAAGCCTGCAAAGTGAGTCTTTGTAAATCTTGATGGACTTATAACTATTTCGCTGCGTAAAATAACAGGCAGCAACCTTAAGCGTCAATGCAGAGGTTGCTGCCTTTATGCGTTCATGCAAACGTGTCAATCAAGAGGACAGATCCACCCTCTCTTTGAAAGGATGGGTGGACGCAAACGTCACGAGTGACCGCCAACAACAATTCTCATAATTTTAACATTTAAAACAACAAAGCGGACAAGCTGCCATAAAAGGTTTTTCCGCCAGTAGAGAGTACCTTTTGAGGGTACCGGAGGGTAAGCCTCGTCATAATAGGCCTTGACTTTATTTGTACCCATAGGTTTTGATGTTTGAGGTTATTTTCAGACAACGGTTATTCAGGAATTAACCACCAGAACGGATAACCTTTTGCTTTGTGAAAGAAGAGATAGTGGAGGATAACTTTTAGCCAATGCCCTGCCAGACCAGCCTCTCCGAGTGAGTAGTTCATATCACGACCCCATTCAGGATATTTGTTCCAGTCAGGCACAACCGGAAAAAGGGTCATTGATGCACCAAGCCCATCCAGTGAACCAAAACCCGCCGAGACAACGCATGCTGCCCCCATTCTGCTCATAGAAGCTTTGTGGCGGTGCTCCGTAGCCCCTTGGATTTTTTCAGCAATATTCAACGCCACGATTTTGCCCATAACACCTGCGGGCATACCGGTTCGTGGTGCTGTCGGGAAGATCTGCCGACCACTCGGGCTTGCCATTGGTTTTGAAATCGGATGAGGAGGTGCAAAGGCTATACCAGGTGCATAAATGTTTTGGTAGAGCGGGTTCTGGTAAAGAGAGGGCCAGTCATCAGCGTGCCACTCATCAAAAGGTTTGGCTTCGTAATTGGCATCGACTTTCATAAACTTGTTTGGCGCAAACATCTTTTCGGTAATCTCGACTCCGCTTTTATCGTAAGCGGTGAGTCCAACTCCTGAAAATGAAGGAATCAGCATGGCAAAGTCAAATTCCTGTATCAACTCCTCACCAGCCAACGTCTCGTAATATACTTTGCCTGGCTCAACCTTATAGACTCCGGCTCGTCTTATCCAGTTGATACCATACTCAGCCATAAGGGATTCAGTGAAAACCTTCGTAGGAGTGTAATAGCCCCCTCTGTTAATAAATGCCCCTGCCATGCCAAAATCTCCCAACTCATACTCATTGGAAAGCCAGGTAATCTGCGCCATGTTACTCAGTCCGCGTTTGGATATCTCCCAGGCTACATTCAAAATATATTCAAAGGCCGCCCCCTGACAGGTTGCCATTGGATGACCGGTTCCGATCAAGATACGCTGCTTATGACCCGCCTGCATCTTTTTGATATTGTCCTGCAGATGCTCCCATGCGTGGGCTGCATGGCTATAGGTACAGACCGAAAAGGTGTTCTTATCGGGGCCAAGACCTTCAGTCGCTTCGAAATTAAGCTTTGGACCTGTCGCGTTGACAAGATAATCATAGTCAACTTTCTCAATCTCTCCGTTTCGTAACGAGTCGGTATATTCAATAGTCACATACCCTTTATGGATTTCCGTGTCCCCTTCCGGATGGATTTCAACCGCTTTGGCCTGTTTCAGGATAATGCCCCATCGGTCATAGACTTTTTTCAGTTCAAAGCGGACGTCATCAATAGTCATCTGGCCAACACCAACCCAGATATTTGAAGGAATCCATTGATAGTAACTGTTCGGGGTAACAACAACGACCTCATGATGTTTACCAAGCTTTTTTTTGAGAAACGAAGCGGCAGTGTGGCCTGAAACACCAGCTCCTAAAACAACAACCTTTGCCATAGAGACTCACAGTTTTCAATGGTTGGCAAGACGTCTCCTCTCCTTCGTGGTTATCAAAGGTCAAGACGAAATTTTTGACCTCTCCCTGGAAAGGTCAAAGAAAAAATACTCTGCGGCTATTTGAACGCGTGACCAGGTTCAACACCGAGAGCCTTGAGGACTTTGGCAGCCGGACAGAAACCTGTAAATGCTGCCTGAAAAAGATTTGCTCCCACAAAGCCGGTGAGCCAGAGCCAGTTCTGGTTGTGATAGACGGAGAGCAAAACACTTGAAAACACTACAACGCCGGCAATGGCAAAAACAATGCGATCGATATTCATGAGAAAAAATTTAACGGTTAAAGAAATATGGTTCTACTACGTATGTTTTTTTTAATCCTTGACACATCGAACTGAAAATCCGGTATGTTTATTAGCCTTGCCCCTTCGTAATGCTGCATCAAAATAACCAAGGGAGCGACTCCACGCACTTTTTTCGGCAATTTCTGTGGCAGACCATAAACGGCTGTATTCGCCCGGTTGCATAAATTCTCCATCAGTGTCCCGGCGTGCTCCTGCCGGAAGAGCTTCCAAACCACTTTTATTGTCACCCTCACTTTTCTCTCCTTTCCAGAGTCTTGACGCCTTCAGTGCACCACCAGCATTTTCCATTCCGCCGAGCACATCTCCAAGAGCACTCCATTCAGCATCGGTGGCTACATGCCAGCCTTTCGGAGCAAGACCTCTTGGATCGTTGACTGCATACCAGTTATAGAGCTTTCCATAGGTTGTGCCATTTTCCTGCTTATTCTCGTTATAACACCAGGCACCCGTTGTAAGGATTGCCCATTTTTCAGGATCCGTTACTTCAGGGATTGGATCGCCATTCCGGTAATGCGCAACATCAAGATTTTTTCCTGTCCAGATCATCGATCCAATCTGAACGGCCGTATAGGCGTTGCCGTCACGATCAACAACATGTTCTGGCCGACCGCTGCACCCCGCTGCCGACAAAAGCATGAGGGCCAATACTCCCGTTATCAGGAGCCGATTTCCTCTATACATCATTCTTGAGTCACTGGTTTGTTTTTTGTGGCAGTCACCAGAAATACTGGATATGATGCGATGATGCCTGCCCTGTTTGTTTTGTTAAACGTGTAAATAGTCTCAAACGACGTTACCTGCAACCCGGCACCATTCAGCAAGGCAGCAAGCTCTTTGCGGTCAAATCCGTGATGCACATGTTCAAGCGGGTCGTCATGAAACAAGCCATCTTCCAAATCAAGATCCGTGATGGCTACAATGCCTCCAAGAGAGAGGAGAGTTGAGACGTTGTTTAAAAACGCTGCGGTATCATCAATATGGTGCAGCGTCATGCTGCTGTAAATCAGCTCAAACTGTTGTTCATTGAGTGCGCTTTCGGTAGATGCAGAAAGATTGGTACAGCTCGTTTCGATATTCGTTATGCCGGATCTGCTGATTTTCGCCTGAAGCACAGCAAGCATCTCTGTAGAGGTATCAATTGCTGAAAGCGTTTTCACAAACTGCGCAATTTCCAGGCTGACCAGCCCTGTACCGCACCCGAACTCCAGAGCACGCATGGTTTTTACGGGCTTTACAGCCGCAATGATTGCCTGCGCAACACCGAGGGCAACCGCTCTTCGTTGCGGATTTTCATCCCACTGAGATGCCTCGCGATTGAATTTATCTGCACTGTTCCATTTTTCAACCATAATGACAAAAAGTAAAATGTTATTCTAATACAATAAACAAGAATCAGGGTTGCAGCTCCGTCATGCAGCCACCCTTGCGTTTCAATGAGGCGCCACACTGCGAACAGCGTGTCTCCCTGCAAGGCTCTCCCTTGATGTGCGGAAACTCAAAACCACATTCAGAACAGATACAAATATCCGGACGGTCAGTTGGAAGAGAGTCGCAAAGAGAGCGGATAACCCCTCCCTGAATGCAAAGCTGCTTGCCATCAACAATGGCTTCGGCTACC
>CAIJWE010000011.1 GCA_903824295.1 uncultured Chlorobiaceae bacterium
CCTTCGCGGGCTGGGACAGCCCGCGAAGGCGGGCTTCGTAAATTTGCTCATGCCCTGGAGACAAACCAGCCCAATCTTGCTGGAATGACCGGGCTAGGCTACTATTACTGAGGACAAGACGTGAGAGATGTAACGGTTAGTGTTGGGGAGTTTTGCGCTGCTTCGGTTCAGCGGAAACTCTTATCTGTCCTACTTGAGAGGATTAAGACCATGTCAGCAACTCATGAGTTCGGAGGAAATTGGACGGACGAGAAACTCGACAATATTCGTCGTTACCTTATTGAATACACTAAGATTTTCACAAGTAACGAAGCTGCATCAACATTTCGGACTATTTACGTTGATGCATTTGCCGGTACAGGTGTCAGAAATTCACCCAAGGACAGTACAAATATACCTGCACCCATGTTTCAGGATCCGGAATTTATCGATCAAGAGGCTGAGGATATTCGTAAGGGGAGCGCACGTGTAGCCTTAGAGTTAGATCCAGGTTTTGATCAGTATGTTTTCATAGAGAAAAGGCAAGGATTTGTACAAGAACTAGAAAAATTGAAAGTTTCATTTCCAGGTAAGGCGCGAAAAATTCGCATTATACATGGAGATGCTAATGAGGTGTTACAAAGTTGGTGCGCAAGCACCAATTGGAAAACACATCGCGCTGTAGCTTTCTTAGACCCATACGGAATGGAGGTAGAATGGCAAACTATCAATGCTCTAGCTGATACCAAAGCGGTAGATCTCTGGCTTCTGTTTCCCTTAGGACAGGCAGTAAATCGATTGTTGACACGTAATGGCCCGCCAGATGGTATTTGGGCAGACAAATTAACTCGTATGTTTGGAACTTCTGATTGGAGGGACGCATTTTATAAGCCAAGAACTCAAATGAGTTTGTTTGATGATGAAGAGGCTCTTGAAAAAATCGCAGACTTTGATATGATCGGTAGCTTTTTTGTACAGCGACTAAAAAAGTCCTTTGCGGGAGTTGCCGAGAATCCTCGCCCACTGAGTAATTCAAAAAATGTCCCTATTTTTCTTTTATGTTTTGCATCGGCAAATCCTAAAGGTGCGCCTACAGCCGTCCGCATTGCTCAACACATCCTCAGAATGCACTAGGGAGCCAGAGAAGCGGAATTTTTTAACTATTCCAGCGTCATGTCATATTGAGCGAAGCGTCCCGGCGTTCGTATCGCCCGCCGGGACGCTTCGTTTTTTTATTGACATCACAGCTAATTCATGCTACTATAACCTTGATTGGAAACGTTTGTACTTAACGAGAATAGACTGGCGATGAGTCTACAATCAAACATTGAGTGGACTGATGCCACATGGAACCCTGTCACTGGTTGTACAGAGGTTTCTCCTGGTTGCGATCATTGCTACGCGAAAACATTTGCCGAGCGATGGCGCGGTATTCCTGGGCATCCATATGAGCAAGGTTTCGATATTAAACTCTGGCCCGAGCGGTTGGATTTACCGCTCAAATGGAAAAAGCCTCGTCGTATTTTTACCAACTCGATGTCCGATCTTTTTCATCAGGATGTACCAGATGAGTTTATTTTTCGTGTCTTTGAAACAATGGTCAAGGCAGATCAGCATATTTTTCAACTATTAACAAAGCGCCCGTCAAGGCTTGTACGTCTTTCAGATCAAATAACGAACCGTATTAATTTACTGCTAGCAACAACTGTTGACTGGCCTTCAAACATCTGGATCGGGGTGTCTGTGGAGACAATGCAATATGAGTGGCGCGTCGAAAAACTCCGACAGGTGCCTGCCGCTATTCGGTTTATTAGCGCAGAACCATTATTGGGTTCTTTGAAGGATCTCAACCTCCATAATATTGATTGGCTCATTGCCGGTGGTGAAAGCGGTCCAGGGCATCGGCCATGTGATCCACAGTGGGTACGAGAACTACGAAATAAGTGCTTGCAGAACAATGTCTCGTTTTTTTTCAAACAGTGGGGCGGACGTCATCCCAAAGCAAGTGGCCGAGAACTTGATAGTCGAACATGGGACGAATTGCCTTTATACGCTAGTACCACTACGTGAATGGTTGAATAATCACTCACACACAGCCAATCCGTACCTGCGCGTACTCTGGGTCCAGAATGGCGAGTTGATCGCGAATGCGCTGGCGTAGGGCAATCGCGGGCTTGAGACAGTATTCGGTCGCGTCTTCTTCCGAAAGTTCGCCGTGCGGGAAGAGCAGTTTGCAGTAGCCCGCTGCCATGCGTGTGATCGCCGTGATGTCGCGCTGGTCGCCGGTTCCGGTTATTGTGCTGCGCTGCTGCACGATCTGTTCGTAACCCGCACGGGTGCGCAGGTGATGGAGTACATCCCCGAAGAAGTCGGCCTTGAACCCGATGCCTGTGGCAATAAAAGATTGCTCGATCCGTGGGAGTTCCCACCCCGGTAAGATGCCGTGAATGCGGTCTATAAAGGCGGTTTCGCTCAGGAACTCGGGTAACTCG
>CAIJWE010000012.1 GCA_903824295.1 uncultured Chlorobiaceae bacterium
AGTACATCATGCACCCCTTCTACACAACCAAAGAGTCAGGAAAAGGGACTGGTCTCGGCCTCTCAATCAGTTATGGCATTATCAAGGAGATGAACGGCAATATCAGGATTAAAAGCGCTCCAATGAGCTGGACCTCCGTAATCATCACGTTACCAAAAACGGCAAAATAGCCTGATGTCCTCCGCAAGGTTTTCGATACGGGAGATGGCTGATTGATGAGAAGCTGGTTTACCTGAAAACAGCTTCCAGAGTCGGGGCTGTGAAAATTGCTTTGGCCCAAGCTTCCAGTTCCTCTTCTTTGGCGTTCACTAACTGCTCCGTTGCCCACTGAGGCAACACGCCAAAACGATGTTCAAGCAGCTTTTTCAGCAGGCTTGATTCGCCCTCAACACGGCCTTTGGCAATGCCAATTCGTTCTACGCTTGTAATGTATTGCACTTTTTCTTTCTCCTCAATTGTTTCAAGTTCTTGCCAGACCTTGTTGTTCAACCACTCTGGCAACTGCATCAGCCAGTCAATGACATTGAATAGATTGATAACGCGCTGTTTATCCCAATGCCGGTCATACAATATCCGCAGCATACGGATTTTTGCGTTGTACCGTTCCTGATCCTCTGTTCTGGTTTTTTGAGTCAAGATGTGTGCCGCCGTAACCCATCCAAAAGCGTTGTCCGACACAAGCAGATCATCAAGTCTCTCTTCATGATCGGTTAGTTTGGCAACCGGAAATTCCATCGTATGGTGGCATCCCAGTACAGAAAAACCATAGGAGGTCGGCTTCCACCTCTTGTGTTCATCGGCCAGCACTGCAAAACTTGCTACAGGCCTGTCGTATCGATCGAAAATTCGGTAGTTGTACACAAACATTCGTTTAGCAAATTCAGGCTGCCTTGTGCCTTGCACTTCAACGTGTATGTATATCCAGCTTTCATCGCCACAAAGCTCGGTCACCCTGACCAGCTTGTCAACAAAGCGAGTGCCCAGCTCAGCATCCTGCACCACCGCCCGCAACTCCTTGTCCAGAAAAATATACTTTTTCGCCCAGTCAATTCCTGCGTATGCATCCGGGAAATAAAACGACATAAATTCCTCGAAGTACTGCTCAATGGCCTCTTTCCAGGGACTGTCGTAACGATCGTTCGTGCTCTCCATAGGTTTCTCTTTGTTCCAGCAATATCAATTGAGCAGACCAGCCACATTGCGGCAACAATCCAGTATCAGCCAAATATATCTGTGGCGACCGTTAAAACAAAATCATGGAAGCAACAACAAACAGGTAGGTAAAAGTTGCTGATTGATGATACCTTTGAAAGGCTCCTCATCGAAATCATCATACGGTTTTGCCTGAGTGAGGTGGGAACTGATCTGAGCAAATGGCTTGGCGAGTCATGGTCAAAGGGACGGAGTTTGTCGAGGAAGGATTGGCCGCTTATGAAGCCAAGTTCATCGAGGGTAAGAAAAGAAGCCTTCGCAGGTTAGCCAGAGAGCTTGGTCATGGTTTTGCATCTGATTTTGCAGTCGTTTGTTTGGGCTGCTGAAGTGTTAAAAAGATTTACGGTGGTCAGGCCCAATACAATCTTGCGAACTGGACTCATAACCGGAAGGCGGGTGTATGGTGTTTTTGGTCAACTATTTTGTTAGTTTGCTCTTGTACTCGTTCGATATTGAAGTAAATAAGTTGGGATAATGGACGAGAGGGGTTGATTTGTAAAGCTTGGTATTGATGGATGTTCAGCGGCTGGTAGTCTATGATGAAGTTGTTATTTCGAGTCATGGCTATGAAGAGCTTGCCGCTGATGATATTTCTGTGCAGGATGTTCTTCATTCAATATCTGAAGCTGTAGTGGTTGAGGACTATCCGACTTTTAGTAAAGGGGCATGTGTTCTTGTGTTGCAAGAGGATAAGAACAGACAACCTGTTCATGTGGTTTGGGGAATTGCCCGAGGTAAAGTATCTCCAGCCGTGCTTATAACTGCTTATCGTCCAGATCCTGACAAGTGGGCCGATAATTTCACCAGGAGGAAACGATGAATACCAGAAAACATACAAAGTTTGTTCATGCAGGTAACTACGCGGCAGAAGTCGAAATTGAGATCATTGATTCTGATGATGGCTGGGCACCGTATATCAGTCTTGATGACGCGTTAAAACTCGATCGGGTAAGAGACGCACTCAAGTCGGGTGACGTTCCAGCGGCCAGTACCTACGCGAAAAAGGTCTATGCCTTATCGACGGTAGCCGCATGAATTTTTTTGTGTTATTGAAGAACCGAACATCACCCCAGTCGAGTAAATTGCGCGACTTTTTGTGTAGTTCCGCGTGATTCGTTTTGTCCGGTGCCTACAAATGAACAATTTCCACATAGCCCCATTTGTCACGGAAATATTCGGCGACCAGCCGTCGATGGCAGTGCTGAGGTGTGACCTCGCTGCAGAGACGGCAGCCACCATCAACCAGATCCTTGTCGATCAGATTCTCAACGCGACGTGATGCCATCAATGACAAGAATTGCTTTTCATAACTCTTCCAATCGCCGCCATTTTTCTTGTAGCCATCAAGAATCTCTTTGGTCGGCGCCAATTCTGGCAGGTGAACTTAATCAAGGTTATTGATTTCACGGAGGAAAAACTGCAAGTCTTTCATCTTCGTAAATCCGGCTAATTGAGAAACATTGTTAAGCCGAATATCAATAACTCTTGTCAAACCAGGCTGCTTCAAATGGTTGAAAAATTGCTCTGCGCTTTTCTGTGTAAAGCCGATGGTAAAAATCTTCATGATTGGAGAACTTTTTTTTGTTCAGCCATGACTTCATCCTGATATGCCACACGATTTCCCTGAATGGCATAGGCTTGTGCGATAAATTCATCGCGGCTCGTAAACATATCCCCATCAGGGAGATTGCACATCGAAAGCAACCGAGACTCCAACTCTTCGTGAGTCTGAATGGCTCCATCAGCCAGAATATGGTTGACTGGAATCCCCTGCTCAAAAAGCTTGCGTGACACCAGCAGCGCTCTGTGACACTCAATGGGATCTTTTTCCGCACACATCAGGGTAATTCGATATGCATCAGCGCCCCGCATTATCCTTTCAATACCCTCCAAAAAAAGGGGAGTCTTGGCCAAACGCGGATACTGAACCCGGCCTTTTTCATAACATGCAGGATCTTCGCTTCGGGCACCCAACTGACGCCCCAAAAAAACATATTTGATTCCTTGTGCCTTCAACTCTTCTGACAAGAGTTCTCGATTGAATTGTGGATTGAATCGGCTATACGGTGACGAGCGTACATCAGCAACTGCCGCCACATCATGTTGACGAAGGAGTGCCATGAATGCTTCAAGCGAATGGGTAGAATGGCCAAGAGTGAAAATGGGTCGCTTTGCAAGAGTCATGATAGATCTCCCGATTCACGATCAAAGATTGCGGCAATCAGCTTGTAACTGGCATCCTCAAACGCCTCGCCAAGGCTGATTGTCAAAAAACACTCTCCAATCTTGTAAATACCATCCGGTTTTGCCAGATAGTTCTGTTCAAAAGCTGGATCGGTGACCCATAATCTGTATTCCGTTCCATGATAGAGGAAGTGCCCCTGAACACGTCGCTTCAAGTTGCCAAACACTTCACCAGGCTTAAAAACCGAAGGCTGCAATCTTTCCACATGAACAAGACATAAAGAATTTCCAAGCCCTCGCGCCAACGAAAGTGGAATCTTGTCGTTAAGACCATTGTATTCTTTTGATTCGATTATTTCGTCATAATGATGATGTGAACCTATCCAAAACCATACAAGACCCTCAGCTCTTTCTTTTGCTAATGCTCGGTAACGTGATCCGATACGTGCTGACCAAAAATTCCCGACTTTTTTTAATCGTCCCGATGGATGGCACGGGTTACTTCGAAGCAGCTCAAAATTTTTATCTGCTAAATTACGGATATCTTTGGGGAGTTGTTGGTAATGGAACCAAAATTCCGATATGGTAAAATGATTCACAGCGGTTTTGCTCGACCAGCCAGAAATTCATTGTCGGCCTGTTCCTTCCGATAAGTTTGATAAATCGTTTTTTGTCGAAAGAACTGATCTATTTCGTTTTGAGAAGAGAATTTTTCATGAGTCTGTTCAGGGAATTTGCTGTTATCAGAATATCAAGTTCCGACGGATTGACTATTTGCGATGAAATCGGAATAACCGTCAGCAAATTTCCTGATGCAATATAATCCTCGTGCTGAATAATAAGAGCGGGCCGGATTTTCTGGTATTCGTGTCCAAAGCTTGGCTCAAAATTTACCAGCCATATCTGAGCACATTGAAAGGTTTTCATAACTCCTTCAGACCCAAATAGTAACTGAGTTCTTCTCTGGAAAGAAAATTCGTTGCATTATCGTTGAGAGCCGCAAGCTCTGTGTCGAATTCAGAGGCTTCTGTTTCATTTCTCTCATCAAAGATGACAATCACCTTGAACCGGACATTTTTCTATTGACCAAATTCCTTTGGACAATAGAGATGACCGTCCGGCAGCAATTTGCTTTCAAACGTGGCGGTATTCATGATCAAGGCGTTTTTTCATTGGTTCTCAGTGCACACTTGTTTCGCACAAAAGCATCATTCCGCAAGTTACACTATTACGGCAAAAAAAGCACCCTCTTCCGGTATCAAACGCCCAAACCATCCTGCCTCCCGGAAATCACCTCATACCCGCTCTTTTCGATAACGGCACGAAACTCATCTGAAATTGCATTCCAGTCGAGCAGATCGATCCGAAAGGGGAGTTGCGACTCCTGAAGGGCCTCTTTCAGCTCGGCAAGGATTCGCCAGTCGAGCCTGTTTTGCCCGACAACTGCGAGGTCAAGATCGGAATACGGCTTTGCTGTTCCACTGAAGCGCGAACCAAAAGCCCGCACTTCACAGCCGGGTAGGTACTCCGACAGAAGAGCGAGCAGCATCTCAAGATGTTCCGGCGCGACATCAATCATTCCTGCTCTCCAGTCGCGCAAGAAACTCTTTGGCTGCACCAATAAAGAGTAATGCCGAACCAAAGGCATGGTCGGCATTATTGGAATCATATGTGAGAGAGGTGAGGTTTCTCGACTGATGAAACTCCATCCATAATGCTACATCATCAAGAAGCCGGTTCTCGGCACTGACCCGGAACAACTCACGGCGAGTTACCCCATCGACCACACCGGCACTGACATTTTGCTCAATCCAGCGTTTCATGAACTTCCAGCACTGCTCATAAGCAACTTCAAAGTTCTGTATCACTCCGGCCTTGACGGTCTCCATCTCCTCTTTGGTCAGCGTGCTGTTTGCTGCGCATACCTGATAACTGTTGATCGACTTATCGAGTGAGGGCAATCGCTTTTATCAGGCTGCTCAGATCAAGTTTCATGCGCTTACTCCGGTTTCAAATGCGGGAAGAAAATAACCTCCCTGATCGAATCCTGCCCCGTAAGAATCATCACCAGACGATCAATACCGATGCCAATACCGGCGCATGGAGGCATACCGTACTCAATGGCGCGGAGGAAGTCTTCATCAACAATCATGGCCTCTTCATCGCCTCGCTGGCGCAGTTTTGCCTGCGATTCGAGCCTTTCGCGCTGAATGACGGGGTCGTTCAGTTCGGAGAAGGAGTTGCAGACCTCTTTGCCGCCGATGATCAGCTCAAAGCGCTCAACGATGCCGGGCTGTGAGGGGTGCTCCTTGGCAAGGGGCGACATCTCGGTGGGGTAGTCGATGATGAAGGTTGGCTGAATGAGCTTGGGCTCCACAAATTCACCGAAAATCTCGTCAATAATTTTGCCACTGCTGATTTTTGGGTCGAGTTCAAGGCCGAGATCCTTGGCGGTGTAGCGCAGTTGCTCTTCGGACTGGCCTGCAATATTTTTGCCGGTGTATTCCGTAATGGCGTCGATAATGCTCAGGCGGCGGAAGGGAGGCTTGAGGCTGATTTCGTTGCCGAGAAAGGTGGTCACTTCGCTCTTGTTGACGGCCAAAGCGGTCTGGCTGAAAAGCTCCTCAACCATCTTCATCATCCAGTTGTAATCCTTGTAGGCGACGTAGAGCTCAACCTGGGTAAATTCGGGGTTGTGGAAACGGTCGATTCCCTCGTTACGGAAATCTTTGGCAAACTCAAAGACGCCATCAAAGCCGCCGACGATGAGCCGTTTGAGGTAGAGTTCGTTGGCAATGCGCAGGTAGAGCTGCATGTCGAGCGCATTGTGGTGCGTTGTAAAGGGTCGGGCCGCAGCGCCGCCGTAGATGGGTTGCAGAATCGGGGTTTCAACTTCGAGCCAGCCGTTGCCGGTAAAAGAGTTGCGCATAAAGGAGACGATGGCGCTCCGCTTGATAAAGGTCTCTTTGACCTCCGGATTGACGATGAGGTCAACATAGCGTTGGCGGTAACGAAGCTCCTTATCGCTGAAAGCGTCAAAAACGACCTTTTCTCCATCAACCTCTTTCTCCTTGGCGACGGGTATCGGGCGCAGCGATTTGGTGAGCAGCTCCAGCGATTCGGCATGGACGGAGATTTCGCCGGTTCTGGTTTTGAAGGTAAAGCCCTTGACGCCGATGATGTCGCCGATGTCGAGCAGTTTGAAGGTGTCGTAGGTGGCGTCGCCCACCTCATCCTTTTTCATGTAAATCTGTATTCTGCCTGCGGAGTCCTGAAGGTGGAAAAAGGAGGCTTTGCCCATCTTTCGGATGGTCATGATGCGTCCGGCCACAGAGACCGGTGTTTTGGCCTCTTCCACGAAATTGGCAATGATTTCCAGAGAGGAGTGGGTGACCTCAAAGTGGGTAGGGTAGGGGTTGACTCCCGCATCCATAAGCTGCTGGCGCTCTTCAAGGCGGCGCTGCATCTGGTCGTTCAGCGAAATCGGGGCTGGCTGATCCGGAATATTTTTGTTCGGTTCGTTCTCTTTCTGCATGATGGTCGGCGGCCTGTGGAATTCTATAAGTTAAAAAATATGGTGAGCCTTAATGCCCCCAGCCCCTCAGGAGCAGGTATGGGTTTTATACCATACGTAGGGAATGGTGCTTATTTTCTGGAAAAAAGAGCGATAGGCCCTTTTTGAAAAGACGTCGTACTGGTTTTTTTCGATTGCGGTTAAAATGTTGCCATAGTTGACGCTGCTGATGGCGACACCAAAGCGGCTCCGTTTTTCAAGCATGGGAATCCCTTTTGCGGAGGAGCGGTAGTAGCCTCTTGCCCGTTCGACCTGAAACTTCATCAGATTGAGGAAGTTGTCGTTCATCGTCTTCTGCATCAGCTCTTCACTTGAGTAGTTGAAACGGCGCAGATCCTCAAGCGGAAGGTAGATTCGGCCACGGTCAACATCTTCGCCGACGTCGCGCAGAATGTTGGTCAACTGCATGGCAATACCGAGTTCTATGGCGTGTTCGAGTGCCTGCTTGTCGCTGTAGCCGAAAATTTCGGAGGTCATCAACCCGACGACTGCGGCTACCTTGTAACAGTAGACGTAAAGTTCGTCGAAGGTTTCGAAGGGTTTGAAGTCGATATCCATGGCAACACCATCCATCAGGTCGAGCGGAAGCTCAATAGGGATCGAATGGCTTTTCAGCGTGTCGTGCCAGGCTATCATGATGGGGTCATTGTCGGTTTTTCCGGTGTAACAGGCCAGAAGCTTCAACTTCCATCCATCAAGGATCCTCTGAATCTCGTTACTCGTAATGAGGCCGTTACTCAGTTTCACCTCGGCCAGATCAACAGTGTCATCCACGGTGCGCAGAAGGGCATAGATGGCGAAAATAGGGTTCTGCTGTTTTTTTGGCAGAAACATGCTTGCAAGGTAGAAGGTTTTTGCATGATCTTTTGAAATCTGCCGACAGTAGCTGTAGGCTTCTTCAAGTGTTATCACCTTATCACATTCCTGGTCAGCACTCTTTCGGTTATCGTTATGATTCATCCTGATATGCGCTTTATTGAGCCTCTTCTTCTCTTCCCCGCTTTTTTGACTGTTTATGGTATGGGGTGAAAGCAAAAATGTGTACCTTTTTAATGGAGAGGTATGTTTATAACAATGAGCTCTCAAGATAAAACAATGGTTGTAATATAGCAACATGCCATGTTGCAGCTCTTTATCATTCAAATATTTACGTAATTTATTGCCGCGCCGTTGAATATTGTTCCCCCTGAAAATAGAAGGGAAAAGGCCGTTTTGGTTGGCCTCTGTTCCCCCCCTGAAACACCACGATCACTTGTTGAGGAGTACCTTGATGAGCTTGCATTTCTTGCCGATACCGCCGGAGCGGATGTGGTGGAATCGTTCATACAGGACAAAAAACTGCGTGACCCGGCTTACTGCATCGGAAAAGGGAAGGTTGAGGAGCTTGTGCTTTTTGTCAAAGAGAAGGAGATTGATCTTGTCATTTTTGATGATGATCTTACCCCCGCCCAGGCCAGAAACCTTGAGAAAACGCTTGAGTGCAAGGTTATTGACCGTACCGGTCTGATTTTGCAGATTTTTGCCATCAGGGCACAGTCGGCCCAGGCAAAGATGCAGGTGGAGCTTGCCCAGCTTGAATATATGCTCCCGCGTCTTTCAGGGCAGTGGACCCACCTTTCGAAACAAAAGGGGGGAATCGGCAACAAGGGGCCGGGCGAAACCCAGATTGAGACCGACCGCCGTCTGGTGCGCAACCGGATCTCCTTATTGAAAAAGAAGCTTCAGGAGGTTTCCCTGCAGCACGATACCCAGACCCGCGGACGGCAGACCGTGCCGAGAGTCTCGCTTGTGGGCTATACCAATGCCGGCAAGTCAACCCTGATGAACGTTCTCTGCCCCGAGGCTGAGGCTTTTGCCGAAAACCGGCTTTTTGCTACGCTTGATACCAAGACCCGCCGCCTGGAGCTGAACATCAACAAGCTTGTCCTGCTCTCGGATACCGTCGGTTTTATTCGCAAACTGCCGCACACGCTGGTCGAGAGCTTTAAATCAACCCTCGACGAGGTGCTGCAGGCCGATTTTCTGCTCCATGTCATTGATATCAGCCATCACAGTTTTGAGGATCAGAGAAATGTTGTGCGCGAGACCCTCAAGGAGATTGGCGTTGAGCATGACAACATCATCGAGGTTTTCAACAAGATTGATGCGGTTGAAGATCCTGCGCGTCTGGAGGAAATTCGCGAGAAATATCCCGATGCGGTGTTTATCTCGGCCATCAAGGGAGTCAATATTGCGTTGCTCAAGGAGATGATCAGCGAGCAGGTTGCCCGCGAGTATGCAGAGCGCAAAATCAGTGTCCATGTCTCCAACTACAAGCTGATCACCTGGCTCTACGAGCACACTGAAGTGATCGACAAGCGTTATGTTGACGAAGAGGTCGAACTCACCTTCAGGGTGCGCAAAAATCAGATCAAGCATATTGATGCCCTTATCAACTCATCACAAACCACACACGGATGATGCTGCAAATCCATAACACCACTAAAAAGGAGATTCCGGAGCAATCGATTGAGCGTGCACTGCGTCTTGTTATGGAGATTGAAGGGTGCACCGTTGAATCAATCGTTGGCGTCTACTGCGGCAACAAAATGATACAGCGCATCAATCGTGAGTTTCTCGGTCACGATTATCCTACCGATACCATCACCTTCCCTTACACCACAGGGAGTGAGGTTGATGGCGAATTTTATATTTCGCTTGATGTGGTGAAGGAGAATGCTGCCAGATTTGCCGTCGATTTTCAGCAGGAACTTCTGCGCGTCACCATCCATTCCGCACTGCATCTCATCGGCTATGATGACCAGTCAGTCGAAGAGCGAGCCGTGATGGAGGAAAAAGAGGCATTCTATCTCAATCGTTTCGCTGCGCCAACCTCATCATTATCGACCAATGAAGAGCACCAATGATTTCGCGGTAACCCGGCAGTCAAAGCCCTCAATATGGAAACGCATCATGCTGATCGTGCTTCCTCTGCTTCTTGGGCTGCTTGTCGGGGGGATTTTTTTGACTCGCTATCTTGGGGAGCAGAGGGCGAAAGATCTTGTTGAGCTTGCCGAGAGCCGCTCCGTGGTTTTGCAGCGTCAGGATATTCAACTTTTTGCCCTGCCTCTGGCCTGGTCGGTGCGCAAGGAGTTGATGCGCTCCAATTATGACCAGATTGATGACTATTTCAATGAACTGATCCAGCGCAAGGGGTTTGGCGTCATCATGCTTCTTGATCCTGCAGGCACCATAAAATTATCGACCGACCGAAAGTTGCTGGGGAACTCTTTTCTGCTGCGTTACCCCCAAATGAAGCTTGGGGCACCGGTACAGGTCTCCTACGCGCTGCCGGAGGGAAAAAGCATGTTCATTGTGCCGATTATGGGGCTCAACACAAGGCTCGGCACCATTGCCTTCATCTACAGTTATCGGACGCTCTCGCTTCCCTGAAGAGTACAGATGGCGCCCTCGGTATCAAGGGGCGGATAGGGCGCTCCCTCCTGACGAAGTTCACGGCTGAGGCGAGGATGGGTGTACTCAAAGAGCAGGCGCTGAAAGCATTCCGGCTTGAGACGCGCCTCATTGTACATCCCTTTTGCCGCTCTCTGTCGCTGCGCTTCAAAGAGAATGACTGCTGTGGCGACAGAGACATTCAGTGACTCTACCATGCCAAGCATCGGCACCGTAATGGCGTGGTCGGCTCCCTGGATGGCCTCTTCCGATATGCCATCCCACTCGGCGCCTACCACAAGGGCCGTTGGAAGGGTATAATCGATCTCTCTGAAATCTATTGCACCCTCTTTGCCTGTTGCCACAAGAATCTGCATCCCACACTGCGAGACTTTCCTGAAAGCCGATGCAATATCTGAATGGAGGTTCAGCGTCAGCCATTTGCTCGCACCCGCAGCGGCATTCTGTTCGGTATAAATTGATTTACGGTATGAAACCGCGTGCATTTCACCAATGCCGACGCCGTCACAACTGCGGATAATGGCCGAGAGGTTGTAGGCCTTGTTGACATTATCCATGATAACTGTCAGGTCAGGCTGGCGATGCAGCAGCATGGTATGGATTTTGCGGAATCGTTCAGGAGAGATCAAGATGTCTGCAGCTTCAATATTGATGAACCATTGTTTGTCGAGTTTTCGCAAGACAAGAAAGCTCTTTTTTTCTCTTTTTCTCAATCATTGTCGAAAAGGGGGAGCGATTCTTTTTTTGCTGAGGCTTGATGATAACTCTTTGTCAAAATGGTTCAATCTTGCGGAGGTTACTTTTTTTGAGTATATCAGAAGTGGGCCTTCCCTCCGGGATGGCAGATATTCCGGAGATAAGGAAGAACGGTTCTACCACTATGAGTTTCAAGTATAAAAAACATCCCCATCTTGAGCGTCTGCTTCAGAACGCAAAGCCGATCAATCTGGACAACTCCTCAAAAGTTCTGATTCTCAGTGATCTGCACATTGGCAATGGTGGCAGGCGCGATGAGTTCAAGCGGAATGCTGAACTGGTCAAAACCATGCTTGGAAGCTATTACCTGCCCGAAAAATACAGTCTTGTGCTTAATGGTGATGTAGAGGAACTTTTCAAGTTTCCACTTGAGAGCATTGAGACGGTGTGGGGTGAACTCTACGACCTTTTTTTGAAGTTTCAGCAGAACGGTTTTTTCTGGAAAACCTACGGGAACCATGATGCTGAGCTGCTTGATGAGAGGAATTACCGGCTTGCTGGATCGATGGTTGAATCGCTGAAGTTTCAGTACGGCAATGAAACTCTTCTCCTCTTTCATGGTCATCAGGCATCGGTACTTCTGTGGGAAACCTACCCCATGGTCAGCCGTGCCGTTGTCCTCTTTATCCGCTACATTATAAAACCGGTCGGTATCAGGGGCTTTTCCATCGCCTACAACAGTACCCGACGTTTCGCCATCGAGAAGTCGATTTATGAGTTCTCCAACCACGCGAAAATTGTCTCCATCATAGGTCATACCCACCGTCCCCTCTTTGAGTCACTTTCAAAGGTTGATTTTTTGAACTATCGTATAGAGGAACTCTGCCGGGCCTATCCGGCTGCGGAGAGTCAAAAACGCACGCTTATCGAAAAAAAAATCGCAGCACTGAAAGTCGAGCTTGATGCCTGCTATAAACAAGGCAAGAAAATTGGTCTCCGGAGCGGTCTCTACAATAATATCACCATTCCAAGTATTTTCAACTCCGGCTGTGCCATTGGAAAACGAGGGATCACGGCCCTTGAAATTGAAGGGAACAAAATCAGGCTGGTTTACTGGTACAACGGCAAGCAGAGCCGCAAGTTCACCAGCGACAGGGATAATCGGCCAATGGAACTCGGTTCGACTGGCTTTTCAAGAGTTGTCTTGAACGAAGACTCCCTCGATTACCTCTTTACCCGTATCCATCTTCTGGCCTGAAAACAGGATACAACCATGCGCCAGTCACCATTTTTATATGTGCTTTTTCTCCTTGCGGTTGCCGGCTGCCAGCAGAATGACCGCTCGGACGGCTATGGCAATTTTGAGGCCACCGAGATCATTGTTTCATCCGAAGCAAACGGGAAACTGGAGCTGCTGAACGTGGAGGAGGGGAGCCAGATGGCGGCAGGGAGTGTCGCCGCCGTTATTGATACCACGCAACTGCATTTCACTCGCACCCAACTTGAGGCCGAGCGCCGGGCGTTGGCGGCCAAACGGCCGACCCTTGCCGCCCGAATCGGTGTGCTGCAGGAGGAGCGGCGGAACCTGAAGCGCGATGATGAGCGCTACCGAAGGCTGCTGAGCGAGGGGGCAGTCCCTTCAAAACAGCTTGAAACCATCCAGAACAGCCTTGGCGTGCTCGACCGGCAGATTCGCTCCCTCGAAACAGAGAACCCCGGTATTGCCGGAGAGATCAGCGCCAAGGAGGCCCGCATTGCACAGCTTGATGACCAAATCAAAAAGAGCGTTGTCCGCAATCCGGTTGAGGGCGTGGTGCTCACGCGGTATGCCGAGAGGGGTGAACTCACCTCATACGGCAAGCCGCTCTACAGGATTGCCGATCTCCAGACCATGTTTTTGCGAGTTTACCTGAGTGGCGCACAGGTGCCGCTGGTGCGGATCGGCGAAGAGGTCGAGGTGCTCATTGATGGCGGCAGAAGCTTCAAGGGGCGCATTACCTGGATCTCCGCAAAGGCCGAGTTTACCCCGAAAATCATACAGACAAGGGAGGATCGGGTGAGCATGGTTTATGCCGTGAAGGTACAGGTCAGCAACCCCGATGGCCGCCTTAAAATCGGGATGCCCGGAGAAATGAGGTTACCCGCAAAACCTGGCTCATGAAAGAGGCGCTTCTGGTTGCCGGTGTCGGCAAGCGCTTCGGTAGTGTCCAGGCGCTTCAGGATATCAATTTTGCGGTCGGAGAGGGTGAGCTTTTCGGCCTTATCGGCGCGGACGGAGCAGGCAAAACAACCCTGATCCGGATTCTGGTCACCCTGCTTTTGGCCGATGAGGGGCGCGCAGAGCTGCTCGGGCTGGACGTGGTGCGTTTCTACCGTGAACTTCGCCAGCGCATCGGCTATATGCCGGGGAAATTTTCACTCTACCCAGACCTGAGCGTTGAAGAGAATCTCCGCTTTTTCGCCTCGGTTTTCGGCACAACGGTCGAAAAAAACTACGAGCTGATCCGCGACATTTACAGCCAGCTTGAGCCCTTCAAAACCCGCAGGGCAGGCAAGCTTTCGGGCGGAATGAAGCAGAAACTCGCCCTCTCCTGCGCGCTGGTGCACCGTCCTGAAGTGCTTTTTCTTGATGAACCGACCACCGGCGTCGATGCCGTCTCGCGCCAGGAGTTCTGGCAAATGCTTAGCCGCCTTCGGGAGCAGGGTATGACCATTCTCGTCTCGACCCCCTATATGGACGAGGCGGTGCTCTGTGACCGGGTTGCTTTTATGCAGGAGGGGAGAATTCTTGCGCTTGATACCCCGGCGGGTATCACCACTCTTTTCCGTAAACCGCTTTTTGCCATCCGTGCCAGCCAAACCGGTCGGCTGCTCTCTCTTTTGCGCGCATCTCCCCATGCCGCATCCGTCTACGCCTTCGGGAGCGCCCTGCACTACACCGACCAGCGCCCCTCGATCAGCGCTGATGAACTGCTTGCCTCTCTCCACACGGAAGGGTTCTCGGAACTCTCGGTTTCGCTCATTCAGCCCGGCATTGAAGATACCTTCATCGCCCTCATGGAGGAGAAACAGGGGAGTGGTTCATGAGTGAGCTTTTTATTCTTCTGAGCTTTGACCTTACTTTTCATCGGAAGAGGGTGCCCTATGAGTGAACTGGTGATTCATACCGAAAAGCTGACCAAACGGTTTGGCGATTTTGTGGCGGTTGAGGCACTTTCGCTGAGCGTTTCAGGCGGAGAGATTTTCGGCTTTTTAGGAGCGAACGGGGCAGGCAAGAGCACCGCCATCAAAATGCTGACCGGCCTCCTCGCCCCCACGTCAGGCAAGGCTACGGTTGCAGGATTCGACCTCTACACCGGTGCAGAGGGAATAAAGAGGAACATTGGCTACATGAGCCAGCGCTTCTCCCTCTACGACGACCTGACGGTGCGCGAGAACATCCGCTTCTTTGCCGGTATCTACGGCCTTACCAACCAGGCCATAAAGGAGAAGAGCCATCAGCTCCTTGAAACGCTCAAGATGGTATCGGTTGCTGATGCTCGTCTTGCGTCGCTCCCCCTCGGCTGGAAGCAGAAGCTCGCCTTTTCAGTCGCCATCCTGCACGAGCCGAAAATTGTTTTTCTTGACGAGCCAACCGGCGGGGTCGATCCGGTAACCAGGCGCCGCTTCTGGGACATGATTTACGAAGCCTCCGGGCGCGGACTCACCATTTTTGTCACCACCCACTACATGGATGAAGCTGAATATTGCGACCGCCTTTGCATTATGGTGGACGGCCGTGCAGCCGCGCTTGACCGACCGGAGGCGATGAAGCAGCACTATGGAGCCGAGAGCATGAACGAGGTTTTTATTCAGCTTGCCCGACCCGGAAGAACGGAATAGCATTAAAAACTTCAAAAGGCGCGTTCCAGACTCAAATTACACCAGCAAATGAGTGGCATTTTGTGCCCAAGAGCGTGGGTAGTGAGAGTATGACGAGAACCCAGGTCGTATGGCTGGACAATCCGCTACAGGTTCGCGTTTTCAACTCTCGAACCATTCAGGTAAAGAGGCCCCAGTTGCCTCAGAATAAAGCACTTCAGGTGCAACATCAACCTCGTCATACCATGTCAGTATGCCAAGTTCTTTGTTGATGGAAAATTCTTTAAAATACTCAAGATTTTTCAGCTTCTCGAAAACCCCGCCTTTCTCAATATATTTACAGAAATCAACAACCCCCGTCTTCCCATCTTCAAAAAACAATTCCAGTCGGTAATCATTGATATACCGTGCAGCAACAACATCCTGAGTCATAATTTTTCTCCTATGTCAAGGGCTCAATTTTCTGAAGTTGTTTATTATCCCTTGCCAGATCCCAATCACTCATCAACTCAGCCTTGTGCAGAGAGGCCCACTCCATAACAAGGCCAAGAGCACGCGGTGGTAAATTACCTTCCAAAACCTTGAGTGAGTTGATCTCAATAGCAATTTTACTGCTGCCGTATCGAGCGTGAAAATGAGGCGGATTATGCTCGTTGAAAAAAATCGCTACGATAATTCCGTAAAAACGAGAAACTTCCGGCATGAAAGACAACAATAAAGTGACAAAATTCAATACTGATCTTGGCGTATTAATATATCATCTATGATTGAAATTTTTATACAAAAACTTTCTTTTGTATCTCAGAAGGGTGCGGCCTTCCGAGAGCATGAACAAGATGTTTATCCAGCTTGCTCGACCCGGAAGAACGGAGTAAATGGTGCCGTATGGGGCAACTCAGATCGTTTGCGGTTCTTTTTTTTGTGTCAGTTTGATTTCCAGTTCGCAGCCAACGGCTTCGGCGTATTTCCTCAGCGTAGCAACAGAGTGGGTATGCTTGCTGCCGGATTCCAGTCTGGAGATGGCACTTTTTGACGTGCCAATTTTCAGAGCTACAGCTTCTTGCGTCATGCCTGAGCGCTGGCGGGCGGCAAGGAGTTCCCGTATCAGGGCATACTTCGGCCCAAGAGCCTCATACCCCGCTTTAAATTCATTATTGACCATCGACTTGCGGAGAAATTCTTCGTGATTATGTTCCACTGGCTGGTATTTGAGATCATCCATTGATTACCACCTTCATTCTTCCATAAGCAATTCAACAATGTGTGCGTAATCCGTTTTATTGACTTCGGCCAAGCCTCAATCTCTTTTAAGATCCAAGGGTGAAAATAGTCTATTCGATAAGACAACCCTCGATGTTGCCCTCCTGTAACGCATGGATTCTTGTATTTATTGCCAGTCCTTTCACAATAATTTCACTACGTTTGAGGTAATTATTTTGCTGAAGCCTCAGCATTGTATCAATGTGTTCGGAAGGCTCTACAGCATCAACAGTTCAACCGTTCTGCATCATGGCAAAAACAGTAGTCTTCATCGACAGCAGGGTCAACGATCTTGACCTGTTGGTCTCGCAATTTGAAGCAGGAACGGAATATAAGGTTCTTGATGCCAGTTATGACGGGTTGTTGCAAATTGAAGAGTCGCTTTCGGGCAAATTCGACTACACCTCGATACAGATCATCTCTCATGGCTCTCCGGGTGCAATAACCATTGGCAGCACACTCCTTACCGAAAACAATCTTTTTTCATATCAATCCCACCTCGAAAATATTGGTTACGCGTTGACCGAAAGCGGAGACCTGTTGCTTTACGGTTGTAATGTGGGCGCTGGTGCTACGGGGCAGTATTTTGTTGAGACGCTGGCGCAAATGACTGGTGCGGATGTTGCGGCATCGGACGATTTGACCGGGTCAGCAGCTTTGGGTGGGGATTGGATACTTGAAAATACTATCGGTACAATTGACGCTCTCCAGGTACTTGCCGACGATAGCCCAGAGAATTACTCTTATACCTTGATGGATATATCAGGGCAACCGACAATATACTCAAGCGCACGTGATCATCTCAATCAACTGATTCAAATTGACTTCAGCAAGATACCTGCCGATGATCTATCGGCTATAGTGCCGCTTCAACTGTCAGTTCTGAGTCAAAACAACTATTTCGATAAAGAAATCAGTATTTATAATCTCATTTTCGCTATTGAACGAATGGCGCAAATTGAAGATGAGCTGTTTTTAGCAACAACCGATACCAAAGCATTGCTCAATTATATGGCGGTTGCCGACAATGCCTACTACAAGTCAATGCTGTCAACGGAATCGAGTATCCACTCATCCATTGACAACATTATGCAAAATGCAGAACCGGGCCTTCTGGATTATCTGGGAGCCAATTTCGCACAAACCTGGGAGGGTATTTCAGGGGTTAGTAAAGCGATTTTTGAATGTGTTGAAACCAGTGCGGGTGGTATCAGAGATATTTTCTTTTCCTCTGGGCAGTCACTTACAACTATTCTTCCGTCAACATTCAGCTACTTTGCCAGCGATATTGGCCTTAGCATTCTTCAGATTGAGAAATTTACGCAGTTTATGTGTACGGCTGTACAGAATACGAATGGCATATTCGAAAATTTCGCAGCATTGTTCTCAGCCCCGGATCTTGCTACAAAAGAAGCAATTCTTGCTGATAGCGCCTTTCAAATTGCAGGAATCTTTGATGCATATTTGCAGGCAGAAGAATCGATGAATGGTTTCACTGAGTGGGAGGGACTTCAGTATATTTTAAACTTTATCGAAGCAATAAGAAGTATAGACTTGCTGATCAATGATATCAACGCCATATCCACGGCAGCAAAAGCTACTTCATTGTCAGGGCTGAGTAGCGATTTTCTTGATGATGCGCTCTGGATCAAGTCGCTTGACGGCTTTGATATCGCAAAAGATGTAGTCGGGCTCTTGTTACCGTTGTTGAATGATCCTGCTCTTGAGGGTTTAGTTACATATTGGGCTGAGGCTGTTGTCACGATTTCGGATCTCATCGCCATTTCCGGGAAAACCGAGTGGAATATGCTGGCTGATCAGTTTTCAACGTATGCACAGCTCGTCCCGGTAGTAACGAATTATCAATCCAGTATTTCATCCTGGCTCAAACATGCGGATACTTTGTCAGGTGGTACATGGGGCATGAATCTTGCGGCCGATTTGCCCTCATTGCCCCTACCTATGACTGGCGTGTTTTCAGATCGCTATGACGGGTCGCTCGAAAATGAACCAGGTGCGTCTGGCAGTATTCTTGGTGTTGGTGGTACATATGGTGGTACGATCAGTTCCGGGGATCCGGGCGATTGGTTTGTTGTCTCACTTGTAGCAGGTGAGGACTACCGTTTTCAGTTGACCAAAGGCACAATTTCGTATGCCGACATCAAACTCTACGACGCGCAGGGCAAGCTGGTTGCCAACCCCGACAAATCACTTTGCAACAGCACCACTTCAGTGATGCAGGGGACTTCGCTGGTTTCCGGTACCTTCTACTTAGTTGTTGATAGCGACTATTTGGGCAGCTATACGATCAGTTTCAACACAGCCACTCCACTGGCTTCGCTTACCGAACTGGGGGATGCGCCGGGGACGACGGCAACGCCTTACCGGATTGCTGTTGGCGAGACCTTCCGTGGTAACATGAACTTCGCCGATAATGACTCCACAAAAGATGACTGGATTGCAGTCTCGCTTGTCGCAGGTCAGGACTACCGTTTTCAGTTGACCAAAGGCACAATTTCCTATGCCGACATCAAACTCTACGACTCGTTGGGCAAGCTGGTTGCCAACCCTGATAAATCACTTTGCAGTAGCACTACTTCGGTGATTCAAGGGACGGCGTTGGTTTCCGGTACCCGTTACATTGCTGTTGACAGCGGCGTTTCTGGCAGCTATACGATCAGTTTTAACACAGCCACTCCGCTGGCTTCGCTTACCGAACTGGGGGATGCGCCGGGGACGACGGCAACGCCTTACCGGATTGCGGTTGGCGAGACCTTCCGTGGCAACATGAACTTCGCCGATAATGACTCCACGAACGATGACTGGATTGCAGTCTCACTTGTAGCAGGTCAGGGCTACCGTTTTCAGTTGACCAACGGCACAATTTCCTATGCTGACATCAAACTCTACGACGCGTTGGGCAAGCTGGTTGCTAATCCCGACAAATCACTTTGTAGTAGCACCACTTCAGTGATTCAGGGGACGGCGCTGGTTTCCGGTACCAGTTACATTGCTGTTGACAGCGGCGTTTCTGGTAGCTATACGATCAGTTTCAATACGGCCACTCCGCTGGCATCACTCACCGAGCTGGGGGATGCGCCGGGGACGACGGCAACGCCTTATCGGATTGCTGTTGGCGAGACCTTCCGTGGCAACCTGAACTCCGCCGATAATGACTCCACGAACGATGACTGGATTGCAGTCTCACTTGTAGCAGGTCAGGACTACCGTTTTCAGTTGACCAACGGCACAATTTCCTATGCTGACATCAAACTCTACGACGCGTTAGGCAAGCTGGTTGCCAACCCTGATAAATCACTTTGCAGTGGCACCACTTCAGTGATTCAGGGGACGGCGTTGGTTTCCGGTACCAGTTACATTGCTGTTGACAGCGGCGTTTCTGGTAGCTATACGATCAGTTTTAACACAGCCACTCCGCTGGCTTCGCTTACCGAATTGGGGGATGCGCCGGGGACGACGTCAACGCCTTACCGGATTGCGGTTGGCGAGACCTTTCGTGGCAACATGAACTTCGCCGATAATGACTCCACGAACGATGACTGGATTGCAGTCTCGCTTGTGGCCGGTCAGAACTACCGTTTTCAGTTGACCAAAGTCAGCATTTACTCCGCCGACATCAAACTTTACGATGCGCTGGGGAGCCTTATTGCTAACCCTACCGGATCAACCAGTAGCACGTCGTTTATTGAAATGACAGCGACTGCGTCCGGCACCTGCTTCATCGCTGTGGATAGCGGCTATTCGGGTAGCTACACGGTCAGTTACGTAAATAAGGATGCCATAGCTCCAACAGCGATAACGTTCAGTCCTGCGGATTCCGCAACCAGTGTCGCTGTCAGCAGCGACATTAAGATGACGTTCAGCGAAGAGATACAAAAAGGATCGGGCAATATTGAAATTCACAGTGGTTCAGCAGCAGGCCCAGTGGTAGAGCGATACGATGCAGCAACGAGCGTAAATCTTGCTTTTTCCGGTACCCGGCTCACCATTAATCCCTCATCAGATCTTGCGAACGGCACGCACTATTTTGTCACATTCGAAGCCGGATCAATCAAGGATCTTGCCGGTAATAGCTACGCAGGAACAGATACCTACGACTTTACAACGGCATCCGCCCTTTCCGTTCATGACCTTGCGGGCTCAGTGACCTTCTGGAAAACAGGTGTCGCCATTGCAGACGTTACCAGCACGCTCACCTCACTTCCTGCTGCCACGGGCACACAACCCGTCGAATTCAGGAACATTCAGATCGCCGCAGATGGCACCCGGACTATAGAAGTATGGGAAATTTCGGCACAGAGTGACATCAACAGTGTAGAGTTGAAACTTGCCTTGCCCGCCGGATCAGTTGCCACCTGGGAGAATTCGGCAGCTTTGCCATACGGCTGGAACCTGTTGGGCAATACCGAAAAAGCGGGAGAGTTTACTCTTGGCGGTATGGGCCTAACCGCCTTGTCGTCGGGCTCAGTGAAGCTTGGAACCCTGACGCTCACCGCACCGACCAATCCGCAGCACTTTGAACTTGTGTTGACGGCGGGTGAGTTGGGCAACGATACTGTCCCTGCCTTTGGCATAGCGTCGGAAAGCATGACCACCGGCAGTGACGGGCTTTACGAGCATCTCGACATGCCGGATGGCACTTATGCCCTGATCAGTGGCAAAGTTTCCGGCACGACTGAAAGCAATGCCATCAGTGCACAAGACGCTCTCGCTGCATTGAAAATGGCTGTAGGTATGAACCCCAATAGTGATGGAAGCGGTGTATCACCATACCAGTTCCTCGCGGCGGATGTCAACAAGGATGGTCTGGTCAAGTCTGCTGACGCCCTCAATATCCTGAAGATGGCGGTTGGTCTCCCTTCGGCGCCAGCAAATGAGTGGCTCTTTGTGCCCGAGAGCGTGGGCAGTGAGAGTATGACGAGAACACACGTCGAATGGCCGGACAATTCGCTATCGGTTACGCTTGATATGGAGGATCAGGAGTTGCACCTGATAGGCATTGTCAAGGGCGATGTTGATGGCAGTTGGGCTGCGTAGATTGAACAGCAATAACACATGGTATTGACCTTTCTGTTCTTGATAGAATCTTTTATAGAAGAGAAATATGTATACTTTTACCAGTGAGAAGTAAAAATTATCGACACTGATGTTGCTACAATGGTTGAATGAAGATGTTCCGAAAGCAGCTCAAGGAACGGTAAAAAGTGAACGTGCGTTTGTTATCATTGTTGTATCAACTTTATCATAAAGCAGAGGTTTTTTATGCAAATAGCCATTGATTTACCCAATGATTTTGTCGCATTTCAGGCAGTGCCCGACATTCGGCAAGAAATTTGCATCTCTTATGCTCTTTGGCTCTATCAGCAAAGGAGGGTTACGCTGGGTAAAGCGGCGGAGTTGGCCGGGTGCAATATTTATGACTTTATGAGTATCTGCAAAACCAATCGACAGCCCGTTATCGATATTTCGCGAGATGAGTTACTTGAGGAACTCAATGGGTTTTCTCAACCATGATTCTGGTCGCAGATGCTTCCGCCTTGATTGCTCTTGCTACCTGTGATAGCCTTGCCTTGCTTGATGCCATCTTTGGAAATGTGCTCGTGCCGGATGCCGTTTATGCTGAAGTAACAGAATCTGATAAGCCGCAGTCTGCGCGTCTGAGGAGTTATCTCCAGGGCAAGGTGCGTGTGGTGGACATGAAACACTTTGTCTATCTTGATGCTTTTGCTGATCTTGGCGAAACCGAGGCCATGCTGCTTTACAAAGAGATTGATGCCGACTATCTGCTTATTGATGATCGGCGAGGTCGCAAAATTGCAAAAATCAACAAGATCAAAACGATTGGTTCTTTGGGTGTATTGCTTCAAGCCAAACGGGCTGGTCTTATTCCTTGCGTCGCGCCTCTGATAGAAACCATAGCGGCCAGTCCGGTTTTTATCAGTGAAAGTTTGATGAATATTGTGCTCGAATTAGCGAATGAGCTTCCTGGTCGGGACTAATTTTATTTTCACCTTTGTCACGCCATTGAACCCTGAAAAAATTCGCCGGTGTATGGGGAGACTAACGGAGTGAAGGGAATGCACAGTTTCAGGGGCTTTGTGCTCAAGGAGTTTTACCACATTTTTCGTGACCGCAGAACGGCGGCTATTCTTTTCGGGATGCCGCTCATTCAGTTGCTCCTCTTCGGCTTTGCCATCCGTAACGAGATTCAGGAGGTCAATCTCGGGATTTTTGACCAGTCGCACGATACCGTTACCCGTGAAATTACCGACAAGCTCGCCTCCTCGGGCTACTTTATCTTGACGAAAGAGCTGCACTCCACAAAAGAGATAGAGGAGGCATTTTCGGAGGGGAGTATTGCCGAGGCGATTGTTTTTGAACCGGGTTTTGCTGCGCACATGATGCGGGAGGGGAGAGCGAGCGTCTCGGTGATTACCGATGGGTCGAATCCCAACGTTTCGAAAATTATCACCGGCTATACCGCCTCGGTGCTTCAGGAGTACCGGAACGCGGCATTAGGAGCGGCAGCGGTCGGCGTTGAGGCGGTGCCGCTCATGATGTTCAATCCCGAGCTGAAAAGTGTCTATCTCTTTGTGCCGGGGCTGATGGCGCTTATTCTTATGCTGGTCTCAGCGCTGATGACCTCGATCAGCATTACACGGGAGAAGGAGAGCGGCACCATGGAGGTGCTACTGGTTTCGTCGCTCCGACCGGTCGAGATCATTGTCGGCAAGGTGGTGCCCTACTTTCTGCTCTCCTTCATTAATGTGGTGACGGTGGTGGCGCTCGCCTCCTTTGTTTTTGGCGTGCCCTGCCGGGGGAGTGTGACCTTGCTTATGCTGGAGTCGCTCCTCTTTATTGTCACGGCGCTTTCGCTCGGTATCTTCATCTCCACCATTACCGACTCGCAGCAGGTTGCCATGATGATCTCTCTCGCCGGGCTGCTTTTGCCGACCATCCTTCTTTCAGGTTTCATCTTCCCCGTGGCGAGCATGCCGCTGCCGTTGCGCCTTATCAGCAACCTCATTCCGGCAAAATGGTACCTCATCATAGTGCGGGGGATTATGCTGAAGGGGACAAGCTTCGCTTATATCTGGAAAGAGACACTCATCCTCGCCGTGATGGCGACGGTGCTGATGGCGGCAAGTGTCAAAAAGTTCAAGACAAGGCTTCAATAGTGGGCTTCTCAGCTTACCGGCACTCCGTCGGCTTATGACGAGGCGTTGAGGCTCACGGATAATCAAGATGGAACAAGGTGATGCGTACAATATGGTTTCTGGTTCAGAAGGAGTTCCTGCAGATCTTCCGCAACCGGGGGATGCTGCCGATTATCATTGTCATGCCCTTTATCCAACTGGTTATTCTCTCCAACGCGGCAACCTTCGACATCAAGCGAGTGCCGATGCACCTGCAGGACAGGGATCGCACAGCCCTATCGGAGCGGCTGACGGAGCGCTTTACCGCTGGTGGTTATTTCCGCTTGACGGGCCACTCCTTTTCTGACACGGAGAGCATCGGGGAGTTGCTCAGCCGGAACGCTGATCTTGTACTCGTTATTCCGCACGATTTTGAGCGCGATCTCACCACAAGCGGCCACGCCAACGTGCAACTGATGATCAACGCTGAAGACGGCTTTTCCGCAGGTGTGATACAGGCCTACGCAAGTGAAATTATCGGCAGCTTCAACCGCGAAGAGTTGGCGAAATCATTGGGCTCCGTAACCCTTGAGGCTAAGCCGGAGATCGCTCTTATCTCCGCAGGCTGGTATAATCCCGAACTCGAGTATACCCATTACATGGTGCCGGGTATTCTCGTCATTCTTGTTACCCTCATCGGCCTCTTTCTCTCTGGCATGAACGTGGTGCGGGAGCGCGAAATCGGCACCATCGACCAGATCAACGTCACCCCCATCAAGCGCTACCAGTTCATCACCGGCAAGCTGCTTCCCTTCTGGATTATCGGCCTGGTTGAAATGAGCATCGGTCTCTTGATTGCCCACATTATCTTTCACGTTCCGATGCTTGGAAGCTACGGGCTCATCTACCTCGTTTCAGCCATCTATATGCTCGTCGTGCTCGGTATGGGGCTCCTCATCTCCACCGTCACCGAAACCCAGCAGCAGGCGATGTTTGTCGCCTGGTTTTTCATGGTCATCTTCACCCTCATGAGCGGCCTCTTCACCGCCATCGAAAGCATGCCCCACTGGGCCCAGACCATGACTTTGATCAACCCCGTCCGCCACTTCGTCGATATTATGCGCCGCGTTATGCTCAAAGGGTCATGCCTTGCAGATATCCGTGTGCAGGTACTCTGGCTCGTCGGCTATGCTGCCGTGATGGTGACGCTTGCGTTGAATCGGTACCGGAAGGTGGCTGCGTGAGTGGTAATCACTTTCATCGGTTTTTTTCTGAAAGGGAAGTGGATTAAAGTCTTCTCTGCCTGTGCTTGCGTATCAGGTTGGTAACGCCGACTATCGAAAATTTTTTGTGTGGGTTAAGTTTGATAAACTCTTTATCTTTTTACTCAAGCAGAATATTGGTGATATTTGATTTGTGCTATTCAACGTAACGGTTTATTTGAGTTGAAATTATGTATGCAGAACGATTGATGTTGGAGACTGATATGGCGGGTAAACTGAAGCGGGTTCCAAAATTACCCCCAAACAAAAAGCTTGAGGCTATTTTTCTGGTTATTTCAGATGATGCTGTTTCTACGGCGGCCTTTCGTCGGGTGCCACATCCTGGTATTGCAGGAAAAGTTATCATTAAGGGCGATATCATGAGCAGCGCGCCCTCTTCCAGTTGGGATTTGCCTGAATGATTGTTCTTGATACTCATATATGGCTTTGGTGGGATTACAAACTCAGATGTCATAGCTGTATCGGCAATAAGCTGTTTTGAAGTGGCTTGGCTGGAGCACCACGGTCGTATTGTTTTACCTGCAGGCAAGAGTGATTGGTTTGAAAAGGCCCTTGATGCTTCAGGAATAAAATTACTGCCAGTTACTCCTGAAATTGCATGTGTCGCAGTTGAATTACCTGAGCACCACAGTGACCCTCAGGATAGAATTATTATTGCAACAGCTCTCGTGCATAATGCGAGTCTTATGTCCTCTGATCGAAAATTCAGCGGTTATGTAGAACTGGAGAACAGGCTGGTGTAGCATAAACAAAAAAATGGCCAAACATACCATGACCCCCCTTTCACCCCGAAAACTGATCACCTTTGACTGGGCAATGAAACGCCTGCTGCGCAGCAAAGCCAACTTTGAAATCCTTGAAGGTTTTTTGAGTGAGCTGTTGGGCGAAGACATCTTCATCCTTGAAATTCTCGAAAGCGAAAGTAACAAAGAGAGCAGGCGCGACAAATCTAACCGCGTTGATCTCAAGGTGAAAAACAGCAAGAGCGAGTTTATTATTATCGAAGTGCAGTTTGACCGGGAACTTGATTACCTGCAAAGGATGCTCTACGGAACATCACGAGTCATTACCGAGCATCAGAAAGAGGGCAAGGCATACGCAACTCTGGTGAAGGTGATATCGGTCAACATTCTGTACTTTGATTTTGGCCACGGCAGTGACTACATCTATCACGGCACCACAACTTTCATGGGAATCCATGACCATGACAAACTGGAACTTGATGTTCGGCAACAGAAGCAGTACGGCAAGATTCAGATAAACAATATTTACCCTGAATACTACCTGATCAGGATCAACAACTTTAACCGTATTGCAACCACATCGCTTGATGAGTGGATCTATTTCCTCAAAAACGAAGAGATCAAGGATGAGTTCAAGGCAAAAGGGATTCAGAAAGCAAAAAAGTCTTTTTCTCTCATGAGTTTGTCGGAAAAAGAGCAATTGGCTTATGCCCGTTACCAGGATGATCTGCGCTATCAGGCCAGTCTGGTAGAGTCAAACTATGGCCTTGGGCGCCTTGAGGGCAAGGAGGAAGGACGGATTGAAGGCAAGGAAGAAGGGCGAATCGAAGGCAAGGTAGAGGGAATTGAACAAGGAAAACTTGAAGTTGCTGAACGATTGGTTGCGAAGGGAATGAGTGCTGAAGAGGCCGCAGCGATTGCCGGGATAGATGTACAGTTGCTTCGCCATTGAACCCTGAAAAACTTCATTCTAATAATGATCGGCACTCCATCAGCCAAAGCTCTTGCCAGTTGTTGCGTGTTCTCGTCAATCTTCTGCACCACACCCTGCTTGTGCTCAAACTGGAAAATGGTATCCTGCAACTGCTGGTCGAGCACCACCCGGTCGGTAATAACGACCACCGAATGGAAGATTTTTTCGTTCTCCCGGTCGTGCAGGGTTGCAAGCCGGTGTGCAAGCCTGGCAATGGAGTTCGACTTCCCTGAACCCGCCGAGTGCTGAATCAGATAGTTGTGCCCTGATCGGTGCTGCCGGGCATGGTCGGCCAGTTTGCGCACCACATCGAGCTGATGGTAGCGGGGGAAAATCATGCTTTCATGCTGAATCTTCTTCAACCCTTTTACCGAACTTTCTACCGTACCCAATTGCTTTCCAGTGAACAAAACGCAATAACCTTGCCAGGGAAGAACGCACGTTTTTTTGTCAAACTCCAGCAGCGCGATTGCTCTATGGAGTGCTCAAAGTCAGATTCCTTGTGTATGGGAGGTAGAGAGATTGACCGTGCCAATTTCATTCAGGTGGAGTGTCCATCGCTTCATTTCCAAAACTTGCGAAACGTGAGCTGTTTATCTAACTTTCAACAGGGGCTTGGAGGGGTTACTTTCTTTAAAAAATACGAAGTGATGGCCACGGTCCATAAATTTACGCCATACTTTGAAAATGAGGTGTTGAGGAAAAGGGCTTACATCAAAAAGGAGTGGTGTATTGATGTTCTTGAAAATCCACTTCGAATAGAGGCTCAGGAAGGGAACCGCTATCTTTTTTTGGGAAAAGTAGACGACCTTGATGGAAAGATTTTGCGCGTCGTCGCCCTTGATGATAAAGTAACGATACCTAATGCATTTCCAGATCGGAGATATAAACATGAAAATTAATTATTACCCGGATACCGACTCATTGTATATCGAATTCTCAGAAAAAGAGAGTGCGGAAAGTGTTGAAATATCAAAAGGAGTTGTGCTCGACTATGACGAGGAGGGCGTTCTTGTGGGTATGGATATTGATAATGCGCATAAAAAAATAAATCTCAGGGAGTTGGTACTTAACAAGTTGCCGTTTGAAGGGCAAAAATTGTCGGCATAAAAAAAATTCCGGTCATTATTTCGCTGATCTGGCCGCTTGTCAAAAGAGAACATCCCCAGCTCTTTGCGCGGCACGTAGGTTGTTTCATACTGCACATCAAGTTGCGAGAGAAAAAACTGGTCATCGCTGATAAAGCGGCGCGTTGCGAGGATCGCGTTGCAAAGTGGCGAACTGTGCCCCTCGCAACTGATTTCAGGATGTTCTCCGAGTAGTTGGCAAAGCAACGTAGAGCCAGCCCTCGGCAAACCGGCAACGCCGACAAATCGTGGTGTCATGTTGGTCACGTTTTGTTCAACATGGCGGGGTGGCCAAACCGGCCACCCCTTCGCTGTTAAAATATACTTTATTGGTTTGTAACCGGTGCAGACTATTGTGCCTTCTGCACCGAAACATCGATCTCCCAGCTTTTGCCATTGACGGTAACAAGCAGCTTGACTCCTGTTGCATCTTGCGGTACATCCGTTGCCGTAAAGGTCATGGTTTCAGCATTATAGCGCAGCCATGAGGGTAACGGAGTGCCATCAAGCAACGTTCTTGCGACATCACCGCCTGATGCCGCATTTTTTACTTCATCGGGTAGCTCAAAGCTGAAAACAGCTCCCGGCTTCCAGAGATCTTGAGGAACCGTGACACCAATTAATCCTGGTTCAGAGCCTGATTGTGGAGTGACAATCGTGACCTCCAGCAGTTGCCCTTCCATGATGGGCACTGGCGACGGAGTTGTTGGAGCGCCTTGATACGAGGGATTACTTCCGGGTAGTGGCTCATACAACAATGGCCGCTCATAGGGTGTTTTGGTTTCATCAGGGTTCAGCGTCTGCCACGCAAAGTAGGGGTAGCCATCGTTGGCCGAATCAATTTTCCAGACGCCGGTATCGGGTGTAAAGTCCCACTCCGGATGATTTGGATCAACAGTGCCGTTCGCGGCTGTTGCCGTGGTATAATTCTCCACCAGCTTCATGTTGGCTGAGCTCATGGGATAGACGTATCCGGGAGCGTCATCATCGTTACCAACACCCGTCATCGGTAAAGGGTTAGCCTCCGAATCGTAAAAGGAATAGGAGATGCTGCCGTTATCCACGTATCCTACCAGAGCACCGATATTCTCTCCGCTCCCTGTCACGACACCTCTTGCGTAGGTGTTCTTGATGTTGCCGTCGCCGTCGTTGGACCCCACCAAACCGCCAACGTCGTATCCTTCAGTACCGCCATCCACGGCGCCAGAAGCGTAGGCATCGGTGATGTCGCCGTAATTACTTCCTGACAGTCCGCCGACAGAATGACCGCTTCCTGTAACGTTGCCCATGGCGTAGCTTTGGGTAATGGTGCACCATTCATCATTTTCTCCCGTCAGCCCGCCGACGTGGCTGTGTCCCTCTACTATGCCTGTAGCGAAACTTTTCTGTATGTAGTGCCTGAAAGAAAACCCCTGTTTTTGAAAATCTGACAATCTCGCCACAATCAAAAGCGGTCTATTTTGGACCCTGCGGAGATGCTCTTGCGCTTTTCAGGATATGAAACGATCAAACTACTGAATTTTGCATCGAAAAGCTTCATCACGAACGCAACCCTCCCTGCGAATTGGTGAGAAACCCTTGTTTCGGAGCCCGATCAGGCGGCTTTTTTGTACGGCCCTCGATG
>CAIJWE010000013.1 GCA_903824295.1 uncultured Chlorobiaceae bacterium
CGCCCTGTGTGCACCCGATAGAATCCGCCGATGACAAAATGATCCATCATGTAGACCACTGATTTCCGGTATACCGGGTTTCAGGCAGCAAATGCCCCTGATGACCAGATCAATCTTTACCCCTTCGCACGATGCCCGGTAAAGTGCCTGAATGGTTTTTGCATCGACAAGAGCGTTCATTTTCATGATTATTCGTCCCTTGTTCTCCTTCCTGCTCCATTCGACCTCCCGTTCTATCATCTCAATAATCCTTTTTCTGGTATTGATCGGTGAAACGAGCAATTTTCTGTACTCGGTATGCTTTGAATATCCTGTCAAGGCATTGAACAGTTCTGCAACATCGTTGGCAAGTTGCTCATTTGTTGTGAATAAGCTGTAATCAGTATAAATTCGTCCGGTTGCCATATTGTAATTACCCGTACCAAGATGGAGATACCTTTTCAGCTTCTGATGTTCGCGACGCACAATTAACGTAAGCTTCGCGTGAGTCTTGAGGCCCGGCAAGCCGTAGGCTACATGCGCCCCGACATCTTCGAGTGCCCTTGCCCAGACAATATTGTTCTCTTCATCAAATCTCGCCTTGAGCTCAACAAGCACAGCAACCTGTTTGCCCTCTTCAGCGGATTTCATCAGTGCCTGAACAATCGGGGAATTACTTCCTACCCTGTACAATGTCTGCTTTATTGAAAGGACATCAGGATCAAGAGCGGCCTGGTTGATAAAATCGACCACAGGCTGAAACGAGTCATAAGGATGGTAGAGTAACCGATCTTTAGCTCTTATGGCACTGAAAATATCATTGTCGAACTGCTCTGCAATGCGGTTGCCGGGCACAAAGGGATCATCTTTCAGCTCGGGCCGATCGATCTTCAGCAGATCGAGCAGACAACTGAAACCGAGCACTCCATCTATTTCATAAAGGTTTCTTTCGGTGACTTCAAGATTATTCATGAGCAGTTTTCTGATCGACAGGGGCATTGCAGGAGTAATGTCAAGTCGAACAACCTTTCCGTAACGACGCGACCGGATTCCCTGCTCAATGGTTTCAAGCAGATCGCCCGCCTCATCCTCTTCAATTTCGATATCAGCGTCACGAATCAATCTGAAAAGGTGCGATTGTATGACCCTCATTTTCGGAAACAGGTGAGCCAGATTGCTTGCAATAAGGTCTTCTATCCAGATTAACCGAATGATCCCATCGTTATCACGAAAACCCTTGATATCGTTAAGCCTCAGAAATCGGGGAAGAATGCCCGGTACCTTCACGCGGGCAAACTTCAGAGCCTTGTTTTCCTCATCTTCCAGTTCAATAGCAAGGTTTAATGACAGGTTCGACATAAAAGGAAAAGGATGACCTGTATCAAACGCCAACGGGGTCAGTACCGGAAAAATCTCCTTTCGAAAATAGTGGCTCAGCGCTTTCTGTTGTATTGCGGATAGCTCTGAGACTCGCAAAAATTCTATCCCTTCACGCTGCAGTGCAGGCACCAGATCGTGATAAAAACAATCGTTTCTTTCACTGAACTGCCGCAAAACCATCATACGAATCTTTTCGAGCTGTTCGAAGGGAGTGTGGCCATCAATCGTTCGTTCCTGAATACCCGCCTCATACTGATCCTCAATACCGGCGACACGGATCATAAAATATTCATCAAGGTTCGAACTGAAAATCGAAATAAATTTCACCCGTTCAAGAAGAGGGTGCGCAGCAGGGTCAAGCGCTTCTTCAAGTACCCGTTGATTAAAATAGATCCAACTCAGCTCTCTGTTGACATAAAGAGAGGGATGCAGAAAATCAGAAAGCCCTTGCCCGTTATCATTTTTGTCATTCCCTGTTTGCATAAAACGCATCAATTATTAGAGTTGAACCGAATTACACCATTTTCATGAACGACCGCATCAAGAGGTTCATCCCATGAGTCTGCAGGAACTGCATCAACCTTCTGCTGAAAAAATGAGATCCCTACCCGGCACGGATTAACTCCCTGCTGTGAAAGTCGTTGCAAAAAACGGTCATAAAACCCCTTTCCATAACCGATACGATACCCTCTATCGTCAAAAGCGAGGAGAGGAACCAGGACAACATCAAGATTCGATTCATCGACAATCAAGGGCTCCATGGGCTCTGGCTGACCGAATTTTGCGGGGCGGACAAGATCACCTTTCCTGAAAGCTGCCGTCAACAGCTCTCCATTCCGAATAACAGGGACGGAAAGCTGTTTGTTCATTGCGGTGAGGCGATCAACAATTGCAGCGGTACCGACCTCGCAAGAATCAGGGATCGGGAGGTAGAGATGAATATGACGGGCATGGACAACTTTTTCCAAAGTGATCACATGTCCTGCAATAGCCACACTCATTTCACTCCGGCATTTTTCCGGGATTGACCGCCTGAGTACCATCATAATTGACCTCAGCGCGGCTTTTTCAACCGCAAGAGTTGCCTCTCTCTCCATGGCGCCTTACCTCTGTATCATACCGTACCGTTCAACTGTATCCCCGCTTCCCGCTTTAACGACAATAAAAAAATCAAACCCCGCACCATTCAAACGTAAAATAATAAAATAGCGCAGTTTCCTCCTTATTCAATACGCCGTATCAAGCAGCCGGATTACTTTCATCATACAGAGAGCGTAACCCGCCAGTCATGCATATCCATTATTTGTCGTATCTTCACGCATAATGCGGCGGTAAAGCTATTTTTATCGGGAACAAAAAATTGTATCAGAACCATGAGCGTTATTTTTCAGCAGGCCCATATCATCAATCCTCTTCAGCATCTCGATCTCACAGGAACGGTAAAAGTGAGCGATGAGGGAATAATCGAAGCTGTCGTTTATGGTGGAGAGACTCTTGCAGCATCACCGGCAGACCGGGTTATTGATCTGCAGGGACAGATACTCGCTCCTGGGCTTTTCGATATGCACTGCCATTTCAGGGAACCTGGCCAGGAATACAAGGAGACTCTGGAAAGCGGCTCAAAAGCAGCGGCGGCTGGCGGATTCACCGGCGTAGCACTCATGCCGAACACAAAGCCTGTTATTGACAGTCCGCTCGGCGTCGCCTATATCCGTCATCACGCGGCCACGCTTCCCGTTGATCTTGAAGTAATAGGAGCGATGACCGTTGAAAGCAAGGGAGAGCATCTTGCTCCCTTCGGAAAGTTCCGTTCCTACGGAGTGACGGCTGTTTCGGATGACGGTTCCGCCATTCAAAACAGCCAGATCATGCGTCTTGCTTTTGAATACGCATCAAACTTTGATCTTCTCATCATTCAACACTGTGAAGAGCGGTCGCTTACGATGGGAGGGATCATGAATGAGGGGCTCTTTTCAACACAACTCGGCCTGAAGGGCATTCCTGATGTCTCCGAAGCCATTACACTCAGCCGGGATCTGCTTTTGATGCGCTATCTTGAACAGCACAAACTGCATGACCCGCTCAGAAGGCCTCGCTACCATGTCGCCCATATCAGTACAAAAGCTGCTCTCGATCTTGTCCGAAAAGCAAAGCAGGATGGGCTTCAGGTGACCTGCGAAGTAACACCGCACCATTTCACGCTCTGTGATGAAGATCTTTTTCATGCCGAAATGAAAGGCAACTATATCATGAAACCGCCGCTCTCATCGAGAGAAAACCGTGAAGCGTTACTTGAGGGTCTTGCCGACGGAACGATTGATGCCATCGCCACCGATCATGCACCCCATGCTTCACATGAAAAGGAGTCGCCTTCCGACCAGGTAGCGTTCGGTATTATCGGCCTTGAAACCTCCCTTGCCCTTACCATCACAGAGCTTGTTGACAAAAATATTGTCACCATGTCGCGTGCCATAGAACTGCTGTCGGTCAATCCAAGGACAATAATGCGACTGAAACCTCTTCTGTTTGCGCCCGGAGAAGTTGCGAATTTCACCATCATTGACCCCAACGTACTCTGGAGCCTCACTTCCGGCTTATTGAAGTCAAAATCTACGAACACACCCTTTCTCAATCGCTCGCTGAAAGGAAGGGCGCGCGGGATTTTCCATAAGGGGCAACTTCTTGAATCCGATGGTATTTGACCATAATTCGTGCTGGTGGGAGCTTGATTATCGATAAAAATTTTATTACCTTCATGTTCTTTTTGGGCAGAAAAAATTAGATTCGCCTCTTAACCTAAAGAACTACTTTACGACTCATGGCAAAGAAACAATCGTTTGCTGATAAAGGCAAAAAAACCGGTACCAGTGATTTCAAGTGTGCTAAAATTATTTTTTCTGTGAAATCAGAAAAAACCAATGCCTGGAAATTCATTGAAAAGAACGTCCGTATTCCAAACGGAGAGAATGATCAAGTGATTCTTGCAAAGGCAATCACCGATTACGCGAAGTAAGCACACCCCCGATACGTCGTCAGGGCATCGCAGGGTGCCCTGCATCTCACCTCTTTTTTTCACCTTTTTTCTCTCTTCAGTATGGATGATTATCCAGATGGTTCAAAAACGAACCCTTCGTCACCCTGGTTTGAAGAGTGGTTCAACCATCCGCTCTATCTTGAAGTTTACAGCCACCGCGACAGTGATGAAGCTGCCCGATGCATTCAAACGATCCTGAACCTCTCCTGCCTTGACCAGAAAGAGGCTGCTTCGCTATCAGTCCTTGATATAGCGTGCGGAGCAGGGCGACACGCTCTTGAGCTTGCCCGTCTCGGCTGCACGGTCACTGGAAATGACCTTTCACCATTTCTGCTTGAAGAGGCGCGGAAGGAGGCGCAGAAAAACCAGTTACAGCTCACCCTTACCTGTTGTGACATGCGCCGTATTCCTGACAACGCTCATTTTGATCTTGTGGTCCAACTCTTTACCAGTTTTGGCTACTTTGATGTAAAGGCAGATGACCATCTGGTGCTCAACAAAGCTTATGGTGCGCTTAAACTTGGTGGATGGTACGTCCTTGACCTTCTGAATCCAATCCCTCTTGCACGAAATCTGGTACCTCGCTCCCTGAAAACCGCAGGCAACCTTACCGTCCTTGAAGAGCGTGCATTTAACGATGACAGGATTACAAAAAACATTACCATAACCCATCCCGCAGGCGAAACGCTTGCATTCACGGAATCGGTGAGGCTTTACAGCAAAGAGGAGATACTGTCAATGCTTGAGGGAGCAGGATTTTCAGTAGCCGATATTGCAGGCAACTACCAGGGCGAACCTTTCATGGAAAATGATTCGCCGAGGATGATGCTTTTTTGCAGGAAAGCGTAAACGGTTACCCTGTCTGCTCCAGGCAGGGTAATCAGTTCAGCATATTGCGATCCCGATACCACTCGTAGGCGTTGCGGATGCTGTGTTCATGGGGTTCATATTGCATATTCAATTCACGCGTGGCCTTGGCTGAATCGAAATAGAGAAAATGAGAGGCTACCCTGAACATTGACATATTGAAAAGCTTGGATATCCGATTCTTGTTTTTGTAGAGATCAAGCCCCAGTTTCAATATTTTCGCCATCCAGAACGGAAGAGGAAAGTGAACCCTTGGTGCACCGGTAATCTTCGAAATCGTATCAGCAAGCTGCTTGTAGGAGACGTTTTCACCGCCAAGGATGTAACGCTCCCCTGTCTTTCCTTTTTTCATGGCGGTGATGATCGTATCGGCAACAATCTCAACATCGACCACACAGATGCCACCAAGAGGATAAAATGGAAGCTTTCTGTTATAAATATCTTTGATGATTCGACCGGCATTGAAGTTGATGTCTCCTGCGCCAAACACAAATGCGGGATTTACAATAACACAGTCCAACCCTTTTTTGACGGCTTCGGCTACCTCTACTTCTGAAAGGTGTTTTGTTCTGGCATATTCGAGATCGATCTGGTGAAAATTCCAGATAACGGATTCATCAACAGGTTTTTTGTCGAAAGCGATTCCTACTGCCGTTATGGAACTGACATGCACAACTCTGGTAACACCGGCCGCGGCAGAGGCCTGTAAAATATTGCGAGTACCTTCAACATTGATTTTATAGAGCAATGCATTTTTCTTGTCACCCATATAGGTAAGACCTGCAGAATGATAAACTAAATCAATTCCCTGGAGTGCCCTGTCCAGCGAAGCCCTGTCAGTAATATCGCCATAAACAACCTTGACCTTTTGCAGGACGTCGGTGAGTGATGTTAAATCCGAATTTTTTCGAACAAGAATTGAAACTTCATCGTCGGTTAAAGCCAGTTTTTTTACCAGACTTGAGCCAATAAAACCAGTTGCCCCGGTTACAAGGATTTTTTTATTCACCAGTATTGTACTTCAATCAATTAACAATCCTTTATTTTTCCGCTCACCAAAAAAAAGCTGCCAGTGTATTACTGGTGGCTCCTGCGACCATTATTGTACAACGGCGGTCTCATCGACAACAATTTCTCGTGCTATTAATTTTTTTCTTATATCCTCCAGTTGTTGATGATTTTTACTACCAATCAATGATGCGTTTTTTTTGTTGTATACGTAATCCGTATAACGATCGGCCAGACCGAATACGGAAACACCACCACCCTTGAAACTGCCGTCAAGCACGGTTTCTACTGTTTTCAAGAGAGCCCTGTCAACTGCTTTGGTCATACTTGTCAGAACGAATCCTGGAGCTTCGGGTTCCTGATCACGATCAGTGCAGATAACAAGTGCCCTACTCTCCTTTGCTGCTTCGATGACGCCGAGTCCACTGGCACCGGCCGCCTGATAAATAATGTCCGCCCCTCTGCCATATTGACCAAGCGCAAGCTCGCGCCCCTTGGCAGGATCGGAAAAAGCGCTTCCGGTCATACCGATATAACCTGAAATAACTTTGACTGCGGGATTGATTGAATGAACACCCTCAATGAAGCCTCTCTCAAATTTCTTTATGACGCTTGACTCCATGCCTCCGATAAAACCAACCGTTTTTGTTCTGGTAATCAAAGCTGCAAGCGCTCCAGCCAGAAAAGAACCTTTTTTCTCTTCAAAAACAATTCCCTGCAGATTCGCTGGGACGACAACTTTCGGTAGATGAATATAGTCTATGCAGACAAATTTTTTATCAGGAAATTCCGCTGCAATGGCCGCGATATCTTCACTGAAAAGCATGCCGACACCGATAATCAACCCTATATCAGGATCCACAGCCATCTGGCGCAACGCAGCCTCACGGTCAGCACCTTCACCCTGTGGCTCTACGTAGATAAAGTTGACACCGTGCTTCGCTTTTGCCATTTCCAATCCATTGTAGGCCGAATCATTAAATGATTTATCGCCCCTGCCACCGACATCAAAGACCAGGCCAACCTGCAATTTACCATCCGATGAGGATGCGCTGACTGGCTTTTTGCTGTCTTGAGCGGAACAGCCGACAAGAATAAATAAAAAAAACAGCAACAAAGAAAACGATCGCTTCATCGACTTGTTGAAAAAAGGTTATTCGAACCCGGTAACGTTTTGACGCTGCCAATTTATGAAAAACTCAGTATAATTAAAAGCTGCAAGAGCGAATGAAAAAATAATCCGGCGAGCGATCTTTACGCTCAAGGATGGGTGAGAATTTTTTTGACCGCCCCAAGAAGTGTTTTGATGGAAAAAGGCTTCTGAATAAAATTCACGTCCAAATCAAACACCCCCTGATAATTTTCGATGTCTGCGGCGTAACCGGACATAAAGAGTGTTTTGAGATTTGGTGATATGGTCTGCAGTTTATTGGAAAGGTCACAACCGTTCATCTCAGGCAACACAACATCGGTTATGAGCAATTGAATCTGGCCCTTGTGCTCGTCAGCAATCCGGATCGCAGTACTCAGTGCTGCAGCAATGAGAACCATATAACCCCTGTTTTCAAGCATAAGCTTGCAGATACTCAGCATATCAGGTTCATCATCAACAAGCAGTATCAACTCTTTACTGTGGCCAATCGACGGCATCAACAGGTCGCTCTTGTCCGCGTCCGAGTTCGCGTTCGCGTATCCTTTGTAGAGAGGGAAGTAGATCTTGAAGGAGGTTCCCCTGCCCGGTTCGCTGGAGCATTCTATGGATGCGCTGTTCTGCTTGAGAATGCCATAGATTGTTGCGAGCCCCATACCGGTACCTGTTCTCTTTTCCTTTGTTGTAAAAAACGGTTGGAAAATGAAGGGCAGATGTTTTTTTTCGATCCCGCATCCATCATCAGTCACAGAAAGAACCACATAATCGCCGGGCTCACTGCAGGTATGGCCATCGGTGCAGGCAGCTTTATCAACATGAATCCTGCTGGTTTCGATGCTAATTTTTCCAATACCCTGTATGGCATCCCGGGAATTAACACAAAGGTTCCCAAGAATCAGATCAATTTGTGCGGGATCAATCTTGATCGGAATAATAGATGGGATTGGTAACCAGACCAGAGTGATATTTTCGCCGAGAAGACGCGTCAAGAAGGCAATCCCCCGTTCAACCATGACGTTCAGATCGAGAACTATCGGCATGACACACTGCTTTCTGGAAAAAGCAATGAGTTGATTGCAAAGAACAGAAGAGTGCTCAGCAGCCTTAAAAATAGCCGTCATATTACCCAGAAGCGGTTCTTCAATAGCGGGTTGATTCAAGGCCATTTCTGCATTACCGAGAATCACCCCCAACATGTTATTGAAGTCGTGAGCTACACCTCCGGCAAGCTGGCCAATCAGTTCCATTTTTTGTGCCAGAAAAAGCGCCTCTTGTATCTTTTGTTCCGACAACTCTGCGCGATGGCGAGAGATAATATCCCAGGCAAAATTAGCCAGATCGCCCACCATTTTCAAGTCATCCTCATCATAATCATAAGACTTGCCTCCAACACAAAGGAGTGCCGTAACAGCGACTCCCCGCATCAGAGGAATAACGAGTATTCTCTGGATGGCCGAATCCGCATCCGTTACGACACCACGACTGGTTGATGCTTCGTAATTATTATCAATAAGCGCTCCCCTCTTCAAAAGAACATCTGCCAGGATCTCCTGTTCGTTCAGGGAGACGTTGTATCGTTCTCTCTCAAGGGTTTGTGATCTGGTGGATAAAGCACCCATGGAAAACGCCATCTGATCGTCAGCAACAATATGGAAAAAGCCAATTGAGCTTTGAGTCAGGCGTTCCGCCTCATCTATGGTGACTCGCAACAGCTCATCCAGGGAGGAGCTATCCATAATATTTTGAAGATGCAGGCGAAACGCCATGATGGCATCAAACCGCTTGCGCTCGGTTATATCAATACCTATAGCAACAACGAAGGGCTCTCGATCAATTATGATCCTCTTGCCCGTTATCATGCGCCAGTGGAATTTCGGCCCGCCCCGAAGCAATACTCTCGCTTCGTCGGTCTCTTCAATACCAAGATTCAGGACGCTCAGCATTTTTTCCAATGCAAGCGCCCTGTCATCAGGATGAAAGACCTCCAACGCACCGGTCAAAAACATATCACGCTCACCCTTTCCGACAACTTCCTCGCGAAAAAAGGTATTCCACCAGACAAGCTGGCCATTGGCGTCACTGATAGAAAAAGAGCCAGGCAAACTCTCGATCATGATTTTATTAAACACCCGCTCCCGCTTTTCAATTCCCTCGCTTTCTGCGGAGAAGGAGTCTATTTCTGTATCACACCAGTTGTCTTTCATTGATAATTCACGTTAATATTACTTCGATAAATTTGTATAGTTTTCCTATACAAAGCTACGCGTTTTTTTACAAAACACACACACTAATACGTTTTATTTTAATAAGTTAAAAAAATAACCATTAGAGTAGCTTATTTTTTTCCCGCTGAAAATTGCTCAATTGACAATAGATGATTATTGTTTACCCGCATACTCACAGCAAGCTTTCACCAATTGGTTATTATCTTGCATGCAGGCAATCAGGATATGAGTTATCTTCTCGACAACAGTTGCATTACGGGATACTAACCCTCCAATCGTCTCTATGAAACGTTTTTTTAAGCTCGCCTTGATCGTATTTCTTTCGGCGGGCGCCGCAGCAGCTCTCATTTTTTTTAGCCTTGGCATACTTGTTTCACAACATGCCGCCAATCCTGAAAAAAGTGATGTCATTGTTGTGCTTGGAGGGGATAACGGGCTCAGGGTGCGAAAGGGGGCTGAACTCTTTAATGCTGGCTATGCCAGCCACGTTGTTCTGACGGGCATTGATGAGCGGTTTTACAGACCCGGTCACCCTAACTGGCGCGAACGACGAATGAGAGCACTCGGAGTGCCCAAAAAAGCCATCATCATTGACGCAAAATCAAAAACGACCTGGGATGAAGCAATAAACACATCAATAACGATGGAGAGAAATGGGTGGAAAAGTGCAATTGTCGTCAGCGACCCACCACACATGCTCAGGCTTCATCAAACATGGAAGCGGGCATTTAAAGGATCTCCCAAAACATTCATACTGGTTTCGACCAACCCTTTATGGTGGCACAGAGTGCTCTGGTGGAAAAAGCGGGAAAGTTACCAGTTTGTGATCAGCGAGATCAAAAAAAACATCTTTTACATAGCGGTACACTACTGAATAAAATCAGGAGTGACCGCCGACAACTATTCGCATGATTTTGACATTTAAAACAACGAATCGACAGAGTTGCCACAGCAGGTTCTTCCGCCAATAAAGTGTACCCTTCGAAGGTACCGGTGGATAAGCCTCATCATAATATGCCTTGACTTTATTCGTGCCCATAGGTTTTCAGATTTAACGATTGAAGGCAGAGGGTCGATTATTCGGGAATCAACCACCAGAACGGATAGCCTTTTGCCTTATGGAAAAAGAGATAGTGCAGAATGACCTTCAGCCAATGACCTGCAAGACCAGCCTCGCCAAGTGAGTAGTTCATGTCACGCCCCCATTCAGGATACTTGTTCCAGTCAGGGACAACCGGAAAGAGGGTCATTGATGCACCCAGACCATCAAATGAACCAAATCCGGCAGAGACAACGCAAGCGGCACCCATTCGGCTCATTGATGCCTTGTGCGTATGCTCCTCCGCTCCCTGAATTTTCTCGGCAATATTAAGCGCTACAATTTTACCCATGACACCTGCCGGCATACCGGTACGCGGTGCTGTCGGAAAAATCTGGCGTCCACTCGGGCTCGACATGGGTTTTGAAATCGGGTGCGGAGGGGCAAAGGCAATGCCTGGTGCATAAATATTCTTGAACATGGGGTTCTGGTAAATCGACGGCCAATCTTCAGCCTCCCATTCTTCAAAGGGCTTTGCACGATAATCTGCATCAACTTTCATAAACTTGTTCGGTGCAAACATCTTCTCGGTAATGTCAATTCCTGATTTATCATAAGCGATAAGCCCAACACCCGAGAATGAGGGGATAAGCATGGCAAAATCAAACTCCTGTGTCAAATTTTCTCCACTGAGAGTCTCGTAATGCGCCCTGCCTGGTTCAACGAGATGCACGCCGGCACGCCGTATCCAGTTGATGCCGTACTCGGCCATGATGGATTCAGTGAAGACTTTCGTCGGAGTGTAGTAGCCGCCCCTGTTGATAAAAGCGCCTCCCATACCAAAATCACCAAGCTCATACTCATTGGAGAGCCAGGTAATCTGCGCCTTGTCACTGAGACCGAGTTTTGCAATTTCATAAGCCACATTCAGAATGTATTCGAAAGCAGCACCCTGGCAGGTTGCCATGGCATGACCGGTGCCAATCAAAATCCGCTGCTTTTGACCCGCTTGCATCTTTTTGATGTTGTCCTGAAGATGTTCCCAGGCATGGGCTGCATGGTTATAGGTACAGACGGAAAAGCTGTTTTTTTCAGGACCAAGACCCTCTGTGGCTTCAAAATTAAGCTTCGGACCTGTAGCATTGACAAGATAATCGTAATCAACCTTTTCCGTCTCTCCACAGCGCAACCCGTCGGTATACTCAATCGTCACATACCCCTTTGTAATTTCACGGTCACCTTCAGGATGGATTGCAACCGCTTTGGCCTGTTTGAGAATAATGCCCCAACGATCATACACTTTTTTGAGTTCAAAGCGTACATCATCAATCGTCATCCGCCCGACACCGACCCAGATATTCGATGGAATCCACTGATAGTAGGCATTCGGAGTAACAACAACAACCTCATGGCGCTTACCAAGTTTCTTTTTAAGAAACGAAGCTGCGGTATGGCCTGAAATTCCAGCTCCCAAGACGACGACTTTTGCCATAGAATGGTCAATTTTTACAATGAAAATCCAAAAAACAATTTATCGTATATCGTTATATAGTTTAATTTTAATTAATGGCCAAGCGAGAAATTGTGTGTAAGCTTCCTCCTCCATGATGATCCTGATAATCTCAATCGCCGTTCCCCACCCCGATACTCACCCATCGCATCTTTAAGCATTCTCGTCTCCCATTGTTCTATAATGTCAAGGTGATGACAACGGTTGACAGCAAGGCAGGTACCTCAGGCTCTTTTGAAAAAGTGCAAAAAAAGAGAAGTGGAACTTTCGTTGAAAAACGAAAGAATAAAAGAGGTGAAATCAATAAAAAAATGGTAAGCTGTCAAAACATGAGTTCGAAAATTGCAAATTCAAGTTACCATGAGGAAATCTATCAATGCTTGTCAGAAAAATGTTGCCGCTTCATCCTGGAACGGTTCTGCTTGAGGAGTACCTTACCCCCATGCATCTCAGCGAAAAAAGAATTGCCGAGGATATATGTATTCCAGTCTGGCGCATCAACGATATTATTGCAGGAAAACGGTGCATAACAGCCGAAACTGCCCTGCGTCTTGGCCGCTATTTCAGTACCCCGCCACAATTCTGGTTCGGGTTGCAGATGGATTACGATCTTAAAGTTGCCCTGAGCAATGAAGGCGCAAGGATTGAGCGAGAAATAACGGCTTACGATGAGTCGAGATTATAACCTTTTTCACTCGTTTTCGGCCGCATCAGCTTTCGACGACTCAGACAAAGATCGTAATAATGTTTATCCGTTGATGCGATAAATAAGAGCCGAACGATTTGCAAAGAATAACTTTTTTCTTACCTTAACACTCCCGTAATGGCGAAGTGGCCGAGTGGTTAGGCAGAGGTCTGCAAAACCTTCTACAG
>CAIJWE010000014.1 GCA_903824295.1 uncultured Chlorobiaceae bacterium
AAAAATATCTTTATATCTTTGAGTAAGACAATTTCCAGAAATATACAAAATAATACTGTTTGATACTCAAAATATTACGAAAGTCAAATTTTAAACACCAATGAATTCAAGGTGTACGGGCCAAATCGGGAATTGCTGTTGAATAATCTTTCAAAATCTTCTACAAGTGGTCTATATACCTGTTTATTGAAAGCAGCATCAACACCTACAGGAAATAATGACTCTCTCGCAAGAGACAATAAATTCAAATCCAAATACTTTTTTTGCGCAGGTTGACGAACATTTCCGTCTTTATCTTTAAGCGTAATATCGGAAAAAACAGATTGCAGCTTTGCTCGTGTGTAAGATTGCGGCTTAAGATCAGGAACTTGTTCACGCTCTTTTGACGCACAAATATCGGCAATACGAATCAGTTTTAGGGGGACACCCTTATTATTAATCCCTTGGTAATCAGCCATACCTTTTTCTCGTCCCTGATGATGCAATAACGCATACATTTCAATATCAGCATCAGACAAAAACTCACTGAACATCTTCTTGATAAACGCAGCGGAATACCTTCTGTGAGCATGATTCCTGCCAGCAAAACGACTTTGTACATAACGTTTAGCTGAGCACTCCCAATTCCGAAGCTTCGCACGCTGAATAAATTTGCCGATATCGTGCATTAAAGCGCCAAGGTAAAACGAGTCTCGTTCCTGCATAACTAACATTTAATAATGATGTTATAGCAATATTTCCGGCCTGTCAGAAAGCAAAAAAATAAGTAACCCACCAAAGGTCACGCGTCAAAATACCCGACGTCATAACTCCGCACAACCTTATCTTCGCTGATGTACTGAAATTTTCGACCAACTGAAAGAGCGGCCACAGACGCTGCAGCAATACTATTTGATTTTTTGCCCCCGGTAATATCAATCAAAACATCTTTTTCCTTGAAACCGCGTACTACAGCGTCAGTATAGAAGGCTTCAACAGCGTAAAATATCTCCGTAAGATTGTCAAAATCAAGACCACCTGTCACCCACTCAGCAACTGAAATACCCGGATAGAGTACTTTGACAAGCCTGACAAACAGCTCGCTATCAACAGTTGTTCCTTTATCTCCAGACGAAGTAAACAAATAGAGCGTTTCAACGCGGGATTTATGAAATTCAATGGCCTTCAGAGGCATTTCCCATGTTGTACCGTCAAGAGTTTCCCTTTTCACGGTATGTTCAGCCAGTATTTTTTCAAGAGATTCGTTTTCCTTGCCCTTGACAATTTCAACCTGGGATTGCGAGCTGTTATACCATACATTAAAAGAGCTTAGAAATACGCCAAGCACTTTGACTGGTTCCGGCGGATCGTTGCTTACCTCAATTTTTCCAGGGGCATGAACAATTTTTTTTAGTTGAACACCGAAAAGAATTAAAATGACGACTGAACCTGTCAGTTGATAGTTAACAGTCCACAAAGACCAATCACCGGTGAGATACTTAATGAAGTCAGCAATTCCGTTAGGCAGCCAGCCGCCGGCGATAAAAAGTAATGCCGTATACACCACGGCATGCCAAACAAAATTCTTCTGCCCAAAAGTACATTCAGCAAAGTGCCTGAAGCTTTCGGCCTGCATTCTCCGTTGTATGGGATTGTTTGTAGACATTGAAATACGTTGAGTCGATTAACAGATACGAGTACCCTGCGGCCTGATTGTTCAGTTATAGCCCTTCTACCATACAGCCTTATGGTCTTCAGAAGACAACCTACAATGAGACATCTCTTTTTCGCATCAGTAATGCTTCAATATAGATAACCATACGGCAATGTTGCTATTACGTGCGGGAATTAAGGAGGGAAATCTGTATTTTTTTTCGTAACAGCAGCAGATGCTACGGCCCCGTCTAAGCTACCCACTGAAGGGAAAATGGCCAGCCTGACGATAGTGAGATGATGTTAAGGCTTCACCTCCACCCCGGCAGCAAACAAGGCGAGCTGTGCATGAGATTCATCCGGTATCATTGCTTTCTTTGAGAGGTCTAATGCGCAAAGCGCCTCCCCGATGCAATAATCGGCATGAGGGTCAATCAGCCTTGCCAGTATTCGCTTTATGGTTTCAGAACTCTGCCCTTCGAGAAAGCGAAATGCGGAAGATGCAAGATATTCCCTGCTGATCTCAAATGTCAACCATTTCCGTTTGAGTGCCTCTGCGGTAAACCCAGTTGTGTTTGATCCGCCAAAAATATCGAGCACGACGTCCTCCTCATCGGTCAGCATTTTGATAAAGAAGGCTGGAAGCTCCGCCGGGAATCGCGCGGGATGACCTGCCAAACCGAGTTCCTTGCAAAGCCGGAGATAACTTGAGTTGCTGTCGGTGTTTGGTATAGAGAGGAGATTTGAGGGAATTGCGCCTCCATTATCCTTGCCAAAGCTCGCGCTGATATCATGACCGGATGGGCGCTTTTTTGGCGTGTAGAAACTTTCGGGATCTCTGATTAACTTTTTCATTCGGTCAGAATAGGGTGCAAGTACTTTCCGAACATCTGCTTTGGGGAACTCGGTTTTACTGAACCACCATACCGTATTGACGGAATCCTTTGCCCGAATTTTTCGTTTATTTACCCATTCAATGGGCGAGGGCAGCTTTGCCGGATTGAACCAGTAGAAATCTTCGGCAAGGTGAAATCCAATCTCGTCACAAAAAGCGAGGAGCACGCGAAAGTTGTACAGGGATCGGGATGGAATTCCTGATCGATATGTTCCTCCCAGATCGAGGACAAAACTGCCGCTCTCCTTGAGAACCCGGAACACCTCTTGGCCAAATGGCTTAATCCACTTGACATATTCTGTTTCCTCAACATTGCCATAGCTCTTTTGGCGGCGGAGTGCAAAGGGAGGAGAGGTCATGACGAGATCAATGCTATTACTGGGTAACTCGGCAAGAAGTGCCAGCGAATCGCCAACATAGGCTTGCCCTTTTGCTGTCCGGTAGAGTGGTTTGCTCAGCATCAGTACTCCCTCAAGTCGTTGACCCAACTGGCCACAATCTGCCACAGCACACTTGCAGCAAAATAGACTTGTGAATCTGCGTTACACAGAGCGTCAACATCACCCTGTACAAACTTATCCTTACCGTAGCCGACAATGTAGCTTATCCATTTTTTCAGGTTCTCATCGGCACCAACAACCAACTCTGATGGATTGCATTTACCTGTTCGGGCAAGCACCCATGACAGGCCGTCACGCTTGGCAGGGTCGCCACGCTTCAAAAGATCAATCAAATGAGGAATTTGTGGCTCGGCAATCCGCAAAAGTGCCCGGGCCGCTTTAACTTTAATCTCCAGTGGGCTTGAACAACTGAGCGCTGTCTTGCTCAAAAACGACTATTGATACAAAATCGTCATCACGCATCCCTGCATCCCAAGCCCTTTTAGGGTCTTTGAGAGAATGCGACATTGATACCTCAAGCTTCGTCTTGCCACGGGATTCAAACCGTAAACCCGTGTTCAGGCATAAAATATCAGGAACCCGAACTCGCTTGATTTTGATTTTTTTCCAGATTTTGAAGCCAGTAGAACCGCGCTCAAGCTCTATGGGGTTGAAACCTATCGCCTTGAGCAAGACCATGGTTGCATTTGTTCCTGCAGCACCAACTGCAAGTTTTCGCAGGAAACTGTCATCACTTTTGAAGCTATTTGCCACTGTACCACCGTAAGTTCTTATTGGAGAGTATAATTGACCGTAGCACTTGCAAATTCTTCTGTAAATTGTGGCACTATCGTCATAATTGAGTACTTGAAGAGAATCTTGGCTGACTTTTTTCAATCAAACTACCCTGGTTCTCGTTGATACTGGTGCGACCTTGCGAACTGTGAGTGTACACCAGTCATGCTTTCAACAATATAAAAGCATTTCAGATATTGCAACGTATCTTGTCTTTATCAGCGTTTCAAGGCGTTTATCGGTGCTGATCTTGCCAAAATGGTAACCGTTGAATGAGGCAGGATAGCAGCTACGCTGGAGACAAAAAAGGGATTGTTGCTACCCGTTCATCTTTGACGCAGCGACGCAGCGGACCGTCATTCCATCTGCATGATGTTCGGTGGCTCGAACGAGGCTTGAGTTGTGAGAAAACTTTTTTGAGCATTAACACTGGAGCCAGCAGAAAATGCAATGTGAGCAGTGAGGTAAAGAATTATCTTGGCATAATTGGTAAAAATACTATAACTTCACTAAAGAGCCGTTTAGATTGACGGCATCATTGTTTGACTGTTATTTTCCAATAACCTCTCAATAACAAACATCATGGCAAACGAAACGAATGATCTGACGGCCGCTTTGACCAATTTGCTGAACACCGGCGGCACTCTTCTGCAGCAGTCCATCGAACTGTTGACCAGTGGATTGAAAAGCGCCTCACAGGCAATTGAGCCTCTGGGTAAATCAGCGATTGACTTGGCTGGAAATGCGACCAACGCTTTGAATCAGACATTGCAGAGCGTCTCAGCCGCTATTGCTCCGAAAAAGTAAATCAAGATTTTTGTTACTGCTTTTAAAAAGCACCCTGCTCCAGACCGTGCAGGGTGCTTTTTTTATGACTGAAAAATAGTCTGCACAGCTTTGGTCAGCGATTTAACGTCAAAGGGCTTCTGAATAAAGTTAACGCCATCGGCAAGAACACTGTTGTTGGCAATAACATCGGCAGTGAAGCCTGACATAAAGAGCGTTTTAAGCCCTGGTCGTGTTACGCGAAGCTTTTTGGAAAGTTCGGATCCGTTCATTTCCGGCATAATCACATCCGTGAACAGTAAATCAATCGTTCCTTTGTAGTTTTCCGCTGCCATGAGGGCTTCCACAGGTGTAGCAGCCGCAAGCACCAGGTAACCGTTGCGCTCAAGAATGAGTTTGCAGAGATTGAGAATAGGAAGCTCATCTTCCACAAGCAGGATGGTCTGGTGGCCTTTAAGGGTCAATTGCTCCAGTTTTGCGTTGTGATCCACTATCGACTCTGCACGGTAGAGGGGCAGATGAATCGTGATGACTGTTCCCTTGCCAGGTTCACTCTGGCATTCGATGGTGCCGTTATTCTGTTTTACAATCCCGTAGACCATGGACAATCCAAGCCCTGTGCCTTTTCCCAACTCTTTGGTGGTGAAAAATGGCTCAAAAATATGCTCAATATCGTTTGGGTCAATACCGCTACCGTCATCGCGAATGGAGAGTGAGACGTAGGAAACGGAGTAATCCTCAGTGCTGGTGGCTTCACTGGTAACGTAGCTCCCGCTTTCAAGAGTGATTCTGCCGTTTCCGGTTATGGCATCACGGGCGTTGACGCAGAGGTTGACCAGAATCTGGTCGATCTGCGATGGATCGATGTTTACCTGGGAGTTTTTGCAGTCAGGAATCCATACCAGCGAGATATGTTCACCGATGAGTCGCCGCAGCATGGGAAGCAGCTCTTCGACGGCAGTGTTCAATTCAAGAACTTTTGGAACAACAATCTGCTTCCGGGCAAAGGCAAGGAGTTGGCGTGTCAGATCAGCCGAACGGGTTGCGGCCTGGCGGATGGCCTCAAGATCTCTGTAGGCTTCCTCGGATGGGTCAAAGAGTTCAAGGGCCATTTCGGAGTGACCGAGAATAACCGTCAGCATATTGTTGAAATCATGGGCTATACCTCCTGCAAGCCTTCCGACCATCTCCATTTTCTGCGACTGCTGAAGCTGAATTTCAAGTTTGCTCCTCTCCTCTTCAGTCTGGCGGCGTTCGGTGATGTCGGTGCTGGTACCAATAATTCTGTAAATGGAACCACTCTCATTGCAAACAGGATTCAAGACGGTATCCCATAACGTCTCTTTGCCCTTGAACGGCAGCGACTCTTCATAATGGATTGATGTACCCGCATGAATACAGTCGTCATAATGATGAGTAACCAATTCTGCAATTGCCGGGGCAAGAAACTGTTCGGGTGCTTTTCCGACAACAGCATCACTGCAAAGATCTGTCAGTTTTTCATGATGCGGGTTAATGCCCTTGAAGCGATACGTGCCATCAGGCTGCACATCGACAACAAAGATAGAGTGGTTGACCTCATCATAGATATCCTTGAGAAACTCTTTGCTTTCGAGTATCTCCTGCTCATATCGTTTACGATCCGTAACATCTCGAATCAGTCCAATCATGCCAGAAGAGCCTTGGCTTTCGTAATGACGAACATGAACCTCACCGTAAAAAAGTGAGCCATTTTTTTTCCTGAACCGCAATTCGGTCACCTGATCGGTCAGGTAATCCTGCAGGGCATTATCAAATATGACATACGCTCCGGGAACATCCTCTTCGGCAAGATATTCGGTAAAAAAGTGACCGATAACCTCATGAACGGTATAGCCGAACAGAGTTTCCAAGATGGAAGAAATATAGGTCAAACGTCCCTTGTCGTCGGTAACATAAACCAGTTCAACCATTTGTTCAGTAATGGAACGGAACCTTCCTTCACTCTCTTGCAATGCCTTTTCCATCAGCGTACGATCGGTAATGTCGTTAATGATGGAATAGAGCAAAAATTTATCCTGAAGCGGAATGGGACTGCTGAACACCTCAACATCGCGAATTGAACCGTTGGACAGACGATGGCGGAAAAGGAAATAATTTCTTTTTTCTTTGTAGGCCAGGTCCATTTCTGATTGGACCTCTTGAGCTGTCAACTGGTTAATCTGGCAGATGTTCATCTGGCAGAGTTCAGCAAGCTCCCATCCATAGTAGGCGACTGCCGCAGGATTGGCGTCAACAATCCGGCCATTTTCAGGATCAATGATCAGCATGACGGTATGCTTGTTCTGAAAGAGGCTCCTGTAGCGAGCCTCACTTTGCCTTACCTTCTCCTCAGCCAGTTCCCGTGCCTTACGGACGTTCAACATGGTGATTCCATAGGAGAGGTTTTCAGCAAGTGAGACAAGCAATTGGATCTCTTCAGTATCAAAGGCGTCCGGGTAGGAGGAATAAATATTTAACACTCCAAAAACCTTGTCCTCTGCTTTCAAGGGCAAACATATCGTTGAAGCATAACCACGAGCTATAGCCTCCTTTCTCCAGGGTGCAAATTGCGGATCAAACTGCACATTATGGATGCAAGATGGCTGGCCTGTACGGATTGCTGTTCCTGTTGGTCCTCGTCCATGCTCAACATCAGCCCATGAGAGTCTGAGTGCCTGAAGGTATCCATCCTCAAAACCTTCCTGGGCTACCGGGCAGACACTTTTTGCTTCGTCATGCACAACATTACCGACCCATGCCATCCGGTAACCACCGCTCTCGATAATAATGCGGCAGATATCGCCCAATAATTCCAGCTCATTAGTGGCATGAAGCAAAACCTTATTGCAACTGTTGATTGCCAGAAGTGCGCGGTTCAACTTGCAGAGCTCTTCCCGCATCTGTTTTTGCCCCAGACGATCCATCATCACCCTTCTCTTTTGCGCATGAGTTCAAGGAGTTCGGCTGTTCGAGATGCCTGTTTTTCTACGGCTTCAGCAAGGCGCTCCATGTCGGTTTGGCGTCCGCGCTCGGTTTCGGTATCGAAGAGTATCGGCTTCTGAAAGCCTTCCGAAAGCCGGAAAATATGGAGGCATAGCTTGATAAGAATGAAATAGAATACCGGAAGCAGATACTCGGCGAAAATGACGGGCATATCCTGATAGTGCCGCATGATGCCTTCCCAGTCGCCGCTGAAAAACAGATCCCATTTCAAAAAAAAATAGAGATAGATGACGGGATGAAAAACCAGAAAGAAGCGCATTATTTTCGACTGCCTCCGGTTGGCCGCTTCACTTTCGTACTTTGAGAGGAGCCAGGGAAAGTGACCGACAAGCATGGCCGCCCTGCGATCGTTAAGATAGTGTGCTCCTTGCAGTGCGGAGTCGATAAAAGAGGATACCTGGCTCAAAAGAACGGTGGAGAGAATCATGGCCAGAAAAGCATAGCTGATGTCGTCGAACTTGAACGATCCGGAAAGATAGGGCAGCGTGATGGTTTTTGGTTTGATGACGATAAAGAGCATCGCTATCCCTGCAAGCAAGAGCGAGAAGGTGTGGAGCTTGCGGGCATGGCGAAGACTTTCGATGACGGCATCAACGTTTGCTCCCTGCATGGAGTTGCCTGGCGGGTCGATTCTGAGCAGGGCTGCCGAATCAGTGAGGGGTGAGTAGAGACCATTGACGCCAACATCACACCCCTCAATGTCGCGACAGATGGTGTAGATGTCGATAGTGCTTTTACTGAAATGAACTCCGGTGAGGTTGCTTCTGCTGAGGTCAGCTCCCCGAAGGTCGGCACCACGAAGATCGGCTTCGGCGAGATTTGCCCCTACAAGATTGGCTTTCGCAAGGTTTGCACCACCAAGATCAGCTTCTGAGAGGTTTGCTCCCCGCAAATCAAGTGTGATAAGCAAGGCCTCGTGCAGATCCGGTCGGACCTCAGGATGTTCCCGGCGCCATTGGTTCCAGTTGGCAACGCCCTCTTTGAGAAGCTGCAGGTGTTCAGTGTCAGCCATTTTTATGAAATAACATTGTAGAGATCAGCAAGGGGTTTTGCCCACATACTTGAGCACAGCTTTCAATAGTGACGCACTCCGGATGACCTGGGTATAGACCTCGTTCTGAGTCATATCCCTCTTCTCTTCCCTTATTTTAATGCCAAGATCACGGGCGCTGTTGGCGACTTTTGCGATTTCACTGGCAAGGTCAGCTTCGTTCAGGATGGTAATATCCTGAATGTTGCGCTGAATATACCCGATATTGTTTCTGACGCTCTGTTCGATGATGCCGTCATTGATACTGTGGCGACTTTTATTGAAGTCGTCATACAGGGTGTTGTGCAGCGGCATGGAGAGGTCAGCAACGTAGTGAGCACAAAAAGCGAGCGGATATTCGGCGTATTTGCCGGAATTTTGCTCTGCCTTGTATGCCCGTATTGCACCAATGATGGCGCCGTAAAGATGCCCTTCCACGTCATCAGGTTTATTATATCGTTCAATCTGACTCATAACCAGTGCGCCATCCACCTCTTTGCCTGCGTTGTTGTTGAAGTAATGGTTTTTCTCTTCTATCGGTCTGAATTCGCTCTTCGATTTGGCAACATCGGCCGCAGCCGCACTGTACCAGAGTTCAAAGCCAGCGGCCTCGGCAACCGAAAGGTGGGTTTTGTCGTGCCAGGCTAACGCAGGCAATGAAGAGAACATGACCGAGAGAGCTGTTGAGAGGACGGCAACGCTTCGTGAGAAGATACGCATGAGAGCCTCGTTGTTTTTGTTTTATAATGAGTCCGTCAGTTGACGGCTTAATTTCAGGTAAAAGAGAGACAGTTCAGCCGATAACGTTGCAGCGCTCTGGCCGCCAGCTCATCAGGCGGGCGACATTTCGAGCATCCTCTGAATGGAACCAAGGGATGCAAGACGAAGCGTTTCATCAACCATAATCTCCGGTTTCCGGTTAAGCATGCTGAGGTAAAGCTTTTCAAGGGTATTCTGCTTCATCTGCGTACAGAGTGTTCGAGGATTGCCGGGATCCTTGGGTGCAGGAATGAAGGTTTTCAATGGGGAGCGTCTCAGCATTTCATAAATAATTCCGGGCTCGGTCGCAACAACAAATGTTTGGGCGGAACTGTTGACGGTATACTCAAGCAGAGCCTTCGTTGAGCCGATAAATGCTGCATGGCGAAGCACCTCTTCGCGGCATTCGGGGTGGGCTATGAGTTCCGCACCGGGATGCTCCCGGCAGGCGTTGAGCACACTTGATTCGGAAAACTCTTCGTGTACATAGCAGTAGCCCTGCCAAAGAATCATCTCCCTGCCAAGTTTTTTTGCCAGATAGCCGCCAAGGTTTCTGTCGGGGCCAAAAATAATCTGCTGACTTTGTGGAATCTGGCGAATAATCTCTTCGGCGTTGGAGGAGGTACAAGTGATGTCGGAGAGCGCCTTGATTTCTGCGGTCGAGTTGATATAGGTAATAACGAGGGCGCCGGGGTGCTCTGCCTTGAATTTCCTGAACTCCTCTGCCGGGCAACTGTCGGCAAGGGGGCAGCCGGCACGGGCGTCAGGCATCAATACCAGTTTTCCGGGATTGAGAATTTTGGCGGTTTCGGCCATAAAATAGACTCCGGCAAAAACGATCACATCGGCATCGGTTTTTTCGGCTGCCCGGGCAAGAGCAAGGCTGTCACCAACAATATCGGCGATCTGCTGTATCTCTGGAAGAGTATAGTAGTGGGCAAGAACAAGAGCGTTCATCTCTTTTTTCAGCGCATTGATCCGTCTGAAAAGCTCTTCATGCGAAAGGGAGGCTGTAGTTGAAGCAAAATTTCTGGTCATGGTCTTATGTTCACTGTGGTTGCAAGCAAGCTGTTAAGGCGGATCTCTTATTTGAGATAGTAGTCAAGATCGTCATCTTCGCGGATCAGAAGGAGAATGGCGGAGTTTGGCACAATAATGTATCGTTCATCCTCGTATTCGATCTCATAGGAGCTGCTCTGGATAAAAATAGCCATATCACCGACTTTGGCCTGAAGCGGTATGTACTGGGCGGCTGAAACGCGCTCCTTCCATGGTTCGTCCGACTCGGGCGGTGGACCTACGGGATAGCCCGGTCCGGTCTTTATAATATAACCAGTCTGAATTTTTTCCTTTTCCTGAACGCCTGGAGGAAGATAAATACCTGATTTTGTTCTTTCGCCAAGAGATTTTGGCTTGATTAATACTCTATCACCAACAACAACAAATTTATCTGTTATATTCACATTCTTAGTCATATTATTACTCTTGACCTATTGACTTCGGCACCCTTGCGATTGATGAGGAAAATGTAATAAAAAAAACGGAATATGAACCGTGAGGAAGTTTTTTACTCTTTTTGTGGAATACAGTACATGGCTGCTTTTTGTGCTTTACTGCAGCATAGGTTTTCTTTTCATACGTCTTCAGCAGGATGATGTGCAGGCCAAGTTGCACAACGAAGGTATTGAGTTCAGCGCAGCAGTCAACGAACAGTTGATGAAGTTCAACTCCCTGTTTACCCTGAAAAAAGAAAATGAGCATCTGATGCGGGTCAACACTGATCTGCTTTCGAGGATACTCACCCTTGAGACAGCCAATGTTGATGAGCGGAACCAGCGGAAAATACTGGCCGACACCACGCTCAACGCATCTGGGTTTATCATGGCAAGGGTTGTTGACCGCAAATTCAGCGATCGGGAAAACATGCTGGTGATTGATGCCGGATGGAGAAAAGGAATCAAAAAAGATATGACCGTTCTGGTGCCGGAGGGACTGGTGGGGAGGGTGACCTCTGTCTCCGAGCACTATGCCAAGGTACTGCCTCTTATTCACCCTGATTTCAAAGTGATTGTGGCTGCTGATTCATGCCAGAGTATGGGTGTTCTTTCGTGGAACGGGGGCAGGGAGTTCATTGCCCAGGTTGAACATATTCCTATTAGCAGCCACATAAAACTGAACGAACGATTTGTCACTTCAGATTTCAGTACCTTTTCGATACGGGGCATTCCTGTCGGGCGGGTGGTACGCATAAAACCTGACAACCTGTTTTACGATGTTGATATCTGGCTGGCCGTTGACTTTTCAACCTTGTCACAGGTACTGATTGCCCCACTGAAAATCGAGCCGGAAAAGATCAGGATCATGACCGATGATACTGTAACTATAAATAAAAAAAGACCTTAATTTTCAGATATTGACCTTGTGACAAAAAAAAATTATATCTATATCCTCCTCCTCTGCATCATCTCTCTGGTGCAGGAGTTCAGCTTTTCGCGCATGACGCTTTTCAATGTCTCGGCGGATGCTGTCACCATTTTCCTTGCTTTTATGGCTGTAACCACCAGTCAAAAGGTCAATATCAGTTTTGGATTTGCTGCCGGAGTACTCGGCGGCCTCTTGACGGGGAACATGGGATTACATATGCTTGCAAGAACGGTCGGAAGTTTTACTGCTGGTTATTTTCATACCCCAAAAGAGAGCCATGCTACCATAAACCAGAAAAGTAAGCGGTTTTATGCTGCGGTCATTGTGGCCGGACTCTGCACCAATGCCATTCTTTCTGCTGGAAACGATCCTCTCGGCTTTTCGCCAGCCTACCGAATCGTGGTTTTTGGCCTTCTTGAATCTCTCTTTAACCTCATCTTTGCCTTTGTCGTGAACTGGCTGTTTTTGAGACAATCACTTGCAAACTGACCGATGGATAAACTTCTGCGAAGCACCTTGCTCGTATCGGGTTTTGTGATAGCTCTTTTTTTGCTGCTGTTCAGCCGGCTTTTCTATTTACAGGTACTCAATTATCAGCAGCTTGGTTCAATCTCAACCACAAACAGCATCCACAGGATCTGGGTTCAGCCCCCGAGAGGGCGCATGATTGACCAGAATGGCGTTGTCATTGTCGATAATCAACCACTCTATACGCTGAAGATTGTTCCGTCTGAATTCAAAAAAGAGCGTACGGCTTTTCTTGCCTGGCTTATGCAGAAGCCAGAAGAGGAGTTGAGCGAGATCCTCAAAAAGGGATCGGTGTTCAACCGTTATTCTGCCGCCATCATCAGCCGCAACCTCGATGCTGTTGCGATAGCGAGAGTGAGCGAAAATCTCTGGCAGCTCCCCGGTGTCCTTATCGAAACTGAAAACAAGAGACTCTATCCGGATTCCCTCTTCGGATCCCATCTCTTTGGTTATTTACGCTCAGTCCCTAAAGAAAAACTTGAGGAGCTGGCCGATCAGGGTTACACGCAGGATGACAAAATCGGGTTCAGCGGACTTGAAAAGTTTTATGAAGAGGAGCTGAAAGGACAGAAAGGGATGCGGTTTGAAATGGTTACCCCTCTTGGCAAATACGCTGGAAAATATGATAGTGGAAAGAGCGATATTCCCTCGATCAGAGGCAACGATCTCTACCTTGCTATTGATGGTGGCCTGCAGCAACTTGCAGAACAACTCCTCAGAAAAACGGGCAAATCCGGAGCTGTCGTAGCCATCAATCCCTCGACTGGAGGTATTCTTGCCCTCGCCAGTGCTCCAGATTATGATCTTGATATCTTCAACGGCTCTACCGATCGGAAAGGGTGGAACGAAATTGTCACCTCTCCTCAGAAACCGCTTTTTAACCGCACGGTTCAGGCCGTCTATCCCCCTGGCTCCATCTACAAGATGATTCTTGCCATGGCCGCTCTGGAGGGAAAGAAAATAGATCCGGCAAAAAAAATACTCGATAACGGCGCATTCGTTTACGGCCACAGGCGCTTTTTGAGTAACGAAGGCAGAGGACACGGATGGGTTGATATGAGAGAGGCCATTACGGTCTCATCAAACGTCTATTTTTATAACCTGATTTTTAATGTAGGCTTTGAGGATTGGACAAAGTATGGGACAATATTCGGTTTTGGAGAAAAAACCGGCATTGACCTGCCTGGAGAGCGACGTGGACTTCTGCCATCAACCGCATATTACAATAAGAGGTACGGCGAAAACAGGTGGACAAAGGGATACCTGGTCAGTCTTGCGATTGGTCAGGGAGAGCTCGGCACCACTCCCGTTCAGCTTGCAACCTATGCGGCAGCTCTTGCCAATAACGGCACACTCTATCAGCCCCATATCGTTAAAGGCTACCGGAATACGGCTACGGGTGAATATGTCTCTTACACCTACGATAAGCAACAACTTCCGGTTTCAAAATCAACATTCGACCTTATCCATGACGGCATGGTGGGTGTGGTGGAGAGAGGCACGGGTACACTGGCAAAAGTACCTGATGTAACCATTGCAGGAAAAACCGGTACGGCTCAAAATCCTCATGGAAGAGATCATGCGTGGTTTATTGCTTTTGCGCCAGTAGAGCATCCAAAAATTGCCATGGCGGTCCTTGTCGAGAATGCTGGTTTTGGTGGATCCATTTCTGCTCCGATTGCTCGCGAACTGATCCGCTATTACGTGAAGGGAGAGAAATTACCGGTTGCATCCGCAAAAAAAGGGCTTAATCCTTCTGCAGCAGCCTCGCGGCAGGCTGACAGTACAAAAAACAGCACCCCATCCGAGCCTCTAACCGGTGATCAGAAGGGAAACGATAAGGGGAAAAAAGCACCATGATTTACAAGGATGATCCCGATTCCATAAGGGGGTTTCTCGAGGATACGAGTAACTTGAAAAGCGGTTATACTCCAGGGGTTTATTTTCCGGAAACGGTGGATGAACTTGCTGAACTTTTGAAAAGTGCCATCAAAGAGCACCGCCAGTTTACTATTGCCGGAAATGGAACAGGAACGACTGGCGGAAGAATTCCCCAGGGAGAGTATGTTATTTCGATGCAAAAGCTTGATCGTATCGGCGAACCGGTACCATTCGGCGCTGACAGGGCATACATCACGGTGCAGGCTGGAGCGCTCCTTGAAACGCTCCAGAAAAAAGTAGAGCACTCCGGATGGTTTTATCCGCCGGACCCAACTGAGACACTCTGTTTTATCGGAAGCACGATTGCGAACAACTCTTCAGGAGCAAAAAGCTTTAAATACGGATCGACACGAAACCATGTCGCAAGAATCCTTCTTATCCTCGCCGATGGAGAAAGACTCAACCTTTCGCGCGGAGTCTGCCGGGCCGACAAGGATGGCCTGTTCCGCTTCACGCTGCCTTCTGGCAGGGAGATGAGCTTCAGGAGGCCGGAATATCGTATGCCTGAAACATCAAAGCACAATGCCGGCTACTTTTCAAAGGCTGAAATGGATTTGATTGACCTTTTTATCGGATCTGAAGGAACGCTCGGCGTTATTGCGGAAGCTGATCTGCTGCTTACACCCCTTCCATCGGCTATCATCTCCTGCCTGGTTTACTTCCGCAAGATTGATGAGTTGTTTCTTTTTGTCGATCTGCTGAAAGAGCCGGAACAGAGCGTCGTACCCCGGGCAATAGAGTTTTTTGACAGCCATTCGCTTGAGTTTCTTGCAGAGAGATATCCTGAAGTGCCCGCCAACAGCGAAGGTGCAATTTTTTTTGAGCTGGAAACAACTCCAGAAAGAAAAGAAGGCGACCTTGACCTCCTCTTCGGGTTGATGGAGTCCTGCAATGCCATGACCGACGAGTCGTGGATGGCGCTTGACCGTGATGAACAGGATCGGTTGCGACAGTTTCGTCACGCGTTGCCCCTTATCGTCAACGACTGGCTCAGCCGGCAGTATGAGAGCAAAATCAGCACCGACATGGCCGTGCCGGAAAGGAGATTTCGTGCACTGTTCGATTTTTATCGCAGTTCTTGCGAACAAGAGGGCTTTGTCTATATTATTTTTGGTCATATAGGAGATGCGCATGTGCATTTGAATATCCTGCCGCGCAACCATGAGGAGTTTTTACAGGCAAAGGCCCTGTACAAAAAATTTGTCGGCAAGGCCCTTGAGTTGGGGGGAACGCTTTCAGCAGAGCATGGGATCGGCAAACTCAAGTCAGAATATCTTGTCGGAATGTATCATGAAAGCGGCATAGAGGAGATGGTACGGATAAAAAAATACCTTGATCCTTTTCTGCTTCTCAACAGGGGAAATCTTATCCCTGCTGCATATTTAGAACCGAATACAACCCATTGAACCCAGGTCACTGTGGCAAAAAAGCAACACACTCAGCAATATGTTCAGGCCATTCAGAACAGAAAGGCCCGTTACGAATTTGAAATTCTTGATACCATTGTTACCGGTATCCAGCTTTTCGGCAGCGAAGTCAAATCGGTGCGGCTTGGCAAAGCGAGCTTGAGTGATAGCTTTGCCATCATTCTTCGTAATGAGGTGTGGCTTGAAAACATGCAGATCACCCCTTACGAGCACTGCCATACCGTGCTGCTTGAAGCAAAACGAAGCCGGAAACTGCTGCTGCACAAAGAGGAGATTCGCAAAATCCAGACCAAAATCAGTGAAAAAGGGCTCACGCTGGTGCCGCTCAAGGCGTTTTTCAACTCAAAAGGGCTGTTGAAAATTGAGCTTGCCATAGCCAAAGGCAAAAAGCTCTACGACAAGAGAGAAACGATAAAGGCGAGAGAAAACCAGCGGCAAATGGAACAAATCAGGAAGCAATATTAAAAAAAAGAGAGAATCGAAATGCTTTTTCCACCAGTACAGGAACAGCTTGATATTATTGAGCGCAATACCATAGAAATACTCAGCAATAAAGAGGAGCTTGAAAAAAAGCTGATTTCGAGCATGCAGTCAGGCAAACCGCTCAAAATTAAATTTGGAGCTGACCCCTCAAGGCCTGATTTGCATCTCGGACACTCAGTCGTTCTACGCAAACTCAGGGAGTTTCAGGATCTTGGCCATGAAGCCATTCTGATCATCGGCGACTTTACCGCAATGATCGGTGACCCTTCGGGCAAAAGCAAGACACGTCCGCAACTCTCGGCTGAAGAGGCTCGTGAAAATGGTTTAAGCTACTTCGAGCAGGCGTCGAAAATTCTTGACCATGAAAAAACAACGATCTGTTATAACTCCGACTGGCTTGGCGCCATGACATTTGCTGATGTCATCAAACTTTCAAGCCACTATACGGTTGCCCGGATGCTTGAACGTGATGACTTTGAGCGGCGCTACCGCGCACAGGAACCGATTTCGGTTCACGAGTTTCTCTATCCCCTTGCTCAGGGAATGGACTCGGTGCATCTGAAAAACGATGTCGAGCTTGGCGGTACTGACCAGAAATTCAATCTTCTTGTCGGTCGTGACCTGCAGCGGGAATACGGCATTGCGCCTCAGGTCTGCATCACGATGCCGCTGCTTGTGGGTACTGCAGGAGGGGAAAAAATGTCGAAATCACTTGGCAATGCCATCTGTTTCAACGACACTCCTGCCGATATGTACGGCCGTGTACTCTCTATTCCCGACACACTCATTGAGACCTACTGCAAACTGCTGCTGCCACAGGCAGAGAAGGGCAACGTCGCGATTCTTGAGCAGATAGTGGAAAATCCGAGAAGCGCCAAACGGCTGCTGGCAAAGAACATTGTTGCGCTCTACTCTTCACAGGAGGAGGCCGAAGGCGCTGAAATCCATTTTGATCAGCTCTTTATTCACAAAAAAGCACCCGATAATATTGAGCTTTTCGAGTTTGACGGACCCTCAATGCCAATCATTGACCTTTTGATAACCCTTGGGGCTGCCGTTTCAAAAAGCGAAGCACGAAGAATGGTTCAACAGAAATCGGTTCTTGTTGATGAGAGAAAAATCGAAGAGATTGACGAACTGATTGAGCTCAGTGTTGAGCCAAAAATCATCAGGGCGGGGAAAAGAAGGTTTTTTAAAGTGGCCACAAGAAAAACATTTTGAATACGACAGCTTTTTTCTATAATTCGTCAATTTCGTTAGAGTAAACGCATCAAACAATCACATTAATCCGGAGGCACGGCATTGTCATTTGTCCCATCAAAAGTATTTTTCACCAAAGGTGTGGGAAGACACAAGGAATATCTCTCCTCTTTTGAGCTTGCCTTGAGAGAGGCCAAAATCGAAAAATGCAATCTGGTCACGGTATCAAGTATTTTTCCGCCTCACTGTGAACGTATCAGCGTAGAAGATGGTGTACAACTGCTCTCTCCGGGACAAATCACCTTTGCCGTCATGGCCCGCAATTCAACCAATGAGTTCAACCGCCTTATTGCCGCCTCGGTTGGCGTTGCCATTCCGGCTGACGATACCCAGTACGGCTATCTGTCGGAACATCACCCCTACGGTGAGTCTGCTGAACAGTCCGGCGAGTATGCCGAAGATTTGGCAGCAACGATGCTTGCAACCACCCTCGGCATTGAGTTTGACCCCAACAAGGACTGGGACGAGCGTGAAGGCATTTATAAAATGAGTGGTAAAATTATCAATTCATACAACATCACGGAAACTGCAGAGGGAGAAAACGGTCTCTGGACGACGGTCATTTCATGCGCCGTGCTGTTGCCGTAGTGATGATTCATCGGCTTTCAGGAAACTGAGAGCAACAGATTTTTCGCCGGAAAAAGGGTTGCCTGTTTAATAAAAGTTGCGAAACGGGGAGTAGAGCAAGTTATTGCCTGCTCCCCGTTTCTTCTTGCAGTCACTCCAGGCACAACCCATTATTTCAGTGGCCGCTCATGATTTTGCTTGCATCATTCCAGAATATCCGTACGCTTGAGGAGTTGATTCTCTGGGGTGGGTACATCCTGCTTTTCGCCATTATTTTTGCTGAAACAGGCCTGTTTGCCGGTTTTTTTCTTCCAGGTGACTCTCTTCTTATTACCGCAGGGCTCATTGCGGCTTCAGGAAGTCTCAACATTTTCCTTGTTCTTGCAATTCTTGCGTCTGGAGCGATTCTGGGAGATGCTACCGGCTATGTTATCGGAAAAAAACTCAAAACAACAATCTTTGCAAAAAAGGATTCCCGCTTCTTCCATCGCCAGCACTTGCAAAAAGCAGAGGCTTTTTATAACAAACATGGATCAAAAACCGTTTTTCTTGCACGCTTTGTACCAATTGTAAGAAGCTTTTCCGCAACGCTCGCCGGTGTAACGGCCATGCCATTCAGGGTATTCTTTTTTTTCAGTCTCTGCGGTTCCCTTTTATGGGTTCTCTTTTTTACGCTGACCGGTTATTATATTGCACGACTCTTTCCCGATATGGTCCAATTTCTGCACACCATCATCCTTGCGGGGATCATCTTTATCATAGTGAGTGCCCTGAAGAGCCTGAAACAAAAAAAAAGAGCCCGCAACTGAAAATTTATCCCCTTTTAAACGAAGAGTCTTACGGATATTTATACCGGGGATGGTATTTTCCAGCACTATAACCTTTAAAAAACTGTGCATCCCACTGATATGACTGAATCGATCAAAACTGATGTTCTGGTGATCGGCAGCGGCATAGGCGGACTCTATTTTGCCATTCATATGGCCGATCATGCCAAGGTAACGATTATCACAAAAAAAGAGAGTTCCACCTCCAACACCAACTGGGCACAGGGAGGAATTGCCGCCACCATAGACAGCAATGACAGTGCTGAGCTGCATATCGCCGATACCCTTGATGCCGGCGCGGGGCTGTGTAACCTCGAAATGGTTTCGCTCATGGTGACGGAGGGGCCCCGCCATATTGAGCGCCTCATGGAGCTTGGTGTCAACTTTACAACCTCCGACCATGAACAGCTCCATCTTGGCAAGGAGGGGGGCCATTCGAGAAGCCGCATTGTCCATGCACAGGATCTGACCGGACGGGAGGTTGAAACTGCCCTGCTCAATCGTGTCAACAGCCATCCCAATATTACCCTGCTTGAGCACCATTTTGCCATTGAGTTGCTCACAGAGCATCATCTGGGCATCAAAACAAATGACATCAACTGCTACGGCGCCTATGTGCTCGACTCAAGACAGCGGCAGCCGAAAAAAATTCTTGCCAAAATCACCATGCTCGCATCCGGAGGGCTTGGCCATATCTATCCCTATACGACCAACCCTGAGATTGCTACCGGAGATGGTGTGGCCATGGCATACCGGGCAGGAGCTGAAATTGCCAATATGGAGTTCATTCAGTTTCATCCGACAGCTCTCTACCACCCAAAGGCAAAATCATTTTTGATCTCTGAAGCTGTCCGGGGATTCGGAGGAATTCTGAGACTGAAAAATGGTCAGGAATTTATGCACAAGTATGATAAACGGCTGAACCTGGCTCCTCGCGATATTGTGGCCCGCGCCATAGATTCAGAGATCAAAAAAAGCGGTGAAGAGTGCGTCTTCCTTGATGTGACGCATATTGATCCTGAAAAAACAAAAGAGCATTTTCCAAACATCTACGAAACCTGTCTCAGCTTTGGTATCGATATGACGAGAGAGGTGATCCCCGTCGTTCCTGCTGCACACTATTCCTGTGGAGGGGTACGAACCGATGAAAGGGGACGAAGCACCATAGCAAGGCTCTATGCCTGCGGAGAGACAAGTTGTACAGGGGTTCACGGAGCAAACCGTCTTGCAAGCAACTCTCTGCTTGAAGCTCTTGTCTTCGCATGGAGAGCTTATCTTGATATCAGTCAAGAGCTGCACAAGCGTGACAACAGTGTTGATTTTCCAAATTGGGATGACACCGGTACGGTCAATTCAGAGGAGTGGATTCTGGTATCGCACAACAAACGGGAAGCACAGCAGGTCATGAACGATTATGTCGGTATTGTACGCAGCGATCTTCGTCTGCAGCGTGCAAACCGCCGGATTGATTTTCTCAAAGAGGAGACGGAGTCCTATTACAAAAAAACAAAGATCACGACACAGATCCTTGAGCTGAGAAATATCATCAAGGTTGCAAGTCTTATCATCGAAAGCGCCATCAAGCGCCGTGAATCGAGAGGACTGCATTATACAACCGATTATCCAGGCAGAGACGACACCCATTTTTTGATCGACACGGTACTGCGCTCGTTTTAACCACCGAGTGCTCATAACGTGGATAATTGCAGGGGGCAAGCCATGGCGTGCCCCTACATTACCTCCTGCCAGTCTCTCGCGTAGCGGAAATCAATACCGGGGGTACGTGCGGAGAGTTTGGCAATGACTGGCATCATCCGTTTGTACTGGTTCCGAACAACCATCATACGGACACGGTCATAAAAGGGTTCCGGAACCCCTTCAGCAAGGATGGCACTCTTATCCATCCGCTTTTCAAGCATCATGTAGAGGAGCAGATCAACCGATTCATAGCTGAATCCGAGCTCATCCTCATCGCTCTGTCCTTCCCACAGATCAGCCGAAGGCGGTTTGTCAATAATTGCTTCCGGAATTTCAAGATGACGGGCAAGACCCCGCAACTGGGTTTTATAGAGATCACCGATCGGGTTGATGGCTGAAGCCATATCGCCGAACATGGTGCCATAACCAAGAAGCAGCTCGGTTTTGTTGCTCGTGCCCGTCACAAGACGACCATCCCTTGCCGAAACATCATAGAGAAAAATCATTCTGGTACGAGCCATGATATTACCCCGTCTCAACAACTGCCCCTCGGGCACAGAAGAGAAAAAAGCATCAACAACTGGCGTAATCGGCATCTCTTCAGCCTCTATGCCGAGTTTCCGGATCATGAGCCCGGCATGTTCAAGACTTTCCGGGCTGCTTGAAACATAGGGCATCATGAGCCCAAGCACATTCTCCCGGCCAAGAGCGCGGACGGCAAGTTCACAAACAACCGCCGAATCAATGCCTCCAGAAAGGCCAAGGACAACCGAACGAAATTTGAACTTGCGAATCTCGTTGAAAAGAAATGCCTTGAGAATATCCTCGACCATGGGATAATCGAGGTGGAGATCCTGAACCTTCATAACGGAGCCATAGAAACGTTAAAAAATCAAAATAGCCGGGCTAATCACCCGCACTCCCCTTTTTGCTGATTGCTTCCTATCGCAGCCATTTTGACGGATTCTGCTTGGCATGTCCCTTCCATATCTCAAAATGGACGACTGAGCCGCCCTCAGCCATTCTGCCCGAAACGCCAAGCAGTTGCTGTGATTTCACAAGCTCGTCCTTGACGACATTCAATTGTGCAAGATTGGCATAGACGGTAAGGTAAGATTTTGGATGGCGGATAATGACAATATTGCCGAATGTAGGCAAAAAAGCAATCTGTACCACTTTTCCGCCTGAAACGGCCCTTACCTGGGTGCTGGCAGGAACGGAAATATCGATCCCGTTATTGGTGGTGACGATCTTCAGATCCTTGTCTTCAACCGTGCCATACCGGTGAGCAACAACGCCATTGCGCACAGGCCACGGCAGAGAACCTGCTGCGCTTTCAAAATCTGCAGAAACCCTTTCCAGTTCAGCAGAATCAAGACGGGGAGGCAAAGAGAGACTCTCCTGTTCCTCACTCTTCACCGTTGTTTTTGGCGCCACGTCAATCTCTTTTTTGGCGAAGAGAGACTCCTCCTGTTTGTGTCGTAAAGACTTATTTTTGTTCCTGCGCAACCGTTCAGCTTCAAGACGCTCAGCCTCCAGACGCTGGGCTTCAAGACGTCTTGCCTGAAAACGCTGAGCTTCAAGACGTTGTAACCTGATGCGCTGGGCCTGAAGACGCTTTGCTTCAAAAAGCTTTTTCTGGCGCTCACGCTCTGCCTCCATCGCGCGTTGCTCGGCCAGAATCAGTGACTCTATTCTCAATTGCAGTTGGCTGCGTTTTTTCTGTACAGAGGCGAGCTGTAAAAGATACTCCTGCTTGTTTTTCCTTAACCCTTCAAGCACCACCTCTTTTTCTTTTTGAGTGGCCGACCAATTTTTCAACTGCCGCTCCTGCTCCCTGACTGTTTCGGCTTTTTGGCGATAGCTTTGCTGAAGCGCAAGCTGACTGTTTTCAAGCTTGGCGGCAACCTGCTGTAAATTATCAACATGACGACTGACTGCCCGTGTAAAAAAACCCATGTATTGCGCACGTACCAGTGCTTTCGAAACCGTACCGGCAGCAAAAAAATGCTCGATATCCCTCTTGCCGCCATATTTGTAGGCTGAAATCGCTGTCCTGCGAAAATCGTCGGATACACGACCGTAAATGCGGCGATTTCCCTGAAACTCATTGCGCAAACGATCAATATCCCTGTCAAGCTTTTTAAGATAGTTCTGGTTTTCACCAATCATTTTCTCAAGCACCAGAATCTGGTTGCGAATATTTTCCAGAACCCTGAAAGAGCGCGTCTCCTTCCGAGTTGTCGAACTCAATTTTGACTGGTACTCCTGAAGCTGCAGTTTGAGACTTGCAAGGTTCTGCTCTACCATCGCCCGCTCTTTGGTAATCCTCGATATTTCGCGGTTTTTCGGTAACGCCGCCACTGCGGAGAGCTGCAGACCCGTCAAAAGCAGGAAAAAGAGGGCTGCTATCCGCAACACCCGTGGAAAAAGGGCTGGTGAGGCAATAAAAGTCATAAAAAATCCTGGAGCATTAAAATTCAACTCTTTTACAAGAAAACAGCAAGAACATACCACTGAAAAAGAGGACAGAAACATCAGCTCAAGGTAAAGGATAAAATCTTTTCTTCGCAAACACGAGAGCGAAAAAAAAATTGTTTTTCTTAAGCTGAAATAATGGTAACTATCCGTTTTTCATCAGCGATTTAACAAATCACATGGACAAGCTTGTCATAAGAGGTGGTCGCCGGATTTCCGGAAGCGTGACCGCCTCGGGCTCAAAAAACACCTCTCTGCCAATCATTGCTGCAACACTGCTTACCGGAGCTGGAACCTTTACCCTTCATCAGATTCCTGATCTTGTTGATATCAAGACTTTTACCCAGCTTTTAAACCACCTTGGCGCTGAAACAACCTTTGAGAAGAACACCCTGAGGGTTTCGTCGCGAAACGTGGAAAATATCCAGGCGCCCTATGAACTGGTAAAAAAAATGAGAGCCTCTATCTATGTGCTCGGGCCAATCCTTGCAAGATTTGGCCATGCAAGGGTCTCTCTTCCGGGAGGATGTGCTTTCGGTCCTCGCCCGATTGACCTTCATTTAATGGCCATGGAAAAACTCGGCGCCATAATCACCATTGAAACCGGATTTATTGATGCCACAGCTCCGGATGGAAAACTGAGGGGGGGCCATATCGATTTTCCAATCTCTTCTGTCGGAGCAACAGGAAACGCTCTCATGGCGGCCGTACTTGCCGAGGGCACCACAACTATCAGCAATGCTGCTGCAGAACCTGAAATTGAGACTCTCTGCCGGTTTCTCATCGCCATGGGCGCAACAATCAGGGGAACAGGCACAACCGAACTTGAAATTGAGGGAACCAAAAAGCTTAAAGCAATTGAGTTTCATAATGTTTTTGATCGCATCGAAGCGGGTACCCTGCTTGCTGCTGCGGCTATAACCGGAGGCGATATTACCGTCAACGGTGTTGAACCTGAGCAGATGAAAGCGGTACTGAAAAAATTTGTCCATGCAGGCTGCTCCATTGAAACAACTGAAAACAGCATAACCCTGAAAAGCCCTGAAAAGCTTATTCCAACCGATGTCACGGCGAAACCGTACCCCTCGTTTCCAACCGACATGCAGGCCCAGTGGATTGCTCTGATGACTCAGGCAGAGGGAACAAGTCATATTACCGACAAGGTCTATCATGAACGGTTCAATCATATTCCTGAACTGAACCGACTCGGAGCCCATATCGAAATTCATAAAAATCAGGCGATTGTTCACGGACCGCAAACTCTTTCAGGAACAAAAGTGATGTCGACCGATTTGAGAGCATCAGCAAGCCTTGTTCTTGCAGGACTTGTCGCTGAAGGCACGACTGAAGTACTCAGAGTCTATCATCTCGACCGGGGATATGAGAAGATTGAAATAAAACTGAACAGTCTCGGAGCAGATATCAGCCGTGAAAAGTACAGCGAATTTTAAACAAAAGAGGAAAAAGATAATTATTCATTTGGAAATTATTAATGAAGCGTTATATTAACTCCCTCTAAAGCCAAGCATTGAGGGCCCTTAGCTCAGTTGGTCAGAGCAAGCGACTCATAATCGCTGGGTCGTAGGTTCAAGTCCTACAGGGCCCACCGAATTGTGGATGATTGGAAATAGAAAATACCTGGCGTGTTCGTCTAGTGGCCCAGGACATCGCCCTCTCAAGGCGAAGATCACGGGTTCGAATCCCGTACACGCTACCATACCATGCACCCGTAGCTCAATTGGATAGAGCATCTGACTACGAATCAGAAGGTTAGAGGTTCGACTCCTCTCGGGTGCACAACTCTCACCTCTTTAAGGCTTAACAGCTCTTCTCTTTCTCTGGCGATGTTTGGCCTTGCGTTTCTTCTTTACCCTGCTTATACCATGTTTTTTCTTGGAATGCTTTTGCGCAAAACATCAGTGTTTGATGATGCTGCTGCCGGTGTTCTGTTTAAACTTGTTCACCATCTGACGCTTCCTGCTCTCCTGCTCTCCGTGCTTCCCTATGTCGTCATAAGCCGCACGATGCTTCTTCTTCCTCTCGTCTCGATACTCCTTATTCTTGTAACCGTTGCGGCGGCAACGCTCACGGGAAAAGTGTCCGGCATGACGGCCTTGCTCGATTATTTGTCTTCGATATTCCCAATGGGCGAAAGTAAACCCCTTGCACCTTGCAGCCGCCGTCACCCTTCGCATGGTACTCGAACTTGCTCTCGGACTATGGCTGGCCAGTTTGTTTCATCTTGACGGGCTTGACCGGGCAATTACGATACTCTCAGCTTGCGCTCCGGCAGGGCTCAATATCGTGCATTTTGCCTCCAGTGAAAAAGTTGACCGCGACTATGCCGCCACACTTGCAGCTTCATGCATGGTCGCCTCAATGATACTCGTCCCGGTGCTTCTCACAATTCTTTAAAAAAAAGAATTGGAATCCATTATTTTTTAATATATTCACCTCACTCATTGAGGAGTGGCCAAATTGGTAAGGCTCCTGATTCTGGATCAGGCAATTTGCAGGTTCGAGTCCTGCCTCCTCAGCAAAACAAAAAAAGAGCGAACTTTAGGTTCTCTCTTTTTTTTTGTCCAAAATTCGGTTTAACCCGCCTACTTTCCCGCCGTTGTCAGAGCTCTCACGATCCACTTGCAAATGCACACTCCTTCCGAAGGATGCAGCGCCACCGTAATTTATTTTCAAGCAGAATAAAAAAAAGAGGCAGAACTTTCGTTCTGCCTCTTTTGATAAGAGACCGTTTAACCGGAAACTTATTTTGCTGCTGGTGCTGCAGGTGCTTCTGCTGCAGGTGCTGCTGCTGGTGCCTCTGCTGCTGGTGCTGCAGGTGCTGCTGGTGCTTCTGCTGCTGGTGCTGCTGCAGGTGCTTCTACAGGAGCTTCTACAGGAGCTTCAGTTTTTTTTTGCACAGCCAACGAAAGAGACTGAGCTTAAAAGAAAGAGGAAAATGAAAAGTTTTTTCATCGGTATGATTATTTTTGTTGTTTGATAATTGACAGCTTCATCAGCTCTCCAATAATAAAAAAAAACAGCGACTTTTCAAAAGCCTACTGTAGGGCGGAATATGCATAAAAATTTCACATCCCGCCTTAATAAATGTTTTTTTTACTCAACAAGCAACTCTAATTCTGATTTTTCAAGCTTGTGAAAGTCAAGATATTGATAAATCTTCTCTTCCTTTCCGCCAGAAAGCTCTCTTTTGAAAATCTCCATGTACTCATCCTTGTTCGGTAAATGGCCAAGAAGTGCACAAACTGCGGCCAGTTCCGCCGAGCCCAGATAAACTTGTGCTCCCGTACCCATGCGATTATCAAAGTTTCTGGTACTGGTGGAAAATACTACGGCATTATCGGCGACCCTTGCCTGATTGCCCATGCAGAGCGAACATCCCGGACGCTCAATACGGGCACCGGAAGCGCCAAATACAGAGTAATAGCCCTCACCGACCAGCTTGATCATGTCCATTTTCGTAGGAGGAACAATCCAAAGCTTGACCGGTGCAACACCGCGGTTCCGCAAAATCTCACCGAGAGCACGGAAATGGCCGATATTGGTCATGCAGCTTCCGACAAAGACCTCATCAATAATTTTCGGTTTGCTGCCGTCAAGCAATACCTCTCCAAGCGTCATGACATCATCGGGATCGTTGGGACAGGCCAAAATAGGCTCGCTAATTTCGCTCATATTAATCTCAATCACTGCGGCATACTCTGCATCGGCATCAGGCTCAAGGAGAGTGGGATTTTCAAGCCATGCTGCCATTTTGCCGATACGACGTTGTAATGTCTCAGCATCGCCGTAACCCAGTTCAATCATCTGCTCAAGCAACTTGATGTTCGAGCTGATATATTCAATGACAGGCTCTTTATCGAGCCTTACGGTGCAAGCCGCAGCGCTCCGTTCAGCAGAGGCATCGCTGAGCTCAAAGGCCTGCTCAACCTTGAGCTTCGGCAACCCCTCTATTTCAAGGATACGTCCGGCAAAAACGTTTTTCTTACCTTTCTTTTCGACCGTCAGCAGCCCCTGCTTTATGGCCACATAAGGGATGGCATTAACCAGATCACGCAGCGTAATGCCTTTCTGCATTTCACCGGTAAAACGCACGAGCACCGATTCAGGGACATTCAGCGGCATGGATCCGGTAACACCGGCAAAAGCCACAAGCCCTGAACCTGCGGGAAAGGAAATTCCAATTGGAAAACGGGTGTGGGAATCAGCACCTGTGCCGAGTGTATCGGGCAATACCATTCGATTCAGCCAGGTATGAATAACACCGTCTCCAGGTTTAAGCGAAACACCACCCCTGCTCATGATGAAGTACGGAAGACTTCTGTGCAACTTTACATCAGAAGGCTTGGGATAGGCTGATGTATGACAAAAGCTCTGCATGAAGAGGTCGGCACTGAAACTGAGTGCAGCAAACTCCTTGACCTCATCACGGGTCATGGCACCTGTTGTATCCTGTGAACCAACCGTCAAGGTTTCGGGCTCAACGTACATTCCCGGACGCACACCCGGGATGCCACATGCCTTGCCGATCATTTTCTGTGCAAGCGTGTATCCTTTACCACTGTCGGCGGGCTGTTCAGGGCGCAAAAAGAGGGTGTCTTCGCCCAATCCAAGCACTTTACGGGCCTTTCTGGTCAGTGTGCGGCCAATAATCAGAGGAATACGCCCTCCGGCACGCATCTCATCAGTAATCGTATTCGGAGAGAGTTCGAAACGTGCAATAACCTCACCATTCTTCTCTATGGTACCATTTGAAAGATAGAGGTCAATAACATCGCCCATCTCCATTGCCGTCACATCAGCCTGAATCGGCAATGCGCCGGAGTCCTCTGCCGTATTAAAAAAAATAGGCGCAATGGTACTTCCAATCACCACGCCACCTGTCCGTTTGTTTGGTACAGCAGCAATGTCATTGCCAATATGCCACTGAACCGAGTTTATGCCCGACTTCCGGCTTGATCCTGTACCGACAACATCGCCGACATAAGCAAGCGGGTGCCCTTTTGTTTTCAGCTCAGCAATCGTTTCTATCGGATCAGTTATTTTGGTGCCAAGCATGCAACGGGCATGAAGGGGAATATCACTGCGGGTAAAGGCTTCACTGGCAGGAGAGAGATCATCCGTATTGGTTTCACCAGGAACTTTGAAAACCGTAAGGGTCATTTTTTCGGGAAGCGCAGGCTTTGAGGTAAACCATTCAGCTTCCGCCCATGATTTGAGCACCTCTTCTGCATAAGAATTGGTTTTTGAGAGCTCAACAACAACGTCAAACAGATCATAAACCAGAAGGGTTTTTTTCAGCATTGCCACGGCTTCAGAACATATCGCCTGATCGTCATGACTCAGCGCATCAACAAGAGGCTTGACATTGTAACCCCCAAGCATGGTGCCCAAAATTCTGACAGCCTCAACCTTGTCAATCACCTTGCATGATGCCGTTCCTTTAATGATGGCATCAAGAAAAGCAGCTTTTTCAAATGCTGCCTCATCAACACCCGGACTGACATGCTCACAAAACAACTCAAGCAGATACTCTTTTTCCTCAACCGTCTCCTGCTGAAGCAGGTCAACAAGCAAACGAGTCTGTTCAACCGTCAAGGGTAATGGTGGAATGCTGAGCTTCGCTCTCTCTTCGGTATGCGCACGGTATTGTTCTACAAGACTCATAAGGTCAATCTCCCAGTGTTATGTGTGTTTGAAATAAATGCACTTCAAGAAAATGCCGGGCACGGCCTCTCCGCTGTCACGCTACAAGCGAACAATCTTAAAAATACCATACCGCCTATTTATAAACAAGAAACGCTCTCTCCGACATCGCCTGCAACAGCTAAGTTCTTAAGGATGGAAAGGAATTCGACCTGTTTCTTTAAGGCGGAACCAGGAAAAGAGCGATTGCCGGAAACAAAATCCTAAACAATAAACATACTGTCACCATAACTGAGAAAGCTATAGCCTTCGGCGAGCGCTTCGCGGTAGGCAGCACGAAGCTTGTCAGCTCCGGCGAATGCGGCTGTAAGCATAAGTACCGTTGATCGTGGCGCATGAAAGTTTGTCAATAGCCGATCAATAATGCGGAATTGATAACCGGGATAGATAAAAATATCGGCTTCACCTCTCAACGGTTCATCTCCCTCAAAAGTCTCAATGCGCTCACCGGCATGTTCAAGTGCTCTGGTAACGGTAGTACCGACGGCAACAATCCTCCCGCCGGCAGTTTTTACCCGGCGAATTTTTTCAGCACAAACCGGCGGTATGGTGTAAAACTCACGGTGCATAACATGCTCCTCAAGTGCATCTACCCTGACCGGAAGAAAGGTACCCAGACCGACATGCAGCGTGAGAGCGACAACATCAACTCCTTTACGGCGAAGCTTGTCAAGCAGTTCGGAGGTCATGTTCAAGGAGGCTGTAGGCGCGGCTACTGAGCCAGGCAATTCAGCAAATACGGTCTGGTAACGCTCCCGGTCAACCTCCTCCGCTTCCCGTTTGAGATAGGGAGGAATGGGCACTCCCCCGAAGCGCTCGAAGAGGTCGCCGAGTGATCGCTCCCCGCAGATGGCAATACGGGCAATTCCGTGATCGACAAGCTCTGTTACCAGCAGTTCATGATCATGCGCCACGAGCTTATCGCCTTTTTTCAGTTTCCCCCGGTACAGCACCAGACTTTGCTCTTCCTGGTGCTTCTCAAGAAGCATCAGCTCAATCTTCGCACCAGTCGGCTTGGAGGCAAAGAGCCGTGCACGGATAACCCTTGTATTGTTCAGCACAAGAAGGTCGCCCGGCTGCAAAAAAGCGTCAAGAGAGGCATAGGATGTGTGTTCAAGAGCACCTGAGTGACGATCAAGCACCAGAAGACGGGTTGATCCACGCTCCGAAGGAGGATATTTGGCAATTCTCTCCTCCGCCAGTTCGTAATCAAAATCACCAGCTCTCATAGCGTCCTCAATCTTGCCCGGACAGCTTCGCCGTGAGCCTGAAGCCCTTCACGATCAGCAAAGGCTGCAATTTTCTCTCCACAATGAAGCATCTGCTCTTTTGAATAGGAGATGATTGATGTGTGCTTGACAAAATCACGAACCGATAATGGGGAAAAAAAACGTGCCGTACCGTTGGTTGGCAGGGTATGGTTCGGTCCGGCAAAATAGTCTCCGACAGTTTCGCAGGAGTAGCCTCCCATAAAAATGGCACCGGCATGGTGAATATCCGGCAATATCTCCCACGGATGCTCAACATGCAGTTCAAGATGCTCAGGGGCAATCATATCTGAGAGCGCACAAGCCTCCATAAGCGAGCCGACAAGCACAATTGCTCCGTTGTTGTGCAGTGAAGAGGCAATAATCTCATGGCGAAGCATTCCAGAGAGACGTGCTTCCGCACACTCCCTTACAGCCAGGGCCAGCGATTCAGAGGGGGTAATCAGCACCGCCGATGCATCCGCATCATGCTCCGCCTGGGCAAACATATCAAGGACGATAAACTCCGGATTGGCCGATGCGTCAGCTATGATAACGACTTCAGAAGGGCCCGCTATACTGTCGATGGCGACATGGCCAAAAACCTGCTTTTTGGCCAGAGCCACATATTTATTGCCAGGGCCGGTGATGATGTCAACCTTTGCAATGGTCTGGGTGCCATAGGCAAAAGCGGCTATTGCCTGGGCTCCCCCAAGTTTGTAGACAGAACCGATACCGGCCACTGCAGCAGCAGCAAGAATATCGGGGCTAACCTCACCCGAAGCATCACAGGGAGTGGTCATGAAAATATGCTTGACCCCGGCCACTTTTGCCGGAGCCGCATTCATCAGCACCGAAGAGGGATAGGAGGCCTGTCCACCTGGAACATAGAGCAGTGCACGCTCCATGGGTGTTACCCGCTGGCCAAGCAATACACCGCCATCAGACTCATAAAAAAAACTTTTCTCCACCTCGTGCTCATGAAACCGGACAATATTGCGATAGGCCTCCTCAAGCACGGCAAGAAAAGCGGGATCAGCATGGTTATAGGCGTTCTGTATGGCATCCGCAGAAACCTGCATGTCGGTCAACCGGACTCCCTGAAAGCGCTCTGTATAATCAAGCACAGCGCAATCTCCACGCTGGCGCACCTGCAGCAAAATTTCTTCAACAGCCGTCTGAACGGAAACATCAAACGCAACGCTCCGATCCAGTTGCTCTTTCAGTGCTGAACGTTCTTCAGCTAAACGATATATGCGAAACACGTCGTGTCATCTTTTTTGGTTATCTGGCCTCAGGAACTTCATTAAAAGAGTGGTAACGCAAGAACTTTATCAATCGAAACACGGCACAAGAAGCTCAAAACAGACAGAAAAGTGCTTAAAAAAAAAGAAGTCAAGGAAACAATTTTTTGATTTGAAAAAAAGTTGCATTAATCTACCTTAAGAGATTCAGTTGAACCCTTGGAATATAGCCTGAATGGGCTCCATTCCAAGCCACTATGACAGACATATAGAACCATCGATAATATGAGCTTCTTCAGCAACCTGTTCCGTGATATCGCCATTGATCTCGGGACGGCGAACACGTTGATTTTTATCCGAGGTCAAGGCGTGATTTTAAATGAGCCATCAATTGTCGCCCGTGAACGTAACACAGGTAAGATCGTGGCTATCGGACATGAAGCTCTTCTCATGCATGAAAAAACCCATCCGGGTATTTTAACAATCCGGCCACTTGCCAACGGTGTCATTGCTGATTATGAAGCAACAGAGGAGTTGATCAAGGGATTGATCAACAAAACCAAAACCCAGTTTTCGTTCGGCATCCGCCGAATGGTTATCGGCATACCATCAGGTATCACCGAAGTTGAAAAACGGGCTGTACGCGACTCTGCCGAGCATGTCGGCGCAAAAGAGGTCTATCTGGTGACAGAACCAATGGCTGCGGCAATCGGAATCGGACTTGATGTCAAAGAGCCCATGGGCAATATGATTGTCGATATCGGAGGCGGAACAACGGAAATTGCCGTTATTTCACTTGGCGGCATTGCATCGGGAGAATCTCTCAGGGTTGCCGGAACCGATATCACCAATGCGATTGTCCGTCATTTCCGCAAGGCATACAGCCTCGCCATTGGCGAACGTACCGCTGAAGATGTGAAAATAAAAATAGCATCTGCTTACAAGCTGGAAAAAGAGCTTACCATGATGGTACGAGGCAGAAACCTTGTAACCGCCCTTCCCGAAGAGCGTGAGGTCAACTCCGCAACCATCCGGGAAGCCATTTCCACCCCGATCAGCCAGATCATCACGTCGATCAAAAAAAGCCTTGAGGTGACAAAACCTGAGCTTTCGGCGGATATTTTTAACCGTGGACTCTTCCTTGCCGGCGGTGGATCGCTCATCAAGGGACTTGACAAAAGAATAAGCGAAGAGACAAAGCTCGCTGTACATATCAGCGACGATCCTCTCACCGCTGTCGCAAGAGGCACTGGCGAGGTACTCGAAAACCTTGAAAAATACCGGAGTGTGCTCCTTACGACCAAACGCTACTGAAAAGAAAAAAAGGGGCTGCTACGCCTCGGCAAGAAGAGTCGCATAATATGCTTCATAGTGCTCAACAAGCAAGGCGGTTTCATGCTGCTTTGCTTGCCGAACACAGGCTTCGGAACACGCAACCCAGTGGTCGTGATCTGAGATCAGAAGAAGTGCCCTCTCGGTCATGCCTTCGATATCTCCCGGGGCAAGCAGATAGCCGTGAGTGCCCGGAACAATAAACTCCGGAAACCCGCCAGCCATAGTTGCCACTACCGGCACTCCACACGCCATGGCCTCAAGCGCAGCAAGACCGAACGACTCAGCATTGCTCGGCATCAACATGATATCGGCAATGGAGAGCAGCGGAACAATATCATCAAGCTTGCCGAGAAAGCGTACCCGATCAGCAATCCCCAACTGGCGAACCTGAATTTCAGCATCACTGCGTTCCGGCCCATCACCCACAAGCAACAATGTTGCCTCGGTACGGCGGCTCATGGCATAAAAAACCCGGATAATGTCGCCAATACATTTTACCGGCCTGAAATTGGAGATGTGGATAACAATCTTTTCATCGCCAAGACCAAGTTGCTCGCGGATTTCGGGTTTCGGAGAGCGGAAAAAGAGTGAGGTATCAACAAAATTCGGAATGACTGTAATCTCCTTTTTCGGACTGAACATCCTCACCGTCTCCTCCTTCAGCCAAGACGACACGGCCGTCACACCGTCAGACTTGTTGATAGCAAGCCTCACCACATCCTGCATCCACCGATCGGCGCCCACAACCGTGATATCGGTGCCGTGCAGCGTCGTTACCAACTTGAAACACTGCGATTCAGCACACTTGTCCTCAAGCATCTGACGGGCAAGCAAGGCGCTCAGAGCATGGGGAATGGCATAGTGGGCGTGGACGATATCAAGCTTTTCATAATAGGCGATATCGGCAATTTTGGAGGCAAGGGCAAGAGAGTAAAATGGGCTCTCAAAAAGAGGATAGTGCATCACCTCAATCTCATGGCAGAAGATATTGCGTGAAAAGGCTCCTAACCGGAAGGGAGCCGCCTGGCTGAAAAAATGAACGATGTGCCCCTTCGAAGCAAGTGCCTTGCCCAGTTCGGCCGCAATTGCCCCGCTACCCCCGTAGGTATGGTGACACGAAATACCGATTTTCATATATAAGTTTTTACAAAAGTTCTGTATACTGTTTTTTTAAAACAAAATACAGGGAATAAAAAACATCAAAAACGGCAAAAACTTTACCAAAACTTTACAAATGGCTCAATATTTCCCTTTTTTGCCCTTTCTGTATACTTAGGGAATATTCCGAAAAGTTACCAAAGATAAGGAAAAAGAGAGAGCGAACGTTTGATGTTTAAAATATTATTCTCTTCTGAAAAGGTGCATTTGCTGCATTTACTACATAGGCCAATGGTGGCGCGCCTCTCTGGGGTGTAGTATGGAAAAACACCCTACACGCGCTACATGAAGGGAACCGGAACCCGGCCCGGCCCCTGTCGCCTGTCTGGTCTGTCGGAAGGGTGAATGTGCAACCATCCCTTTACCATACCTGAAGGCTCAATTTTGAGCTGTCCGCCTGATCTGCATGAGAGCGCAATTTTGCGCCATCACCCTGGGCAACCGCTCCGCCGGGGAAGAGCTGTTTTCGCTCGAATAACCGCCTTTTGTTGATGTGTTTCTCATCATTGAAACGATACGCTTACCATCACCAAACAGAATGGACAGAATAGCACCAAAGAGACGCTATACAAGGCTTTTGCCGTCCGCTTGCAGATTGTATCAAGGCTCTGTAAACGTGCCATTACAAGGCTTTAAAACGCATCTTGCATGAGATATAAAAAAACCTGCAATTGCTCAGGGTGTCGAGAGAGTGCCAACCCGCGCAATTCCACGCCGATCACCCTTGAGAGAAACCATCAAAACGCATTGAATGAGGTAGAGACAAAAATAACGGCACAACTTGCCGCTGTTTTTAATCAAATGATTATCAATAAATGATGAATTGATTTGATACAAAACCGCCGTTACTGACTCCTGAAACAGAATCAACAAAACACCATCAAAACCAATCAACACAAGGCTTTTAGCGGTTTATGGTAGATTGTATCAGTGAGCTTTCAGAGCGCCATTATAGAGCGTTAAAACAGCTTATTCAGGAAATGAAAAAGCCTGAAATAAATCAGGCTCTTGATGTTGTTATTGTTTCGTTTTGGGGTTATCCACCACCATATCAAAAATACGAACTGTCATCCCGCTCCCGGTCTTGCTCTCGCTCTTGAAAACTCTATCGTATGTTTTCGGCGTCTTGTCGCAATCGCACCCCATTATATGGCCACAACCACCCGGCAAACAATTGACCTCGATAACATGGAGCTGCTCACTTCCGGCTTTGTGCAACAATTTCCCTTCAAGCTTTTCAACTCGCCTTTCGAAGTTCATGCTTTTCCCCTGCGTTTAATTGTTCTTCAAGTTTCTCAATCCTTTGTTCAAAATCGCTGTCTTTGATTGTGCTTGTCAAGATGTTTGAAACATAAGCACAGGCTTTCAGGTGTGTTTCATCAATTTCTCCGGCCTCGTATCTGTTGAGTAACCCGGCCAAATAGCGCCTCACGTCTCCTAATGTTTGAAGTCTTTTTTTGCTCATGTTGAAATTGATTTATAATGTTCCTCAGAAATCTCCAACCATTGACCTGAAATGAATTGTTCAAACTTGATCTTTTCAGGTGGATAATCCGTGTAACTCCTCACTGTGCAAACAGGCTCTTTTATAAATTTCACGTAATCGGCTGACGCTTCGTTACAGTCAGAATAACGCACTCTCCACCTTACTGAACCTTCATTGTTAGCAACGTCCTGTTGAACAAATTCATCATGTGAGATATTCCGCCACTGCGTGCCATCGTAAAGCTCGTAAATGCTCCCGGCTTCATAGTGTCCATCAAGGAAAAAAGCTGGTAAAAAGTTATCCGGCTGGCTCCCTGCGGCCCATCGAAGTTCATTTTCACCCGGCCCCCTCGCTGTTTGCTGTTCAACCTTGAGCTTCTTTACATAGGACAGGGCATTGGTTTCAAGAGTTTTCAGCCTGTTTTTTATAAAATTTGTGTTCATAGGGGTCTCCCTCTGTTTAATCAATGATACCAACGCTTTTCAGGCTTTTGCCGTTACAAAAAACACCCTCATAACGGGCTCAGGTTGCGACTTTACAACCCAAGCCATACCTTTATACCTCTCAAAATCCGTTTTCTCTCAACAAGAAATCTGCAAGGTCAAGCCCTGCAGCTCGATCTTCTTCAGTTGCCCGACGTTCGAGAATGTCACTGACGGTAACGCTCTGCATCCCCTTCACGATATCCCGCCATTTTTCATAAGCTCCCAAATCAGGAAAGAGCACAACCCTGCGACCTTGTACCGCTTTCAGCTTTTCCCTGTTGAGATTGTTCTTTCCCGCAGTGGCAAGCCAAAGGAACTCAGGCATGTGCCCCGCTGCAACAATTGCCGTTTTTTCACTTTCAACAACCGCCACCGGCCTCACCTGATCTACTGAAAGCAAGTGCTCACCAAACAAGCATTGATGCAAGTGGTAAGGCTCCAACTTCATCACTTTATGAACCCATTGGATATGATTAAGGGGTTCCTTCACCCTGCGCCCCGTAGAGCTGTCGTAGAGCATCACTTTTCCCGCCCTGATACGTCCGCCCTTGTCGATCTGCCAAAAGACAGAGGAACCTGGCCAGTGCTTGGATGTGCCGACCTGATACGCCGCTGTAAGCTCGAAAGCCTTTCGGCCTCCAAACACGCCATGCAACCACCGGCAAAAATTGTTCTGTTCGTAATTCCTCAAACTCGCTTGCATGAGTGCCGCATCAATAAAAGAAGGTTCCGGCTCCTGTACTGGCTCCCGCTTTCTGGCAGGTGTCACCACGCTACCGAAAGGGTTCTTGCCAGTCAACAGGAAATGTTCCTTCGGGGTGAGGTGATACCCGCATGAATCCTCACGATCACAACGACCGACAATATCAGCGATCTGCTCGCCGGTTTCGGTGTCCACGTAGGGAACAAAGCGCATCTTCTTGCAGGCTGGGCAGGCATATTTCAACCCGCCCTTTTCGAGTTCAAAACGAAATTCTGCCATTAAAACGGCCTCCCGTCATCGGCTAATTCGCTCGACTTTTTTTCTTTTGAGATGGTTTTGGCTGAATCATGTACGCAACGTACACCATGTACACCAGCTTTTTTAATTGTGACGGTACGGCCTTTCTTGTTTTGCTGCTTACCCCGCTCAGGCAAAACAAGAACATCCGCCTCTTGAAGTGCTGGAATATTCCGTTTCAGTGCATTGGATAAGCCTTTTTCAGACTTCGGCCATCCCTCACTATCACCGCCTTTGTGAGGAGTCAGTTTATCAAGCAACTCCTTGTACGTGCCATGAAAAACAGTATCAAACGCTGACTCTTCCGCCATCTCAAGAATTGCCGACGCTACCGGGGAACTCTCAATCGACCTGATAACAGAATCTTTTCGGTTTTCATTATAGAGGTCAGTGAACGCCCCAGCCTCGTAGCTCATGCTTTGCGCCATCGCCTCACCAAGCCTGCAAAAATCAACCATTCGTTCACGCCCTGACGTTTTGACCTCCGGCAATTTTGCCAACGTCTTGACAAACAAATCAAGCAACCCGCCAAAAATCTCAGGCAGTGCGGCATCAAAGCCTTTCTGCAAATCACCCTCGCACAAATACCGCTCAACACGTGGTAATTCAAGATGGATTGACCTCTCCGTCAAATCTTGTGCGGTAATCAGCGACGGAATACCGTTTATAACAATCGGCCTCTTTACCTCAATGAGAAACTCTTCACCGTTTGTGAAAAGTGCTCGACCACCCGCGCCTCCGCCCGTCGCTATTGTGCAAAAGGCGTCTTGCCATTTCGCTGGCAGGTAAGAGAGATTTTCATAGGCAACCATGTGATTGTTTCCTGCGCAAACGAAGATATCCTCAACGTTTTTGGGTGCGGGTCTCAAGTTTGACGTGGACGGGTCAACCAATGTTCTCAACTGGCTTTCTGTCGTACTCTTCGCTGAACCCATAACCCCGTTCAGTTCCAAAACAGGGAAAGGAGTATCCACCCTGTAGCACTCAAGCAACCATGCAAGAACCAAAAGCCTGTATTCTTCAGGGATATTGCAGAATTCCCATAGCTTATTGACATCACCCCCATCGACCGGCTCAGGGAGTGCCACTGACGAAGAGGGCTTCCAAAATTTCACCGGGGATTTATCCACCATTCGCCACCCGGTAGGCGTGATTTCAACAACCCGGTTTTTCTCATCACCCATGAACAAATAATAAGCTCCGGTTTCCTCGTGCTTTGCTGCGCGCATGAAAACCCGCTCTGACTTTCCTTCGAACTTACAAAGCCCTGACAGAGTGCAGCTTGCCTGTTTTATTGCGCCCTCACTTGCTGACGAATGCCCGGAATCTTTGTAATAGGCAAAACTCAACCACTCCGAAAAATCCATACTTCCAACCTTGAGTGTGACGTTATCGCCTGTTATCGTGACAAATGCATCTCGCGCATTTTTATCGTAGAACAATTCACAACGATCAACCACAAGCTTAATCAGTGCTGCCGCAACGTTTCTTTCCCCGCCGATCTCGCTGTCCGGCCTTGTTGCGTCGTCAATCTCAGAGAGTAAAACCCCGCTTGGTTTCTCTCGCTTGATCTTCACCCGGCAACGTATCCAGACCTCATCATCTACCTCCCGGATGAACTTCGCTGCATCAGTAAACTCCGTACTGGCATAAAGTCCAGGGTTTTCTTTGGCCCTTTCAATGATACTCTCTACTGTCGCAAGATGCTTTTCAAGCTCTATCTTGTCGATTTCTTGCGTGTTTTCTTGCTGGTGTACATGGTGTACGTTGTGTACATCATTTCGCTCGTTTTGGCTGGAAAGAAAAAAAGTGCTGTCCACCGCCGCCGAGTTTTCAGCCTCGGCCCTGACTTCATCAATGATGCTTTTCATAATCCCACCGCCTTGAACATCGCCGCGACCGCAACGAGTAAAGCCCTCAATCTGTCAATCAAGCCATCAGGGAACCGCAAGGCTGGCTCTTTGCTGGGTGTGTGCTGTGAGTTCATCATTTTGCACCATCCCTCTCAGAGCGAACCATGAGCTTTCCATTTCTTCCTACAAAATAAGAGTAACGAATGCAGGCAGGCCAACCCTTGAGAGTAACAAAGCAATCACCTATTGCCCGCTGTGCTTTCTTTATGTAAGCATCAACATTGAAAGGTTGGTTATCTCGGCAACCTCCCCTATATTGGAGCTGTGAGCAATGCCCATTGTTCGCGCCCAATAAAAGCCCGTTCTTGCCCCGCTGCTGCCCGCTCCGGGGCTTTTTATTGTCCGGTCTCATGCTTGCCCCTCCACTGTCTGAACGGCTTCATGTGCGCTACCTGTCGCCATGTAACGATCAATTTCCGCCGGGTCGAACACTAATTTTCCAAAGGGTGAACGCCTGCCGGGAAAGGTGTCCGGCTGTGTGCTTTTTTTCTTGTAGAGTGTGGCGCGTGCAATCTTCAGCCCGTGAACTTCTTGGAAATACTGAATCGCGCCTTCTGTGGATAGGGTTTTTTGTTGCCGGTGCTGAATCGCCGGTGCTGCCTGTGGTGTGGTGGTGGTGGTCTGCATGGTAGAATAGTTTTTCTTGAAAGGGTAATTCCTTTCAGCTCTATTCTACATCATGCTTTAACGGGAAAAGAGAATTGATAATTGAAATCAATTCTTCAATTCTTATTCAATTTTCGGTAAAGGGCTTTTGCTTTAGAAATCCCTTGTTCCGGGTTTTTTACAGGCTTCACGAAATCAGCTTTCCACCTGTCACGGAAACAGTAAAAAGACGAATCACCCTTATTTGTCGCAAGGAATGCCGTTCGTGTGGTTTCTGGTAGTTCACAAATCTTTGAATAACAAAAGCCAACAAAGCCGCCGGGTATGCTGTCCTGCCTCGCTTCCTGATCTCCCGCCGGGGCTGCGGTCTGCTTCGGCTGATATGGCTTCAGTTGCGCATCTCGAAGCCATTCGTTTGTTTTTAACAGAATCGTGTATGCCTTGATCTTTTCGGTATCGCTACCATGAAGACCAAAGTATGCGTTTTCAGAATGCTGCTTTATAAATTCACCGGCCCATATTTTTTGAGTGGGTTCACTTGCTGCCCGCTCATACTCTGAACTATGTATGAGCGCCTCGCTGCCCTGTGAAGCCATCAAAAGCGTACTTACACCTGTAAGTAAAGGCTCTTTTAAATACTCCCTGAATGTATCGAGTGGGGTGTTGCAACCTGTCTCCGCCGGGATTCTCAAGCACTCTATTTGCAATTCTTCCTTATCAACTTCCTCAAGTAAAGACTGCCGATATTGTTGGAGTTTTAAAAGTTCGTCTTTGCTTGATACAGTTTGCCCGTTAATCTTATCCGGTATGTTTTTAATCGCTTCCCGTTTTTTTGCTAAGTGCTGAAACTGTGCATCACACCATTTCATAGCAGTTACGCACACCTTAAAACGGATATCGCCATCTGTAACCTGATACTCTTTGTAAATTTCGCCCATTGTCTGCCCTTGTTATAATGAATCTGCCCGATTCTTGCCCAGGTACTAAATGCAGGGAAATGCAGGGTGCTTTTCCAAACTGCGCCCTGCAATGCCCGCCCCTGTTGAATAATGTAGCAAATGCAGTAAATGCACCTTTTTGAAAAGGTAAAATATTTTACCACTAAAAGCCCTCTCTTTCCCTTTCTTCTTTACTCTTAACTTTTCGGA
>CAIJWE010000015.1 GCA_903824295.1 uncultured Chlorobiaceae bacterium
CTTCGTTTGTAATCGTACTCCCACTCTTCAAGAGTCGAAATATACGCAGTGATGACAGCCAGATAATCCCCCATCGGTGAGCAAACTACATGAATTGGTGTATCATCAAGCTTATAACCCAGAAGAAGGCAACTACGACCACGCACATCTTCAGGGTAATCCTCGACCAACTCCCCTCGTTCAACCACATTTCTGACCTCCGCAACCAAAATCATCCTGTCTGGTCGCGACATTTGCCGGACAGCATGCGGGAGATAGATTATCCTTTTTGCAGCACTTTTCTGGACAGAACTTAAGATATCTGAATAATCGGTCATAGGGGACTTTCAATTCGCGTCTCAAGGGCCTGGAGCACTAATACCATATTTCATAACGGTGTAACCGCCTCTGTACTATCCGTTCATGTGAGCGGCTGCCAACACTCTCCAACAGTACTCGCCTTCTAAAACATCAACTCTTAGAAGTATAACAAACAATTTCAGGCCATCAAAACACATCAACTTGAAACAGAAAACAATGACATCCCAATGGACATTTATCGGACGATTATGGAGAATCCTGTTTTGAGAAGCATAATGCCGCCCTCGCCCTTGTCCTTGTTCTTAACTTTTGCAATGGCATACCGGACAAGCATAACCTGTCATTGAGCCGTCTTGAGACGGGAAGTGCAACAATAATGGCTCCTTGTTGCAAGCACAAATAATACTATTGAGTTACAAGAGAACGAAGGCAATAAAAAAGTCACTCTCACAAGAAAGTGGTTGGCGATTCAAACCTGAGCAGCAGGAGAGCCTCGGAGGCACCGCCAAGCCAGTCGCCTTGCGCGAACCCAACGGCTGTTCAGCCAAGCGGGCCCCGAAGCTGCCGGACGTTTCGCTGCGCTCCAGCTCATGCGCCAAAAGGCTTTCGGCGACCATTCGCTGACGGTTGAATCGTGCGACAACCGCGAACGGGAAACTATCAGAGAGCGCATTACCCGCCTTAATGAATCGCTGACGCAAATCGACTTCAATGCGGGCCGATACATCACCCTCGAAGCACAACTGAACCTCGATGCCGACATCCGTGACTTTCAGTCGGAGCTACGTGCCTGCACCGAAGGGACACTGACCGGCTCGGACGACGCACAGTACTCGGAAGCCAAATTCCTTCAAGTGCGGCGCAGCATCAACCACCGCATTCTGGGGAGAGTTTGATAATCTTGCAGAAAAAAGGATATTTACGAACGCCACAATTCAGAATGTCATAAACCATAACCAGTGGACGCTTTCGAAATTCTCACAAAGATAAATCATCGATTGGACAATGAGAGAGTGGGCCGATCTTAATGATTGAAAATGTTTAGAGCTGATAATGTTTAGCAATCCCGATGCAATCCGCCGAGAAGTAGACAGGAGGGAGAGTAAATGAATGTTAGAAATCTGACCGAAGAACTCATGGGAAAAGGCAAATCCGATCGCATTGAGTTTATTGCATCATCCCAGGCAGAAGAGTTGATTGGCCGTGCCGTGTGTGCGCTGCTTAACACCAAAGGTGGTAGCGTTCTGATCGGTGTCGATGATCATGGCCAGGTACTCGGCGAACCAGGCGAAAAAGATTCTGAAGCGCTCCGAATCTTCCTGCATAAACATGTTACCCCTCAGGTATTGTTCACCGTTACTCTGGATGATGTTCAGGGAGGCCGGGTCATTTCTGTGGATGTACCGGAAGGCTCTGACCGCCCCTATGTTTTCGACGGAGCTGTTTACATCAAGAAAGGAAAAAGTATCCAGGCGGCCGACGCTGCGACAATGCGCGATATGGTGGTTCGGCAATCCCGCGAAACTGAGCGCTGGGAACGTCGCGCTGCTGTCGGACTTGCCATTGACGATCTTGATCGTAAACTGCTGGATGAGACGGTACGCAGGGCACAGGATCGCCGAGGGTATCAGTTTGAGGAGGCTCACAACCCTGAAGCCGTACTTGCAGACTTGGCATTGGCCCGATTCGGTCAATTAACCAATGCTGCAGATGTGTTGTTTGGCAAGCGTGTTGCACTGCGCCATCCGCAGACACGACTGCGGGCGGTTCGCTATGAAACGGATCGCGGAGATAATTTCATTGATGAACAGGTATACGAGGGCCCAGCATTCTATCTCCTGGAAGAAGCGATGACCTTTCTCAAACGGCATGTCGCGATTGCAACCGAATTCAAGCCGGGACAACTGGCACGAGAATCTCGACCAGACTATCCATTCAACTCATTGCGCGAGGGGCTGGTAAACGCGTTGGTCCATCGCGACTATGCTGCATTCTCAGGTGGAGTTTCGGTAAGTATTTACCCTGGACGTATTGAAATCTGGAATTCAGGGCATCTTTCAATGGGGCTGACTCCGGAAAAACTTCGGACGGCTACCCATGAGTCAATTCTTGTCAACCCGGATATCAGCCATGTCTTCTATCTGCATGAATTGATGGAGCGGGTCGGACGCGGTACGTTCAAAATTGTCCAGGAATGCAGGGAGATGAGGATGCGTCCGCCTGTTTGGCAGAACAAGGCATCTGGTGTCCATCTGACATTTTTCGGGGCCGGGCAAAAACAAAGTTCGGTAAAACTCAACGAACGACAACAAGCGCTGCTCAGTGGGCTGGGCGTCAATGAATCAATCCGCCTGGACGAGTACGTTGAACGAGCAGGTCGCGGCATCAGTGACCGACAGGCCCGCCGGGATCTTCGATATTTAGTGGATGCCGGATTACTCGATCCGATTGGAGCTGGTCCAGCAACGTCCTATCGTCGAACCGAGGTGGAAATCTGATGCGGCCATTGTCCGGACATATTCTGGTGCAGGTTATTTGCTGGTCGCAGCCTGTATCAATATAGCTAAAAGCTTGCTATATTGATAGTTACCAAGCAGTAGAGTTATTCTGGGTGGTTGCGGGATTTGCCTATCCGGCCATAATCCGGACATAAGTAAAAAGCGGATTCGAAATAGAGTTGCAATCGTTAAGAGCTTATTCGTAAAGAAGCCCTGCTTTTCTGAGCGCTATGATAGATGCCGCCTTGAACAACAATGCCTCATATCGCTCGTTAAGCTTTTCAAACCTCACAAGAATTTTTCGAAACCGATTGAACCATGAGTGAGATACCTCCACAACCCATCTGCGAGGTTTGTAATTCGGGTTATCTTTTCTCTCCTGAACCTCTTCGTTAAGTTGTTTTACATGAGGAATATAGTGTTCCGATAGAATAATCAGAAGGGCGGGTTTTCCTTGTGGTATCCTTTATCTGCACAAAGGTTTAGTTCGCTCTCCGGACGCTTAACCACAATATTTTCAAGCACTGCTTTCAGTTGAGTGACATCGTGCCGGTTTGCTCCGGTTACGACTATCGAGAGCGGGACCCCACGCCCGTCTACCAGTATATGCCGCTTTGTGCCATTTTTTCCCCCTGTCCGTTGGATTTCGTCCAACAGTTTCCTGTGCAAGCAGAGCTTTTGTCATAGCACCATCTATGCTTTGCCACTTCCATGCAATGCCTTCCATATCATCATATTCTGCCAGAGTGCAAGAAAAAAACCTTTATGCTACCATCGTGCAAAATGGGTGTAAATGGCACTGGGACTGCCAAATCGTTCTTTTGGAAAGGCTTGCCACTGACAACCGGTTCGAAGGACAAACATGATGCCCTAAAAGATCGTTCTTGATGGGATCGGTTTGCGTCCCCCGCCAAACTTTCGTTTATACTCTTTATTTGGATCGCGCCCGGGTGGAGGTATGAGGGTTTCAACAATAGTCCAGAATGAATCTGATACCTCCCATGACTTGATCTTCGGCATAACCTCTCCCATTGTAATGAATTACTTTTGAGAGAACCATAATACTTTGCTGACGTATATCAAAATCATTTACGAATAAGCTCTTAAAATACGTTACGAATTCCCGCCATTAACAGGTAGTTGTATGAATCTTTACTGTCCAGACCGTAGAAAACTCCAACTTTTGCATAACATGCAAAAGCATCCTTTCTTGCTTTTGCGGTAGCTATACCGATGGAACCTCCCAGATAGGTTGTTTCAGGCTTTGAGCTGAGAATACTCCCATCAGCAGCATACCGAACCGTCGAGTCGTTAGTGAAGTCTTTGATCATGTTAATTTCGAAAAACGGATTGAACGGTGTACCACTCTTTGTAAACGTGCCGTTCAAACCGAGGCGGGTACGTAACCCTTCGTGGCTATCGACAGTGGCATCACCGATGACCGTCGCAAGCGGCATGTTACCAGTATGCTGATAAATACACTGAATCTGGGGTTCAAGTAAGAAGGTATTGTTTACCGGAACAGTGATACCGCCCTCAAGTGATGAAACAAAGCTCCAGATGTTCGTTTTGATGGGATCCAACTCATCAGGGCTGATGATATCAAGAGAGTGATAGCCTGACTGGGCGACAGCTTCAAGGAAATAGGATTTCGGGCACTCAAGGCTTGCATAGAGACCAACGCTATAAACCTGCTGGGAGAGTTCTCCCGCCTTGGGAGTTAAAATTCCAGCAACATCCGCCTTCTGCCAGGCACTTCCGGCATAAACTCCAATATGGTATTGTGAACTATTTCCGGAACCTCCCGCAGCGAAGTCGCCGCCGACCTGTGTACCGCCGCTGTAACCACTGATTGACGTTGCGGCATCACCTTCCTGACCAATACCAAAGGAGCTGCCATAGGCCCTCACCCAGTAAGCGGAAGAGTCATGATCGCCACAGGCTCCAACATGATAAGCCTGGCGTTCACGAAAACCAGTAACTGCTTCAAAGCCAGTACGTTCAACAAACGGGAGTACGCCCTGCAGCAATGCAGCCTCTTCGCGGTAGTGATCCAAAAACAGTGATGTCAAAAAATAATCCCCTGCATCAGCACTTATGGTATAACTGTATAACTTTGGGCCATAAGGATAGATGTATTCACCTGGAATAAAGAAAGCCGGATCCTGAGTTCCGACCACATGTATCAGAAGAATCGGGGCTGAAGGATTGGCAGGAATTCCCAGCTCATGAAGCATAACTCTTGTTGTTCCTGTAGCGTTACCGGTGATAGTCACCTGATCGGCCGCAGCAGTAGAGGTGTTGACATCGAATGTCATGACACCGTTACCACCATAATTTCCAGTAATTGTCAGCCGGTCGCCAGTATCCTGGTTATCGAGCAGACTGATCGTGCCGTTGTTGTTGATATTGCCCGGCAGATTGTAATAACCGGGAGAAGAGCCAGCGGCAAGAAGTGTTGAAGTCGCGTCAATTGTCAATGTCGTGAATGCAATGGTTTTCGGATTAAGAGCGATGGTTGACGCTCCAAGGTTTACCGTCGAACCACTATTGAGTCCGATGCTTTCCCAATTGAGAACATTAACGCCATAAAGCGAACCATGCCATCCTTCAAATAGCAGCGTATCCGTACCATCGCCACCATTCAATACAGGAACACCCGAAATAGTTGCCTGATCTGACAACGTCATAGAATCATTACCTTTTCCAAGATCAACCTTTCCAATCAAAACGCCCTGCGCGGCAACCGTCACCAGATCGGTTACATCTATGCTCTCATTATATCCACCATCATATACATTGAAGCTCCCTGAACGAAGGGCATAGCCAAGCCCGCTGTTCGTATTATCGTTACCACTCACCGTGCCGGTTATGTTAAGGTTCATGCCATTTGTAGAAAGAATAGCAGCAGCTTCTCCATTGGCTTCAGCACTGACTGTTCCAGAGATAGTCAAAGGAAGAGTGGGTAGAGCGCCATAAATTGCACCGTTTTCACTTTTCAGACCGGCAGCGCAAACGTCATCAGATGAAGCAATTACCGTTCCAGAAAGAGAGCCGCCGATGGAAATGGCTCCATTATAGGAATAGAGGCCAGCCGCCAGTGAACCATCAGCATGGGCAGAAACCGTTCCGGAAAGATCACCAGCGAGAGCAAGAGTACCCCTGTTTGCATAGAGCCCATAGGCAATCATTCCATGGGTAGTCGCAGAAACTGTTCCAGAAAGATTGCCTCCGATGGTAAGATCACTACTGTTGACAATAGAAGCTCCTCGTGTAGCATAGAGCCCATAAGCCAGCCCTCCATTGGCAACAGCAGAAACTGTACCTGAGAGGTTGCCACCAATGAAAAGCGATTGATCTCTGGCATAGAGCCCTGTAGCTCCAAGCGTTCCGGCAGTAGCAGAAACCGTGCCGGAAAGGTTGCCCGCAATGGACAATTCTCCCTTATAGGCATAAAGTCCGTAAGCAAAGGTAGTTCCGGAAGTCGCAGAAACAGAGCCGGTAAGATTCCCGCCTATGGCAAGATTGCCCTTGTTTGCATAAAGCCCATAGGCAACGACATCATCTGTAGCAGCAGAAACTCTGCCTGAAAGGTCACCGCCAATGGAAAGAGCTCCATCAGTGGCATAAAGTCCGTAAACCCAGCCTCCGGTGTGGTTATGGGCAAAAACGCTTCCCGCCAGATTGCCTGTAACATACAAATTGGTAATGCCCTGTACTCCAGAAGTATATTTTAAACTTTCGGTATCAATGCTTAACGTCTCAGGGAGATTGATGGTGGCAACAGCACCGCTAAGGCCAAAAAGAGATGTATGTTGATGCCCGGAGCTCCACTCCACACTGACGCTGTTGCCACGCATGTCGAAGGCAATCGGTTTGGTCACGGGAAGTACATTATTCAGCATAATGGTACCTCCCTGCTGAAAAACGATGGTATTTGTTTCCACACTGCTGCCCGCAGCGTTAATATCATCAATCGCTTGACGCAAAGAACCCGTACCACTGCCGTTGTTATTGGTGACGCTATACTCAACACCCGAAGCTCTGTTATGCAGAAAATTTGCACAGATCAGTACAGACAAAGTAAATTTCAGGAATCGACGCTTTATCATAACCCTTTTATTTAAAACGGTTTCTGGATGAAATACTTTGAGCACAAACTATTTCCTCACATAAATTACAAAAAAATGCATCTTAACAGTATAAGATTTGTAACTTTTTACACTGCTCAAAAAAAACGGCAGGCTCCTGAAAAATCCACAACATGAAGATGAATACACCAATAAACATCCTTGCGATTGTCGGCAGCTACCGCAAAGCGGGCATTATTGAACGGGCAGTCGATGAAATACTTGCCTCAGCACGTGAGAGAGGTGCTGTAACCCGGAAAATTTCTCTGCTCGACAAGCGTCTTGCATTTTGCACCAACTGCCGCAGTTGCACCCAGGTTGCCGGGGAGAACTACGGAGTCTGTATCCTTGATGATGATATGGACGCTCTCTTGCAAGAGGTTGATCGGGCTGACGCCCTTGTTCTTGCTTCACCGATGAATGCCGGAACGGTCACGGCTCTGATGAAAACCTTTATTGAACGTCTTGTCTGCACGGCCTACTGGCCCTGGGGAACGCCCGCGCCCAAAGCCCGTCGAGCGGGAAAATCAAAACGGGCGGTACTCGTGGCCTCTTCCGCTGCACCTGGCTTTCTTGCAAGGTTAACCGGAGATGTGACAAAGCGCCTTAAATCTGCCGCAACGATGCTTGGCGCTGAAACAATCGGAACGCTTTTTATCGGGCTTGCAGCGCAACAACAGCATCAGGAGCTGAGCAAAACAACAATCCAGAAGGCGCACCAACTCGGGCACAAACTCGCTGCTGGAAAATCAGCCAGGGAGTCCTGATGTTTTGTTGACTTATTCAGCTTGATTTGTACATTCTACGTATGAGCGTCAGAATACCAGGATTTGTTATTGTTCCTAACGTAAAGCTTTTCATCAACACATAACCCACTCATCATGGAGCCAATCCTTATTAATGACTACTGTTTCAAACGGGTCTACTTCTGGATGCAGTATACTCCTCAAGATCTGAATTTCACGGAAATAGCGATGGATGTCTATTATCCGAAAGACCGGCAGGCAAATGGTCTGGTTATGTTCAATCATGGCTTCATGATCGGCCCCGATCTCTTCTATTTACCTAAACGACTGCTTGCAAGCCTTTTCAGCAACGAGCCGCCTCCACTGTTTGCCAACTACCCCTCCTATTTCTACAACTATACCTCTGCCATTGTAGAAAAGAACTGGGCAATGGCTTTCGTGACCTCGACGCACAAGCAAAACGAGTTCACTCCCACCACTGATTTCGGTGGCAATCCGAGAGTTGGGCAGGAAGCCTACCTGGCGGCCTCCTATCTTATCCGTTTCGGCGCCACCAGCACCTTCTACGATGCAACCCGATCAAAGCAGTTTCAGTTCATGAACTCCAACAATGTCATTTTTGCCGGCCACTCTGTCGGAGGGGCACATGCACAGGTGGCGGCAACCGGATTTGACAACCTCACTGCGATCGGAGAAACAACAAAGCAGAGGTTTGACCCCCTTGTGTACGACAGGATTGTCTTTCCACGAATTACCGACAAGCTCTCGAAATGGGGAGAGGAGAAGCGGGCCAAACCCGTCGGCCTTGTCCAGCTCTCGCCTGTCGATATGAAAAACCCGCTTTTTGGCGGCATGAAAGCTTACCGGGAAAAACTACAGACCATACCGATACCAAACCTGATGGTTGTCGGTCAGTGCGATTGTGCCTGCCTTGATACATCGCAGCCTCCGGCATGGTCCCCCGACCCTTTGATTGAGACCGAATACAGCCAGATGGCTCCTGCGGCAAGTGATTCGTGGGCAACGGTCGCCAATGTTGAAAAAGGGAGTCATTGCGGATACCTGACGGCACCAAATGAACTCTGCTCCCTGGCCGACAGTGGCGCATCGTGCAAACGCTGTCCGGATACGGAGAAATACAAACCGGTCGGCAAGGAGAGCGACTTTACCGCACAGCTTTTCAAACGCCTTATCGACATCTATCCCGCCAATTCAGGATTTACAGGTACACGCCAGGATTGGCTGGGCAGCAGTTGCCTGAAGTGGCTCAACAAGCAAAACCCGGCTGACACAGCCATCAACCTTGTGCCGTTCAGCAACGGGCAATACGTTTATCACGTGTAGCAAAACAAGCGAGAACCCATTGAGCAGCCCCGTAATGCAAAGACCCGGGCCTTCACAGAGAAGAAGGTCCGGGTCTTTTTTTTGATTATGCCAAGGCGCTCACGAGCACCCCGTGGTCATGCCGCAATCGTCGCACACCTTGCAGGTTCCGTTCTGCTTGACACGCATGGAGCCGCAATTTTCGCACTGCTCGCCGGTATAGCCTTGAACCTTGGCCTGATAGACCTGGCTTTTACGGGTTGCGGTGCGCTCCGGCTCGACGTGCAAGGCGAGTGAAGGCTCAGCAACGTGTACATGGCCGTTTTCGCCGTTGCTTTCCAGCACTTCATCAACGGCCTTGACATGGACAAAATCCTTGCGGCCCAGATAGTCGTAGCCGATGGAGCGGAAAACATAGTCGAGAATAGAGGTGGAATTCTTGATGACATTGTGCCCCTGAACCGCGCCCGCCGGCTCAAAACGGGTAAAGGTGAAACTGTCTACCAGCTCTTCGAGCGGCATACCGTATTGCAGCGCTTTGGAGGCGAGCACAGCAAAACAGTTCAGCAGCCCCTTGAATGAGGCACCCTCCTTGTACATATCAATAAAGACTTCGCCAAGAGAGCCGTCATCGTACTCCCCTGTTCTGAGAAAGACCTTGTGGCCGCCCACATGGGCTTCACGGATATAACCCTTTCTCCGTTTCGGCAGCATCCTGCGCTCGGAGCGGTGGTAGACACGCTCGACAATGCGCTCCTGAACCTCCCTGGGCCCCTTGGTTTCATCAAGATTCTCCTCTGTTCCGAGCATGATAACCTCGTCGAGATCCTGAAAGCTCGATATGTTGAGCGGCTGGGAGAGTTTTGAGCCGTCGCGGTAGATGGTAATTGCCTTGACCATCTGCAGCCATGCCGCCTGAAAAACTTCACCGATTTCAACGGTGGTGGCGGAACCCGGCATGTTGACCGTTTTGGAGATTGCGCCTGAAATGAAGGGCTGTACGGAAGACATCATGCGAACATGGGCCATGTGGCCAATATAGCGAAGCCCTTTACGACCGCAGCGGCTGGCGCAATCGAAGACCGGCAGATGCTCAAGCTTCAGATGAGGCGCTCCCTCGATAGTCATGGTACCGCAGACATAGTCATTGGCCAGCTCGGCATCCCGCTCCGTTGCGCCAAGTGCCTGCAGCATATCAAAATCGGGATCGCTGAGCTGCGATTCGGTAAAGCCGAGCGCGGCACAGAAATCTTCGCCAAGAATCCACTTGTTGAAAGCAAATCGGATATCGAAAACCCCTTCCAACTGCGACTCAACAATCTCAATCTTGTCATCAGTGAACCCACGGCTTTTGAGCCACTGCCGGTTGATTGAGGGAGAGCCGGCAAGGGTGCCGTGACCTTTGCAATAGTGCTCAATAGCATCAATCTGCGCACTGCTGTAACCGAGCCGCTCAAGAGCTTTATGCACCGACTGGTTGACAATCTTGAAATAGCCTCCCCCGGCAAGTTTTTTGAACTTGACAATGGCAAACTCCGGCTCAATACCGGTGGTATCACAGTCCATCACCAAGCCAATGGTACCGGTCGGAGCAATAACACTCACCTGGGCATTGCGGAACCCGTACTCCTTGCCCTTCTCCAGCGCCTCATCCCACACATGCCCTGCCGCTTCAAAAAGCTCACTGGGGCAATACTCCGAATCAATGCCGCGCGGTTTGACCGACAACCCTTCATACTCCTCTTCCGACCTGTTCTTCGCCGCCCGGCGATGGTTGCGGATAACACGCAGCATCTCTTCACGGTTTGCCTCATGGCCGGCAAAGGTGCCGAGATCACGGGCCATCTCCGCCGAAGTTACATAAGCCTGACCGGTCATCACCGCAGAAATTGCTCCCGCCAGGGCAAGCGCCTTGGGTGAATCGTAAGGAATACCGAAGACCATCAGCACCGTGCCGAGATTGGCAAAACCGAGACCAAGGGTTCTGAACTCGTAACTGAGCCGCGCAATCTCCTTTGAAGGGAAGTGGGCCATCAGCACTGAAATTTCAAGCACAATGGTCCAGAGGCTCGACGCGTGCTGCAACTCCCTGACCTTCATCCTGCCCGTAGCTTCATCAATAAAATGGATCAGGTTAAGACTGGCCAGATTACAGGCCGTATCGTCAAGGAACATATATTCCGAACAGGGGTTGCTCGCATTGATGCGTCCGCTTTTGGGGCAGGTGTGCCACTCGTTAATGGTGGTATCGAACTGCAAACCAGGATCGGCACACTTCCATGCACTGAGCAAAATTTTCTCCCACAAATCGCGCGCCTTGACCACCCTTGCAGTCTTGCCGGTTGTCCGCTCACGGAGTTCCCATATATCGTCATTTTCAACCGCCTTCATAAACTCGTTGGTCATCCGGACGGTATTGTTGGAATTCTGCCCGCCAACAGTCTGATAGGCTTCTGACTCGTAGTTGGAATTATACTCTTCAAAATCAAGCGAGGTGTAGCCCTGCTCAACAAGAGCCAGCACACGGAGGATATAGCTCATCGGCACGGCACGGCTGAGCGCATTCTGTATCAGGCGGTGCAGACGGGGATTCGTCTTGCGGTCAGCGCCATTGGCCAGCGCCTCTTCAACAATTGCCTGGAGAAAGCGGGAACAGATTCTCGAACCGGCCACCAGCGAAGCCACCTTGTCCTCCTCCTTCGCCTTCCACTCAATAAATTTTTCAACATCAGGATGGTCAATATCAACAATGACCATCTTGGCGGCACGTCGTGTTGTTCCGCCCGACTTGATGGCTCCCGCCGCCGAATCAAAAATTTTCAAAAAACTCATCAGGCCCGACGAACTGCCTCCCCCGCTCAGCTTCTCCCCGCCCGAACGGAGGTTGGAATAGTTGGTGCCCGAACCACTGCCAAACTTGAAAACCCTCGCCTCACGAATCGCCAGATCAAAAATCCCCCCCTCATTGACCAGATCGTCACTGACCGACTGGATAAAACAGGCGTGGGCTTGAGGACGCCCGTAAGCATCCTCCGACTCCCGTACCTCACCACTCGCCGGATCAACATAAAAATGCCCTTGGGCCGGGCCGGTGGTGCCATAGGCAAAATTAAGCCCCGTATTGAACCACTGCGGCGAATTGGGAGCGGCCATCTGCTTGAGCATCATAAAAGCCACCTCATCATAAAAAGCCACCGCATCGTCAGGCGTATCGAAGTAACGATTTTTTTCGCCCCAATCTTTCCAGCAGCCCGCCATACGATGCACAACCTGGCGGATCGAATGCTCACTGCCAGTCACCGGATTGCCCTCGCTGTCGGTCAGAGCAACTCCCTCTGCATCATAAAGGGGAATGCCTGTTTTGCGAAAATACTTCTGGGCCAGAATATCGGCGGCCACCTGCGACCACTGCTTTGGCACCTCGATATTGTTCATTTCAAAGACCTTCGAACCGTCAGGATTCCTCAAAACAGAGCTGCGGAAGGCATAATCGAAACGGTTATAAACATTTTCACCTGGGCTGGTGAACAAGCGGGATATTTTCATGGGAGCTCTCCAAAGTCAAAAATGGAAGTGAGGAGATAACCCTTTTATTATCAAAGGGTTACCATTTCAAAGGAAAGCAATCTGTATGGCCAATTTTCCTTTGACACAGCCGACAATATAACCTCACGAAGGTATCCGGCAATGGATAATTGACAATTTTTTTGCTTCGAAGACGTGATTTTATTTGCCATATCCCAAGAGGCTGACAGCTCAGGCCAAAAAGAGTTTGCGCTCACTCTCACGCCGTTTCGTCAAGCCAGCAAGCACCTTCCCATTCGCCTTGTTCCACTTCAGAAACTCCTCGGCTGCCGCCTCACGGTCATCAGCATTAAGCTTTTTCAGCAAGGTCGAGCTCTTCAGTGAGCCAGCCCCGAGATTAAAGGAAAAACTGATCAGCGCATCAAACATGCCCTGTGTCATTGGCGCCGTCACCAGTTCATTGACCGCATGCTCAAAACGCTGAACATCTTTCTGAAGCAGTGCATTGGCCTCTTCGACGTTAATTTTTTTGCCCGATTTGACATCCGGGCCCGTATGGCCATAACCGATGGTAAGCTTTTTCCCCGGGCAGACATAAGCCGCAAGTTTCAACCCCTCATACTTGCGGATAAGATCAAGCCCGTTTTCACTGATTTGCATCATGATAGCAATTGTTTACAAGTTGACTCGCCAAACCATATAAATCAAAAGCAAAAGTTACGCAATAATAGCACAATCCAACAAATCTTAACCGTTTATCTGGCCGGTATACTGCGGAGTGTTTCAACAAGGAGTTCCCAGAATTTTTTGACGGAGGGAATGCTCACCTTTTCATCCGGAGAGTGGGGAAACCGAATGGTCGGGCCAAAAGAGATCATCTCCCAGTCAGGATAGGTACTGCCAAGAATCCCGCATTCGAGACCGGCATGAACCGCGCTGGTTTCTGCAATTTTACCGAATTTTTTGTGATAGACCTCCTGCATGATTTTCAGAATTGACGATGCGGGGTCGGGCTTCCAACCGGGATAGCGACCATCAAAAAGCGTATCGGCCCCGGCCAGGTCGAAAATGCTCTTGATCATCACTTCAAGATCGACCTTGGCAGAATCAACTGAACTGCGGAGCAACATCTCAACGGTAACAAGGCCATTGCCGGATTGCACCATGGCAAGATTATTGGAAGTTTCAACCAGATCCGCCATCTCGCTCGTCATGCGCACCACCCCGTTCGGGCAGCCGTAGAGCGCACGCATGAGCCGCACAACGACAGATTCCTCAAGCACCGACTCAGGCAGAGATGCCGGGACCGCCTCGATGGTCAGGGTTGGTTCAACTGCCGAAAGCTCCTCTTTGATGGTGGAGGTGAGGATAGAGAGGCTCATCAGGAATGGCTGCGCCATCGACGCCGGAAGAGCCACATGGGCAACCGATTCACGCGGAATAGCGTTGCGGAGGCTTCCCCCATCAATGGAGGCGAGACGCAAACCGTGATGCAAATGCCCATGATAGAGGATACGATTCATAATCTTGTTGGCATTGCCACGGCCCAACTGAATATCCACACCACTGTGGCCACCCTTCAAACCCGTTACACTGATCATGAAAGCCTTCCACTCACCCGGCAACGCCTCTTCGCGACAGGCAAAGCTCACCCGCCCGTTACTGCCTCCGGCACATCCAATACAAAGCTCACCCTCATCTTCCGAATCAAGGTTCAAAAGAATATCGCCCCTGAGCAAGCCGGGTTTAAGGCCGAAGGCCCCCGTCATACCACTCTCCTCATTACTGGTAAAAAGCGCTTCGAGCGGGCCATGCTGCAACTCCCGCGATTCAAGCACCGCCATCGCCGCAGCCACACCCATACCGTTATCGGCACCAAGGGTTGTGCCATTGGCACGCACCCACTCACCATCCAGAACGGTTTCAATCGGATCTGTAGCAAAATCATGCAGCTTGCCAAGGTTCTTCTGCGGCACCATATCAAGATGGCTCTGCAAAATCACCCCCCGGCGACTCTCCATACCCGGCGCAGCAGGCTTGCGGATAATTACATTGCCAACCTCATCCACCACGCACTCAAGAGCAAGCCTGTTTCCAAAATCAGCAAGAAAATTCCTGATCTTCTCCTCATTGCCGGAAGCGCGGGGAATCCGGGTCAACAGGTAAAAATTGCGCCAGACCTCACGAGGCGAGAGTTGCGAAATATTGTTGTTCATAGCAAAAAATAACTTTTCGTAAATCGTAAATAATATTGACAACAGGCCTTGATGGCGGCGGCCAATCAACCGTTCAATAGCTCATAACCAGCCCGCCAATGGAGAGCCCCGCACCGGTGCCGACAAGCAAAAACTTCTGGCCTCGCTGAAGGGTGGTGCTGCGCACCGCCTGATAGAGTGTAGCGGGAATGGAGGCAGCCACACAGTTACCGAGCCACTGAAGAGTGTGCATAATTTTTGCCTCCGGCCACCCGTAGCGCTGGAGAAGGAGCAAACCCACCTTGCTCGACTGATGCGGAACAACAAGATCAATATCGCACAGGCTTGTTGAAAGACCCACATAAAGCTCCTCAAGAAAAGCCTCATCAAAGCTCCGCACCATACGAAGCACTGCCGGACCATCCATCCGGAAGAGATCATCATCAGCGTTATGGTCAGCTTTGGCGGGATGGCGTGCCGACCCCCCTCCCCTGATGGCAGTAAAAGAGGCCCCGTCACCATAAGTCTTGAAATGGGCGTGGTGAATGGCCGAGGCATCCTGAGCACCGGAACGGGTAACAACCAGAGCCGCCGCAGCGTCACCCACCAGCGTAGCCGATTCAGGCTCTTGTGGATTGATACCGCACGAAGAGATATCGGAACTGACAATAAGAATCGTGGTGTAGCGCCCGGTAGTGAGGAAGGTTGCGGCCACCTCAAGAGCGGTAATACAACTGAGGCAGGTCGTGTGTACACTCATGGCAGGAATCCCCGATCGGCCAAGACCAAGCTGACGCTGAATCAATGCGCCGGTATCAGGAATCGCCTGTTCAGCCGTACCCGAAGCATTGATAATAAGGCTGAGCTGGTCGGGCCTCAGCCCCGCCTCATCGAGCGCCTCACGCGCAGCCTCCGCAGCCATAAACGAAGCAGTCTCGGTAGTAACCCACCGCCGTTCTCGCACCCCGTTGCGCCGCTCCACCCATCCGACAGGCAGAGCGTAGAGACTCTCAAGCTCAGAGCTTTGAACAATGCGCGGAGGAAGATATCGGCCAAGACCAATAATTTTAAGGGGCAAATTGACGTCCATACAGCGCTACCGAATAATTCCCTGCGACCGTTCAACAAAAAGAGACGATAGTGAATGTACCATAAATTCCCCCATACCCCGCAGGGAGACGGCATGGCGTATCCCCACGATCCAGACATAATCCATTGAATATGTCTGGTCGTAGATAAGTACCTGGGAGCGCCGAGCTCCAGCTCGGCCCCCAAAAGTCGTAATCCCTTTTGAGATATATCAGCTCTCCTTCGTCCATAAAGAAGATGCCCAATGTTTAAATTCGCCGGACGGTGTAGCCGCTACGGTGCAATGCCCGCTTGAGTGAGTTTCGCTTCGCCCTGTTCGCTCTACACGCTCACAGAGTGAAAACCGTTAGCCTTTAAATGACCTTGCAAGATGATTGGTAATCGGATCGTAAATCTTTCTCTTGCTTTCAGGATACTCAAAATAAAAAGACTTGAATTGATTATTGTTCAGAATAGTTTTTTGGTAAAAGATGTTCCTGTGATTATACCCTGAAATGACGAACCAGTTATTTTTCAGCACTTTGTAGGTTACGATCTTTGTCTGGTTGTCATCCCTCCCACGTCTTGATTCTTCAAGGTACAACTCTTGCAGTGATTGGTTTAAAGCATTATTGGAGCCATAGACCAAGAGGCTTGCTTCTGCATTTTTTGACACAAGTTTTTGTCCGTCTCCATTATCTGACTCGCCTTGCGGATAGAGGATATCTCCAGGATAAGCTATTGAATAGCCAAACCTTGCATTGTGGTAAGTCTTGTAAACGTCGTCAGCGAATGCTCTTTGAGTCAATAAAGCAAAAGTGAGGAAAATAAAAATATATCGCATTGTTTGTTCTCCAGATAGAGTCTGATAATAATGAGATGGATCCGCATAAACCGCAGATTTTTGAATTGCAATCAAGATATACCCTCGTACTGTGACTCCTCTGTCAAGCGCTCCACACGAATTGATTTCATAGTAAAAAGATCAGAGTCGTAATCCCTTTTGATATGTCACGTCGTAGATAAGTAATTGTGATACAGTGTTCTATTTGTAGATCTCCGCAGTTACGCTCATGCCGGTCATGTTATCACCAGACTCACTGACGACATATATAATATTTCCCCCAGCTTCAGCCGCTTCATTTCGTACCTTGTTCATTGCATTCTTCGATCCGTCAAAGAGCAGACCGCCAGACAATGACCTATGGTGGATAGTCTTGATGTAAGTCAAGCCTTTAACTGCCTCCGGGTTGTTTGTTATCCTGACGTTGTTCGCGGTTGTCGTTAATGATGTCGTGCAAGATGACAATAAAAAAAATCCCACAAATGTACAGAGCCTTGATCTTCATTCTCCTCCTCGTTTAAGTTTATAATGCCGAATTATAGGTCAAATGTCATTGTAATCCTTTTTGATATGTCAAGTCGTAGATAATAAACAATCCACAAATAAAGTTTTATGGTTATTCGAAGAAGTCGTAATCCCTTTTGATATGTCAGGTCGTAGATAATCGGGAAGTGCGGCGATGAATGTGCCAATTTCTCCGAGGTCATAATCCCTTTTGATATGTCAGGTCGTAGATAATACACACGATGCGCCATACTTATGCGACATTGTTGATGGTCGTAATCCCTTTTGATATGTCAGGTCGTAGATAAGATTGTGGATTTCCCCAAATTAAAAAGTGTTTAATCAGTCGTAATCCCTTTTGATATGTCAGGTCGTAGATAAGTTTGATGCGAATGTATATTCGGATCGTCTCCGGTTCGTCGTAATCCCTTTTGATATGTCAGGTCGTAGATAAGTTGCAATACCAGTCACTATCTCATTATTAATTCTGGGTCGTAATCCCTTTTGATATGTCAGGTCGTAGATAAGTTTCAGGAAGGATGATTCTTCCGAATCCGCTTCACCAGTCGTAATCCCTTTTGATATGTCAGGTCGTAGATAATTTGATGAGTTAAAAGCTACTATCGATTCAGATGTGGAGTCGTAATCCCTTTTGATATGTCAGGTCGTAGATAATAGGAAGTAACTCCAAAAATGAAAGCGACTTTCGAAGTGTTATTGGGATTTCTGGTTGTCTTATTGTTCAGCTTGACTGGGTGTGGCGGAGGTGGTGGAAGTAGTGAAAGTACTGGAGGTGGTGATACTACGCCAACAACCCCAACAACTCCAACTACCCCGACAAACCCGACAAACCCGACTACTCCAACAGCCAGCAATGTTTCTTTCAGTGTAGACGCAACACTTCCTGTTGTTCAAAAACAACTTATTGGAACTGTTTCAAATGGAGATACGTTGACATTTGAGTTGGTCTCTTCGTCGAATGGAACCGGTTATTTTGATGCATA
>CAIJWE010000016.1 GCA_903824295.1 uncultured Chlorobiaceae bacterium
AAGACCTTTATAAATTGATGTTTCATAGTGCGTTATCGTCTTGAATTAACGGAGCGGTTCTATTTTTACCGGAGCCTTGCCATCACAAGTCGTCGCTGCCTTTCGGGTAATGCGCCTTCCATCATGGTCCGGGTCAATAGAAAAAACGGCTTGTGAATCCCGAGTAATAGGCGTGAAAATGAGGTGTATGATGGGGAACATCCAATCCAAATAATCTCTTTCCGAGATTTACTCAAATATCAGGCTGATACCAAGCTTACATTCTATAAGCAAATCAAAGGATTCCTGTCGCGAGACATCAGCGTGAAGGAGATGATCGACACCTTTCAGCCTGTCAAGTGAATGGTGCTCCAAGGCCATCATCGAGCCAGGAACTCGCCGAAGCGATCAGCACCACGGGGTGTCTGACGCAGTAGGAATCCTTGTCCTTTAGGGCGAGGAGGATGTCAAGACGAGTTTTGGTTGTGAGTAAGTGCTTTAAGCGTATTTTTGCAAATTCAGAATCTGTCGCCAATTTCGACAATTGGTTCACCCGAGTTGATTAATGTAACAGCTTTCCCAAGAGATTTTGCAAGGACTGCTCTCATTCTGCTGTTCGAAGTGTTACCACAGGTGATCCATATTATTTGAGGTGGGGATCCGAACTGATCAACAAGTTGCAGAAAATCAGAATCTTTACTCATGATAACTGCCTCAGCTTGTTTTGCTGCATCAAATATGGTTTTGTCATCTGCTCGCTGAAGGTCGAGAGATCTCACTGATTGGGCCTGAATATTCTGATAGCTGCGGTTGATCCATGCCGCAATTGAGGGGGAGAGCTGTGCATCGATCCAGATGATCATGCTGCTATGACAGGATGGTCAAGTTTTCTGCTTGCATATTTCAGCGCAGCAAGAATATCCTCCTTTTCGAGATCGGGCAGTTCCTCAAGTATTTCTGTATGGCTGAGACCATTCGCCAACAGGTCGAGGATATCGATTACCCGTATACGCAATCCCCTTATGCATGGTCGCCCACCACACTGTTCGGTATTAATCGTAATGCGTTTTTGCCAGTCAGTCATAAGTCAGAGCTTTTGTGTTCTGCCCGCAATGTAATGAAAAATTACTTTATAACATCCTCCAGAGTCGGGGCTGTGAGAATCGCATCAGCCCAAGCTTCCAGATCTTTTGATTTGGCACTCTTCAACTTCTCTGAAACCCATTCGGGCAACAGGCCAAACCGCCGTTCAAGCAGCCTTTTCAGTAAGTTGTATTGGCCCTTGACCATGCCAAGTCGTTTTATGCTTGTGATGTATTCCATGTTTTCATTTTCCTCCATTGTTTCAAGTTCTTGTCAGACCTGGCTGTTCAACCAATCCGGCAGTTGCATTAACCAATCTGCGATGTAAAATAAATCAATGATGCGTTGTTTATCCCATTGATGCTGATAGAGTATTCGTACCACACGGAGTTTTGCCTCGTAGCGTTCCTGATGCTGCGTTCTGGTTTTTTGGATCAGGATATGAGCTGCCGTAATCCATCCAAAAGCGTTATCTGATTTTAGCAGCTCATCCAGACGCCCTTCGTAATCGGTCAGCTTGGCAACCGGGAACTCAAGACAAAGCTTGCTGCCCAGTACGGAAAAGCCATAAGAGGTGGGTTTCCACTGCTTGTGTGTATCAGTCAGTACTGCTAAACTGGCAATAAACCGGTCATATCGGTCGAAAATCCGGTGGTTATTTTAGGTCAAACTCATGCATTGTCGAGCCTGAATTTTTTGGTCAATCCTTGTTTTACTTGTATTTACACGATTTTATGTATGAAGTCAGTATGTTTTCCTTGAAGCTGAATAAAAAAACATGGCGGCGTTAATAGTTTTTTTGCGATATTTTACCGTCATAATCTTGTGCTTTTATTGTAAGCCAGAGCCGGTCAGTTAAAAGGATTAACTTAACTTATCACACGTGTCATACTTCAAACATGTCTGTCTTGTTGAAGCGTTACAGTCCATGAATACGCCTGTCCCCCGCTTTTTCTCTGATTCTATAGGGGTGTGTTACATCGCCGGCGCCATCCAGCATGATGTCGAAACGCTTGTCATGCCTGAAAATTATTATAACGATGCCGTTTACGAGAGCTTTCGGGCGCTTCTCAAACGTTATCCAATCGATCTGGTCGGTATTTCGTCGATGACAGGAGCCTTTAACAATGCCATGAAACTTGCCATGATTGCCAAAGAGCACGGCGTGTTCGTGGCCATGGGTGGATTTCATCCGACAGCGCTTCCTGAAGAGGTACTCAGGCTTGACTGCGTGGATGTTGTGGTCATCGGCGAGGGTGAAGCAACGTTCAGAGAGCTGGTCCTTCACGGGCCGTCGAAGGATGTCAAGGGACTCGCCTACAGGGATGGTGGCGGAATAGTTTTTACAGGAGAGCGACCTGTTATTATTGACGTCGATTCAATAGATTTTCCGTTAAGAAGTTTGCGTCCGGAACGGTTCGGTGAAAAAGGTTCAGAATATTCAATAGATACCATCTATACGTCTCGTGGTTGCCCATGGACATGTTCGTTTTGTGCAAATGACCAAATGCATAAGCACTGGAGAGGGAGAAGCCCGGAGAATGTTGTGGAGGAACTGAGCATGCTTCATGATCCGAAAAAGAAGAAGCACATCAAGATTTGGGACGCCAATTTTTTGACGAATATTAAACGGGCTGAAAAGATTTGTGATCTTCTGATTGAGAAAGGGTTGACCAATTTCAAATTCGGTACGGAAAGCAGGGTGAAGGATGTGATACGGGGAGAACGAATTCTTCCTAAACTTCGTCAGATTGGGCTGCACTTGATCGGACTTGGCATCGAAAGTCCGCATGAAAAAACCTTGTCGTTGATGAATAAGAATAACAATTTGGATGAAGTCAGATATGCCATGGAACTTACCAGAAAAAACGGCATTGGAACTGAAGGATATTTTATTATCGGACATTATTCCGAAACGCTTGAAGACACTATGGCTTACCCTGAATTTGCCAAAAGCCTTGGTCTCAGCAAGGCTTTGTTTATGGTCATGACACCCTATCCTGGAACAAAGGTATTCGATGAGTATAAAGATGCCGGAAATATTGTTTCATACGACTGGGATCTCTATAACAATTACTCTCCTGTAGTTAAAACAGCATCCATGGACGCGCTCACCATCGTGAAGATGATGGCATATTGCGCCATTGCTTTCAGCGGATACCGCTCTGTTCTCAGGAAAAACAGTAAAAACGGAATACTGACTGATATGCTCTCCCGCCTTTTTTCGTTCATCAGTATCATGAAAGTAAACAAAAGCCTTACTGAAAATGAGATACGCAACTCTTTATTTGATGCGTTCTTGATGTATCAGGAGAAAAATCCTGTAATAGAATTGGAAGACAATTCGTTCTCTAAAAAGCAATGGATGAAGACGATTGTTATCACTCTCAAACATTCTCCAGGAAAAGCGGTCGACTTTGTTTTTGAACAGCACGGGATTAGACGAAGCATGTCAATCGTTAAACAGTATTCTGAAATTTCCACACCAAATATCGTTATCAGTCTCGACGATCTCATTGCATTTTCAAGGTCAGTATCTATTGACTGGATGATCAAAGTATTCTTTACAGCCGAGATACTTAAAAACAACTCGAATCTGATGTTGAACAGCGCAAGATTTGTCCGGCAGTTCTCCCTGTTCATTGCTGATCGGGAACTGTGGCGTATATCCAGATCGGCACTTCGCCTTTATTCAGGCGCACTAAAACCTGATAGAGGAATTGTCAGGAGCAGTTAAGACATAAGCCTGACTTTTTCCCGCTTTGATAACCTGGACGTGCATTGCGTGATCCAGTTCCGGGTTCATTCGTAACATAAATTTGCCGGAAAAGGTTTTGTTCATGAAAAAAAAATCGAAGCCAGAAAATAACTTTAAAACTCGCTATTATATTAGTTGCACACAATTGCGGCCGCGTTGTTTTGCTTGATAGAGCGCCTTATCTGCACGCAAGAATACCGTATCCAGAGATTCGTCATTTTGTGTCCAAATTGTACAACCTATACTGATAGTTGTTTTTGTGTATTTTTCATTGAATGGTATAGATAAGTCTGAGATAGCAGTTCGTAATTTTTCTGCAACCTCCAAACAGCCCGCATGACCGGTATCAGGCAAAAATATAGCGAACTCATCCCCTCCCCAGCGTGCCAATATATCACCAATACGCAAATTTTTATTGAAGACTTCCACGATTTTTAGCAGCATACTATCACCTTGCATATGACCGTGTTTATCGTTAAACTCTTTGAAATAGTCAAAATCTATTAATAAAAATGCCAGAGAATGCCCGTCTCTGCGCGCTCGTTCGCATTCAATCTTGCCTTTTTCAATAAAGGCGCGTCGGTTATAGGTACCGGTAAGGACATCAATCATTGCCATTTTACGCATTTCTGCTTCTGCTGTATGCAACTCATCGCGGTTCTTTTTTAAGTCAAAAAAGATAAGGTTATAGGGCTGTTCGAGTGCAATGATGATAAGTGCGCGAGCAAGAATCAAGTTTGAAATGGTTTTGAACATATGCCCGATCAAATTGGAAAGGTCATACACACCAACATAGGACGTAAAGGCCAATTCCGCGCCAATTGTCGCGATCATGGAGATAATCAAAAGTTGAAAAATAACGGGGTCGAACTTCTTGCGATTTTGGTACAGCAAAATAATGGAAGCCAGTAGAATCAGTGAAATAATGTATTCGCTGACCTTTTTGAAGTGCGTTAATCCCACACCTTCCATGTAACACGCGGGAAAAATATCCCACAAGAATATCGAAGCAAACAGAAAAGCAGTAATTACTGCAAATCCTGTAAACGCGATTATGGGATTAAGCCTTCTGCGGAAAAATACAGGAGCAATGAGTAGTGACAGACTTTGAAGATAGCGTGCGGCAATCCATAGTTGAGTTGGCAGGTTTGAGTTATATTCCGGAAATATTCCCATGCCACGATAGGCAAGCAAATGGATGGTATCAAGCCCGCCGATGAACAAGGATGCAATGCCGATGAAGAGCGAGTAATCATTTTGCATGTAGCGGCGCGAATACCAAACGAGAAGAAAAACGCTAACAGCTATGACAATACTTGATAACTCAGTCAGGCTGTGGAAAAGCAAATAACTATAGAAACTTGTCAGGTACAGTCCAGACAAGATGATGCTCGCCCCAAGCAGGGTAGCGATGGTTGTGTTTGCTCTGTTTCGAATGGCAATACCTATCATAAACTACACTGTAGTACCTTCTATGGATTATTACCCGGCATTCGCAACAGTTCCCCGATGCCGACAGCCTGTTTGTTCGCTCGCAATCATAACGCAATGGTTCCGCCGCAGTTCCAAGTTTATTTGCATGATATCGTATTTCTGCGTCTTTTGCGGGGTTCATCATATGATAATGTACTCGGGAAATGGGAGTATTCTGATAACTTTTATCAAAAACGCCACCGTCGTTAACGTGGGTTTTCTGGGCTGTGCGCCAGTTACTGAAGACTTCGTTCAGGGTAAAGAGCTTGATTTTTGTAAAGTTAGCTGCATATTTTTTGAGCGCCGCCGAGTTTCTTGATATTTTTTTTTGACGACCGCAACAGGTGGTTCTGCAAGGATGTTCACTGCCGAAGCGACAATTTGAGAATTTCCCTCTGTGCTTTGGTAAGCTCTGCGAGTACCGGTATTTGGTGTTACAGGAGTAAAAAATGGCTTTTTTTTATTGATGCCGAACTTGTAACGCTTTTTTTGCGAAAAATATATCGTATACTTACGATACGTTTGTGAAGTTGTTACTTTTTTGGTAATCTTGATGTGGTTGTTCTACCGATATAAAACGCTCTCTGTACTTTAATGCCTCAATTCTGAGGTGACACTTGTTCACTTTTGCCTGATCGTGCGTTTGAATGGCAGTTAACAGAGATTTCCAACAAAAATCAAAGGAGGGTTATTATGAAGTTTGCCAGGAAGTGCGGGATAATGGTGTGCCTGCTGCTCTTGTCAGCGGGCACGGTGTGGGGTGCCGATGCTGCGAGGATTACCCAGCTTGCGAGCAAGGTACATATCGATTTGAATCAACTGGTCAAGGTACGAAAGGTTCTGTTGCCGGTTGCAGTTGGACAACAGAAGGCGTTTCTGCTGACTCAGCCGGAAGTACGGGAGGTGCAGGAACTGAAGGGCAACAACCTTATGGTGCGGTTCACGGATGGTAACGAGCTATTGATGTTTCTTGGGGAAGACGGTCTCGGTACCTACGATCAAGTGGCGCCGGCACAGATGCGAACGGAGGCTTTAAGACCGGCGCAGCAACTGACCCCCGTAGAGAGGATTGATCCCTCAATTTTCAGGTTTTTTCCCTGCGCTCCAAAAAGCATGAACGCCCTGATTTTCGATTGCCTGGAAGATGATTACAACGTAGTATCACCGAAGATCTGGCAACAGGCCAAATCGGACCTGGAATCGCTTGGGTACAGTGTGACGACGAGGCTAAACAATTCCGCCAACCTGGCAAATGCCACCCAGATCGACAATGGTGATTATGGTGTTGTGATGCTCCGCGGTCATGGTGGGAATTTGGGTGGTGATTTCGGTTTCCTGGTCCGGCCCTGGTACCCCAGTTACCCCCCGGCCAGCAGTGGCTATACCGGGACAATTCGCGCCAGTGCCTACAACCATGCGACCGGTGCCACGCAATTTGGCTATGTCATTACCGGGGCATTCAGTTCTACATACTGGACCGACAAGGCGTTTCCTTCTACAATTTTCTTTTTGGAGAGCTGCCATGGCGCCGACCCGGGCGCTCTGCCTGGCATGCCCACCTGGACCGTCAATCATGGCGCTTCGGTATGGGTTGGGTGGAACGAGTCGGTTTCCTTCAATTGTGGCGACAACGGCACGGATCTCTTTTTTCAGAAGATGAAGGAACAAAAAACAGTTGCCGAGGCGGTTGACGCTGTCTATGCTACCGGGTGCCGTCCTCCCGAACTGGTTACCTTCCCGAGTACCAAGGGAGGATGCCAGCTTGCGGTTTGGAGTGCCGACAACAATGAACCCTCGGTGACCGATTCCCGCGATTTCAAGTTGTTCAGGTTGGTATCGGGCATGGGAAGGCTCTATGCAACTATTTCCTTTTACAGTGCGCCGGTTGTTGACGAGTTCTTTTTCTACGTGGATACCAGCGGTAGTGCTGCTGCCGAAGTTCTGGTGAAATGTCACGGAACCAATGTCGAGGTTTACAAGCAGACCATGCCAGGGTTGTACAACAACAAGGTCTATGCAGGAACTGCTACCAAGAGCGGTAATGATTATTCTTTTGATATTCCATGGGACATTTCTTTCGGCAGTGTCAGCGCTGCAAGGATTTGGCTCTACGATATGACCAGCATGGATCGGCTTCCCGACAGCGGTAGTGTTACCTTGCTGAAGTAACCGACAGTGTCTGGGGTTTTGAAATGACAAGAGCGGCGGAGGCGGGCACCAAACGACTCCGCCGCCTTTTTTACAGGAGGTATTGTATGAAAAGAGTGTTTATGGTTTTGATCGGGCTGTTTCTGTTTACTGCTGCGGCATGTGCCACGGTTTCGGAGACAGGCGTTGCATGCCGCTCGGATGAACAGCTTACTGTAGAAGCCTTAATGAAACGGGCAGAGGCAACGTATGCCGAATATCTGACCGCCTGTGACGGCGATCGTGCAGCGGCAACGGAAAAAACCGCAGCATATCTGCGGGGACTCCCGGGCGTAAAAGAGGCGACGGTTCGCGGCAGCGACAGCCTGTTTGTGATCATGGGGGATGGCAATGAACTGTTGCTCATGCTTGGCAAGGGTCACCTCTGAAAGATCCCGTACCTCCGAATATTCCATGATTTTCCGGGGTGTACGAATCGTTATTCACTTCAAGAAAGAAGATGCTGGAGCTTCCCTTGCAGGGATCGGCGTTGATGCTCGGGATTGGAAAAACGACCGTTCAGCAGTGGGAGCAAGGGGTAAAAAAGCCTGGTGGAACTGCCAAGCGTTTATTGGATGTGATTGATCGAAAGGATATTGCGGAACTAAGCTGAAGTAAAACGAAACTCGGCGAAAGTGAGCTGAGGATGACGCGTTACTTATTCGTTCAGTATCATTTCCCCGTCAGGGTTGGGATGAAAAATTCAAGAGCATGGACGCAGCAGGAGATGACACTCTCCTGGATGGTGATCTTGATAGCCAATCTTCATGGGATGAGGACGAATGGCAATGGTAATGAAATGAATCATTACGTTGCTACGGTTATTGTTGCTCCCATGACCACCAAAGGCAGAGATTACCCTACAAGGGTCAATTGCTCTTTGCAGGGCAAGGATGGTCAGGTGGTTCTTGATCAAATCAGAACCGTTGATAAATCGCGGTTGGTTCACAAAATCGGAGAAATTGACTCCAAAACAAAAGCGAAGGTATTGGCAGTTATTGCTGAAATATTTGCTCCATAGTAACTGCCATCCCTACCTACCGATCAACCTTCCCAATAAGTTCGTAAGCCGTCGTGTCGCTGATAGTTGCCTGGCAGAATGAGCCGACGGTGACCGCGGCGTCGCCAATTGAGAGGAGGCACTCGTTATCGACCTCCGGGGCGTCATATTCGGTACGGCCAATTGCGGTCTCCTCCTCAATCTGGTCAATGAGCACCTTGAGGGTTTTTCCGGCAAAAACGCGGTTGTTCTGCTCTGCGACGCTCTCTTGAATTTCCATCAGTTCGGCCACCCGTCCCTGTTTCTCTTCGGGGGAGATGCACTCCTCAAGCGCGAATGAGGGAGCATGTTCTTCGTGGCAGTAGGGGAAGCAGCCGAGGCGGTCGAAACGGGTTGTCTCCACAAACTCCAGCAGCTCCTCAAACTCTTCACGGGTTTCTCCGGGATAGCCGGCAATCATGGTGGTGCGCAGGCGGATATCGGGGTTCTTTTCGCGGATGGTATCAATCAGCCGAACCGTTTCGAGCTTGTTGATACGGCGGTTCATTGAGTGCAGGATGCGGTCGTTGCAATGCTGGAGGGGAATGTCGAGATAGTTGCAGATGTTCTCCCTCTGGCGCATCGTGTCAATCACCTCAAGCGGAAAGTTCACCGGATAGGCGTAGAGCAGGCGAATCCAGTCGAACTCCATGTCGGAGAGGCGGAGCACCAGGTCGTTGAGCATCGTCTTGCCCATCGTGTCGTAGCCGAACATGCTGATATCCTGTGCAATAACGTTCAGCTCCCTGACGCCAGCGCCCTTGAGCAGGGCCGCTTCGCGCAGGAGTTGCTCTGTGGGCTGGCTGCGGTAGCGCCCCCTGATGGTCGGAATTGAGCAAAACGAGCAGGTGTGGTTGCACCCTTCGGCAATTTTGAGATAGCTGTAGTGGGGAGGTGTGAGCCGTGAGCGGTGGTCATAGAGCTCTTCGCGATAGTTGGCCCCGAGAGCAGCAAGAATTTCGGGCAATTCGCGGGTGCCGAAAAAGCCATCTACCTCCGCCATCTCTTCCTGAAGTTCACGGCGGTAGAGTTCGGTGAGGCATCCCATTACATAGACCTGCTTGACTTTTCCCTCACTCTTTTTTTCAATGGCCGCCAGGGTTTCGGCTATGGACTCCTCTTTGGCATCTTCAATGAATCCGCAGGTGTTGATGAGGATGGTGTCGGCCTCGTCGGCAGTTTCGGTGAAGATAATGCCCGAAGCTTCAGCCTGTGCCATCAGCCGTTCAGAATCTACCGTATTTTTGGAGCAGCCGAGGCTGAGGAGAAAAAGTTTATGCGTTGTCATGGTAATTGAATCGTTCAAGAAAATCTTGTTTCCACTCCATGAAGGAGCCCTTCTGGATCTCCGCCCGTGCTGTTGCGGTGAGCCACATAAAGAATGAGATGTTCTGCAGGGTGCAGAGTTTAAGGCCGAGAATCTCGCCGACATTGAGGAGGTGGCGGATATAGGCGCGTGAATAGTTGCGGCACACCTCGTTATCGAACCCTTCGTCGATGGAGCTGAAGTCGGCGGAATATTTGGCAGAGCGGAGGTTCATTTTGCCCTGGCGGGTGTAGACCCTGCCGTTGCGCCCTTCACGCGTCGGGATGACGCAATCGAACATGTCGATGCCGCGCTCAATGGCGTTCAAAATGTTTTCCGGTGTGCCGACCCCCATCAGGTAGCGCGGTTTCTGTTCCGGCAGCAGTGGGTGAGAGAGATCAAGGATGCGGTACATCTCTGCTGCAGGTTCTCCGACCGCCATGCCGCCAATGGCGTAGCCGTCAAAATCGAGGTCAACCAGAGCTTTGGTCGAGAGGGTGCGCAGGTCGGCATGGATTCCGCCCTGCGTGATACCGAAGAGGTACTGCTCGTGGCCGTAGAGCGGGGAGGTGAGGCTGAAATGCCTCCTTGCCCGTTCTGCCCAGCGGATGGTCAGCTCTCCCGAAATGCGGACATACTCTCTGTCGGCCGTTGAGGGGGGGCACTCATCGAGCGGCATCATGATGTCGCTGCCGATAATGCGCTCGGTCTCAATTACATTTTCGGGGGTGAAGTGCTGTTTTGAGCCGTCAAGGTGCGACTTGAAGATCACCCCCTCCTCATTGATTTTGCGCAGGTCAGAGAGCGAGTAGACCTGGTAGCCGCCGCTGTCGGTCAAGAGCGGGCCGTCCCAGTTCATGAAGCGGTGAACACCTCCCGCTTTTTGCAGAATCTCGTTTCCCGGTTTCAGGTAGAGGTGGTAGGTATTGGCCAGTATGATATGGACGTTGAGTTCCCGCAGTTCATGGGGTTCAACTGATTTGACGCTTGCACGGGTGCCTACCGGCATAAAGACCGGCGTAGGAATCGCTCCGTGGCTGGTTTCCAGAACTCCGCACCTGGCTGAAGAGTGCGGGTCGGTGGTAATGAGGCTGAATTTCATTTGCCAAGGTAGCCAAAGCATGGCAGAAAACAAAAGGGGGCACAAATCGGAAATGAGCGACAGGTGGTTCGTCAGCAGAGCTCGCTTTTTCTTGAAAATATTTTGATTGTTTTGGTCGATTTGTTATACTTTTTTTTCACTTTTGCGTGATCGAGGGGGTGGCGGCTGTCCTCAACAAAATAAGTTCAACTTTTTACCTGTGAGTCGCCTGATTGAGCTGTTGTTCGGTAATTGTTGTTGCTTTTGTGTTAGACCTTGTGGTCGCGTTTTCCGATCATCGGATGTTTGATCAATGAGCTTTCTGCTTCGGTGGCTTCATGAGACGATTATCCCGAAAACCCTACTTTGAATATTTGATTTTTTTGCCAGTCAGGGTTTCTGAGAATGTATTGCTTGGCGCTGATAATTAAACACTCATTTTTGTGCATTAGATGCTTAATAAAAAATAAAATAATAATATTTGCCATAATTGCGCTTGGAATGGTTATCTGGGTAGTTGGCTACATACCGAGGTATCTGATATGGGTTGATGACTTTTCCTGTTTGGGCGATCATGTCTTTTTGCGAATAATTGTCAATGGTAGATTTGAAAGACCAAATCCAAGTCTTGGGAGAGTGACAGGCTTTTCTATGCTTGATTTAGTTAAAATATGCAAGATGTCAGATTCTATATTTATAGGGTAACGTAAGGATTTTGTTAGAAAAACTTTTAACCTATATGGGGTGGTTGTCAAATTGTTCACGGGGCAGATGGTAAAGAGCATTTGATATGTACGGTTAAACGGCAGTGGCGACGAAAGAACATTGGTAAAGATATTGATGCAAATTCGATTTTTACTCCATTCGTTGAGATAACTTATGATTTTGAGGTTGATAAAAGTGGTAAGCGTTCAACTACAAGTTGTTCCGTAATATCAGGTCGATTTGACCTGATTTCTTAGCGTTAGCCCTTGTTTTACTTCGGCATTATTTTCTGTTGAACTCTTATGATTAAAAAGTTAGCGGTGAATATAAATAATGTAACCCTATCCGCAGTCTTATCAGAAGATTCAAACTGATTGCAGATTGGGTGATTATGAAATATGTACACGGGTTAAAATAGACAAGTCTGATGAATTTCTTGGTGTACTCAAAATTCGTTCTAGAATTTTTATTCTTTTCGGTTTTATTATAAAAATATACTTGCATCGATTATGAGAATGATTAACACTAAGCATGTTCTTATTGCCAGCGCTGCATTATATGCATTTTCGCTTACCCAGGATTGCTTTTACCTGGATTTTAAGAATCCAAAAGAGTTGGCTCCGGGATACTTGCTTTTATTGGCTGGTTGGATGGGTTTTTTTTATGGGTGTTATGTCTGGTTAGCTAATCCATTACTGTTTGTTGCATGGCTATTTATGGTAAAAAAAAATACATATTTTCATTGATTTTGTCATTAATTTCATTTTTCTTTATGCTAAGTTTTCTTTTTTATGAAAAAATATTGGTGCGTGGAATGCCGGAAAATATTTATGTAAAAATAAGTGGTTACGGTTTCGGGTACTGGGTTTGGTTGCTTAGTGTCATTATTCTTATAGCAGATATTTTTGTATTAATAAAAAAGAAGATTTAGTTTTTAGATATTATAAATCAATAGCAATTATCTTGAAAATCCTATTGAATCACCAATTCAGTTTTGTGAATATGACTGATGTTTTTTATAGGTTAGGGCTTGTCAGGATGTGTTGCGATAGGTTGCTAATTAAATATTTGCTTTGGAGTGTTAAATGCTTAATAAAATTAGATAATAATATTTGCCATAATTGCTCTTGGGCTTGTTGTCTGGGCACTTGGCTACATACCGAGGTATCCGATATGGGTTGATGACTTTTCTTGTTTAGGTGATAACGTTTTTTTTAGAATAATTATCAATGGTAGATTTGAAAAACCAAATCCATACCTTGGGAGAGGGACTTGTGATTCTATGCTTGATTTGCTTAAAATACGTAAGATGTCAGATTTTATATTTATAGGGCAACGTAAGGAAGTTGTTAGAAACATTTTTAATGTATATGGGTGTGGTTGTATAATTGTTAATGGGGTGGATGGTGACAAGCATTTGATATGTAAGGTTAGACGGCAATGGTAACTAAAGAATATTGGTAAGGATGTTGATGTAACGCCATCTGCCATCTTATCAAAATATTCAATAATTATCAAAATGTCTACATATACTATTCTTGAATGTTTATGGCCTGTTTCTGGTATTGGTAATCACATGTATTTGAAGTTGTTCAAGGATGGTTTGCCAATAGCAGAACTTCAGGCGATGCCTGCTGATTGGGAGTTGACTGATTACAGCCCTTATGCGTCGTGGTTTCCGACTCCCTTTATGCATTTTTTGGGTTGCGGCGGCAATGATGTGAATATATTAATAAGAGGTGAAATCAACTTCAATGTTTGTTACAAAACCATTTAAAAGAAGAACATAGTCGCATAATGAGTTGTGATAGAAGTTATGCAGGATTTGCAAAACACGCTTTTTTTTAAAATATTTTGATTGTTTTTATACGCTATTTTTACCTCAAACGGAGTAGAGGAGTGGAGGCGGTCCCCAACAAAAAAAGTCCAATTTTCTCATTCTCGTTCGCCTGTTCTTGCGTTTTTTGAGTATTTGATCGTTGCAGCCATTTCCGGATATAAAGTTTATTATTGAGTAGCTGAATAACGTGAGTCTTCTCTCCAAAAACCCTATTGAATGGGAGTTGATAATGTCGTGTAAAGAGGATTTGGTAAAACCTGAAGAAAAATTCTTTGGTCGAGACGGCTATTCTGCTCATCAGACTTTTTTTGTGTCGTTGACCTTTTTTCTTTGTGTTATGGTGTTTTTGGTCTCTATCGTTGTCTCTCCGGTCGTCAATGCTCAAGATCAAGTTCCCGGCAGAGTTGCTGAAAATCCTGCAAAACGAGTCGATGAGATAGCTCAACTTTCAACAAAAGCATTTATCAACGCTGTAGCGTGGAGTCCAAATGGGAAATACCTTGCGGCGCTCAGTTATTATGGAACAACCATCACCGTTTGGGATACTCAGACTTGGGAAAAAGTGAATGAATTTACCCGGAACGGAGGCTTCTATTGCGATAGTTCATTTGGATTCTTGACGAACGATTCAGTTATCACTACAGCACCATTAGGCCCATCACCAGATCCAAAATATATTGAGCTGGCCAGATTCTTTAATGTCGAGGTGTGGGATATTCATACCGGTAAATTTCTGCGTTGCCTTCCCGAAGAGCCAATTCATAATCCGGATACTCGATATAGCCCAAGAATGGATACGTTCACTGTATCGAGCAATCACAGCCTGATA